>JAFGEY010000215.1 GCA_016931365.1 Anaerolineae bacterium
AGTGGTGGCGGTTGTGGGTGTTGGGCGTGGGATTTGCTTCCCTGGCGCTGGCGATCCCGGTGTTCAACGCGATCTGGACCGGCGATCCGCTGCTTTCACCCTATGTGCTTTTTTGGCCCTACGATCGCGTCGGGTTTGGACCGGGACACGGACCGCAGCCGGAGGGCAACTCGCTGTGGTTAGGGCTGGGCGAGTCGGTGTGGGTGGTGGGACGGTTGGCGACCTGGCTGCACGGCTGGCCTGCGCTCAGTCTGGTTTTTGTGATCGCCGGGTTTTTGTTCAAACCACGCCGCTTCTGGGATATCTTTCTGGCCGGTACGGCCCTGTCGTTGATCCTGGCCTATGTCGCCTATTGGACCAACGGCAATCTCTTTGGGCCGCGCTATACGCACGGGATCGCTTCGCTCTTGATAGTGCTCTCGGCCAATGGGATCGTGCGTGTGGGAGCGTGGGCGCGCGCGCGGGGGATATGGCCGCGGCGCATTTTCTCCGGTGTTTTGGCGCTGCTGACTGCTGTTTCGCTGCTGGTCTATTTACCCTGGCAGTTCAAGGCTTACTATGGGCTGTTTGGCATCACGGCCCAGCCCAAGCAAATCCTGGAACGAGCAAATTTGCACAACGCGCTCGTCGTCGTGCGCACCGCCGAACGTGGCTGGAAAGACTATGCCGTTCTTTTTTCGCTCAATTCGCCTGCGCTCGACGGTGATATAGTCTATGCGAGCGAGTGCGGTGTGCTGACCGGCCCGTTGATCGACCAATTTCCTGACCGAACCGTGTATTATTTTGACGGCACAAGTGTTTACTCGTATTGGCCTTGATCGAGGGGGGGCATTTGATTGTACAGGCTTTGCGCCTGCGTGACGGCGGCTGCAAGGTGGTCAGCATCAGCGAGATCGTCGGCATGGAAGGCGAGACGGTCGTCCTGCAAGAGATTTTTAAATTCTTTGACCAAGGCGACACGCCCGAAGGCAAAATCAATGGGTATCACGGTCCTACCGGCGTGCGCCCGGCGTGTGATGCCGTATTAAGGCAATACGGTTTTAATTTGCCCGGTTCGATGTTTATGAACCTGCCGCGAAGGTAGTCAAATTTCTTGACAGACGCGCCAGGTCGTGATACAATCTTGAGTGAAAGGTTAAGAAAATTCATTCCTCGCTTTAATTTTTTAATGATCGGCGACTGTGGAGGTATCTATGTATCCTGTGATTGGGCGGTGCCCGGTTTGCGGCGAAACGTTGACCGTGACGCGGCTCTATTGTCGAGCCTGCGGGACGGCAGTGGAAGGCCATTTTACGTTGGGCCGGTTTTATCAGCTTTCGCCCGACCAGCTTGCTTTTGCCGACACCTTTATTCGCTGTGAGGGCAAAATCACCCGCGTCGAGCAAGAACTGGGGATGTCGTATCCCACCGTGCGCGCGCGGCTTAACGAGGTCATCCGGGCGCTAGGCTATGAAGTGGAGGAGCGCATCATCGAGTTGTCGGCCCAGGAGCGGCAGCGTATTCTGGAGCAGCTATCCAAAGGCGAGATCACCTCGGAAGAAGCCGTATCGTTGTTACAGCGAGATTAGGTGGGGTAGGGAGGCATGTAGATGAGTGAAGAGAGAGCGCGTATTTTGCAGATGATCAGTGAGGGCAAGATCACCGCTGCCGAAGGGGCCAGGTTGCTCGACGCCTTGCGCAGTGCCCAGTCGACTCAGCGGGAAGCCCAGGAACGCTCGGCCTCGACCAAGTGGTTCCGCGTCCGTGTGACCGATGTGGGGACGGGCCGTGTCAAAGTCAACGTTAATTTGCCGTTGAGCCTGGTCAACGTTGCCACCAAGATGGGTGCTCGTTTCTCACCTGACCTGGAAGATTTTGACTGGAACGAGCTGATGCGGGCGATCAAGGAAGGCGCTTCGGGCAAATTGGTTGAGGTCGAAGACGACGAGGGCGGCGAGCGCGTCGAAGTGTTCGTCGAATAGCTGGTGTGGAACTGAATCAATCGCTTTAGAAACCCCTGAGTCGCAAAAATGACTCGGGGTTTTTTGTTTGTCGGCAAGTTATCGTATAATGAGTTCAGATATGGCTGCAGGGAGGTAAATTTGGAAAAATATCGAGGTGTCTGGCCGGCGCTGGTGACGCCGCTGACCAAGGATGACCAGGTCAACACTCAAGTGGCTCGCCGCCTGGTCGATTGGCTGATCGACTGCGGGGCAGGTGGTTTTTACGTGTGCGGTGGCACTGGCGAGGGTATTTTGCTGCCCGTAGAGGCGCGTCAGTTGATGGCCGAGACGGTGCTCGAACAGGTCAACGGGCGCGTGCCGGTGATCGTCCACGTTGGGGCGGCGGCGACGGCGGACGCGCTGGTGCTGGCGCGGCACGCTGAGCAGGCCGGTGCCAATGCGGTAGCCTCGATCCCGCCCTTTTACTACAACGTCGGCTTTGAGGCGATCAAAGAGCATTACGAGTTGATCGCCGGGGCCTCGCCGCTGCCGCTGTACATCTATTACATCCCTGGCGCGACCGGCGTCAACGTCACTGCCGCGCAGATGTGGGAACTGTGCCAGATTCCCAATGTGCGCGGCTTCAAGTACAGCGCCTTTGACCTGTACCTGCTGGAGCGGATTTTGGCTCTGGCTGGCGATTCGCTCAACGTCTTTTGCGGCCCCGATCAACTATTCGCGCCGATGCTGGCCGTCGGTGTGGATGGAGCGATCGGTAGCACGTACAATGTTCTGACCCGGCACTATGTGAAACTTTACGACGCTTTTCGTAACAGAGATATCGACGAGGCGCGGCGGCTGCAATCATCGGCCAACCGGGTGATCGACGTGTGGACGGCGTATGATTTGCCGGCGATCAAAGAGATGCTGCGCATGCTCGGTTTCGACTGCGGGCACTGCCGGCGGCCTTTCCGGCGCTTGAACGCTGCCGAGGTCGCACGGCTGCGCGCCGGTCTGGCGCAGGCCGGATTTTTCGAACTTGCAGGTATGGGAGAGGAGTGATATGACATTCAACAAGATTTCCGGCCTGGTTCTGGCTTGCCTGCTGTTTGCCGCCGCGGCGTGCCGTCCCACCGTTGAGCCTGTCGCCACGATGGCGACCACGGCGACCCCCGAACCGACATCGACGCCGACCTCGATCGAATGGGTGCGCGACACGGCGCAAGACCTGGCACGAGACCCATCATGGGCCTCGCTCGACGGTGTGCAGGTGCTCGACGATGGGTTGTTGTTTGCCGCCAGTGGCGGCTATTTGACCGCCGTCAACGCGCGTGGCCCGCACATCGCCTTTTACAATGCGTGGGGCGTGCAGGTCGAGATGGAAATCGTCGAGGGGGATTGGGGTGCATTTACGCTGTTTGGCGTGCTGTCGAAAGGCGAGTGGTGGCAGGGCATCCGCCGGCTCGACCTGAACGTGCAAGACGGCGGGATCGGCGTGTCCTATTGGGATGGCAGCAAGGACAGCCCCGCGTTTTCAAAGTCGTTCCCGGCGTCCATAGGCAAGGGCCGGGTCACGCTCACACTGCGTCACGTCGATGATCAGTTGATCATTCTGGTCGACGAGGACCAAGTGGCCCAGTTCGCCGATCCAGGGCTGTTTCCCGACCGGGTTGCTTATCTCGGCGTCAACGTCCCGCCCGGTGGCAAGCTGGCCCTTTACCATGTCAACGTAGAAATGGAAAAAGGAAAGGAATCGATGGTGCAAATTTCCGGTTTACAAGCGCAAGGGGGCTATCATCCATCATCGCCATCGCTGCGCGAACTGGCCGACCGGCACGGGTTGAGTATTGGCGCGGCGGTGTCGCCCGGCCCGCTGCGCGGCGATCGGTCCTATGCCCAGGCGCTGGCACACGAGTTTAATTCTTTGACCGTCGAGAACGCGCTCAAGTTCGGCCCGGTGCATCCCCAACCCGATGTGTATGCCTTTGCCGATGCCGATCTGAGCGTCGATTTTGCCGAAAAGAACGGCATGCAGGTGCGCGGTCATGTGCTGATCTGGCACCAGCAGTTGGCCGGCTGGGTGGAGAAAGGCGACTGGACGCGCGAAGAATTGATCGAGGTGATGCGCGAGCACATTTTCACCGTGGTGGGGCGCTACAAGGGACGCATACAGGTATGGGATGTGGTCAACGAGGCGATCAGCGACAGCGGCGCGGCGATACGCTCGACGGTGTGGCACAAGGCCATCGGCGACGATTACCTGGACCTGGCTTTCCAGTTTGCTCACGAGGCCGACCCCGAGGCCAAACTCTTTTACAACGACTTTAACGCCGAACAGATGAACCGCAAGGCCGACGCGGTGTACGAACTGGTCAAGGGGATGCTGGAACGCGGCGTGCCGATCCATGGCGTGGGGCTGCAAATGCACATCACCGCGGCACGTCCGCCCGACTGGGCCTCGGTGGCCGGAAACATCGCCCGGCTTAACGCGCTGGGGTTGGAGGTACACATCACCGAGCTGGACGTGCGCGTGACTGACCCGCCAGGCGAAGCTAAATTCGAGCGCCAGGCTGAGGTATACCGCGATGCCATGCAAACCTGCCTCGATGCCGAGGCGTGTACGGCGTTCATCACCTGGGGTTTTACCGACCGCTATTCCTGGGTGCCCAGCTCTTTCAAGGGTAGTGGCTCGGCGCTGCTTTTTGACGAATCATACCAACCCAAGCCGGCCTACAATGCGCTACGCAAGGCACTTGAATAGGACATTGTTGGTAACCGTTCAGGCACTTTGCGTTTTAGCTTGTGCGATTGGACGGTCAGCCGAAGGCTCGATAGGCGCGGTTTCAACCGCCAGCCTGAATGGTTACCATTATTGCTGTGTTGGCCCGCCACATATAAAAGGAAAAACAATGACAAAAATTGCAGTGGTCACAGATAGTTCCGCTCATATTCCCTCAATCGCTTTGGAGGGTCTGGATGTTTCGGTCATTCCCTTGTGGCTGTTTTGGGATGGCGATCGTTTCCGAGATGGCGTCGACATGGATCCTCCCACTTTTTATCGCCGCCTCAAAGAGTCCAAGACGCTGCCCGTATCCTCGCAGCCTTCTGTTGGCGAATTTGAGATCTTTTTTCGGCAGTTGGGTGCCGAGGACAAGGCCATTGTCAGTGTGTTGGCCTCATCCAAGATCAGCGGCACGGTCTCCAGCGCGCAGGCGGCGCAAGAGCATTTGCCCGATCTGACCATTCGCGTCGTCGATTCGCTTTCCAGTTCAATGGGGCAGGGATTTGTGGTTTTGGCTGCCGCTCGCGCCGCCGCAGCAGGCCAATCGCTAGACCAGGTGGTAGCCGCCGCAGAAGAGATGCGCGCCAAAGTTCATTTTCTTTTTGTGGTCGACACCCTGGAATATTTGCGCCGGGGCGGGCGCATTGGCCGGATCAAGTGGCTGATGGGGACGGTGCTCCAAATCAAGCCCATACTGCACTTTTTGGATGGACAAATCACCCCCTTGTCTCAGGCGCGCACAAAGCACAAAGCCATTGCGCAAATTCTCGAAACCATCCACGAGCGTTTGGGCGGAAGCAAGATGGCCGAGGTGGCCGTGGCCGATGTCGACTGCCCGCTTACAGGAGACCAGGTGGCCGAATTGGTGCGCGATCAGTTTGGCCCTGCCCAAATTCATCGCGCCGAGGTCAGCCCTGTTGTAGGTACGCATGTGGGACCGGGCACCATTGGTATCGCTTTTTATGCCGGGTGACGCTGAAAAGACAGACTACCCCGCCCGGACGTTCACGTCCGGGCGGAGAGGACAAAGCCCGGCAGGTTCAAATCCGGCCCCTCGATGGGGGCTTTGCCCCAGCGGCATCAGGCTAAGGCACTTTGCGCTTGGCTTAGTCGAGTTTACCCAACTCCTGCTCCCCTTCCCTTGCAACAAGCAACGCGTTTTGCGTTGCACATTGCCCGCGTTACACGGGATTTGGCTCATTCTCGCGAGGGTGGCTAGCAGGCTGAACTGACAAACACCATTCACCATAGATTGACCCCAAGCAGCATTTGTTTTATAATGGTTATATCGTTATGCGCTGGACTGCAAGGAGGGGAAAGGGGTTTGACAAATGAAAGGACTGCGCGATCTGCTAATTATTGGCTTTGGCATCCTGTTGATCGGGATTATTTTGTTCTACGTCGTTCTTGAACCCGCATCGGGATCAGTGGGAACGCAGGCGGTGACACCGGCAGCTTCAGGTGGGGGTGTGGGCGCTCGATCTGTGGTCGCCACGCCATGCGCCATCCGGGTAGGGGCGAATGTGGTGGTGGTCTATCCCGGCACGGTCAACGTGCGCGTTTCGCCGGGCTATGCTAACAAGTCCGACACCGATCTGTTGTGCGGCGGCGCGGGCTCCGGTGAGCAGTTTACGGCGGTAGACGGGCCGCAGGTTGTGGATGGACTGACGTGGTGGAAGTTGTCTAATGCGCGGTGCACTGGCTGGGTGGCCGAAACCACGCAGCGCGGGATGCTGATTCTGCAGGATCCGTAGCTGTCGTATCGCAAAGCGGGAGATGCTCGAGCGTCTCCCGCTTTTTTTATTTCACGTCATTGCTGCGCGGATCGCCAGCCCGGCGGTGACGCTGTTGAACACGTCGGCGAGGACGACTTTTTGGGGACCAAAGTGCTGGCCCAGCATCTCGACAAAGCGGGGAATCTGCGCCGACCCACCGGTGCGCACCACGGCGTCTATGTCATCCGCGCCCAGCCCTGAAGCCTTGAGTGTGTCGAGCAGGCAGGTTTCGACGCGTTGCGTTTCGTCGGCGATCAGCGCCTCGAACTGCCCACGCGCAATCGGCTGCCAGATGTGGATGTCCTCGCCCTGTACCTGGATGAGGTCGAAAAAGGCGTCCGAAAGCGCGATCTTGGCCCGTTCCATCTCGTCGAACAGGTGCATCGCATAGTTGTTGATCACCAATGAGGCAAGGGCGCGGATGCGGGCCGGTTGGCTGCTGGTGATCTCGGCGTTGCTGAAAAAGCGCAGCGTTTCGGGCCGGTTGAGGTCCAGCACCGTCTGCCAGTTGGTTAGCGCGTCAGTGTACTGGCTGGGAAAGGGCGCGATCGCCCGGTCGACGCCCATTTGGACGGTGGAGCCGCGTCCGAAATGCTCCAGCATCAGCCCTTCGATGATCCGCCGGTCAAACATGTCACCGGCGATGCCCACGCCGCCCGTTGCGTACACCTTGCGGCTGCCTTCGTCGCCTCGACCACTTTTATGGCCGACGCGCATCACGGTGATGTCCAAGGTGCCGCCGCCAAAGTCGAACACGACGATGTTCTGCGGCTTTGTAACGCTCAATTCGTAGCTTAATGCGGCAGCAATCGGCTCCAGCTCAAAGTCGATGTTCGTGTATCCGGCCATCTCGGCGGCCTGGCGCAGCCGCTTCTGGGCCTGCTGGTTGTACTCCGCCTCGCCGACAAAGTTGACCGGCCGGCCCAGCACCACATGGTCGACCTTTTCCCCCGCCAGCTTTTCCACGCGCTCTCTGACTGTGCGCAAATAGATGGCAATCAATGCTTCCAGCGTGTGATAGCGGTCGAAAATCTGTGTGCCGTCGTAGGTGGTGGCCAGCCCGCTTTTGAGCGAGCGCAGCAGGCGGCCGGGCAGCAGTTCGTCGACCAGCACGTACACGTCGCGGATAAAGTACATATCGCCGCCTTCGACCTCGATCTCGCCGATCCACTTGCGCGCCATCCGGGTCGCCCGGCCGATATTTTGCGCATAGTACTGGTCGATGGCTTCCTTGCCGACAAAGGTTTCTCCGTCGCAGGTGATGTACAACACCGAGCGGATCACAGTGGGGTTGGCGCTCGTCGGATCGATGGGAAAGAGGTGAACTTGCTTGCCGTCGAACCAGGCGGCGCCCGAGTTGGTGGTGCCGAAATCAATCCCGATGCGCATTGCAGCCTCCTACCCCGAGTGAGTTGGAATTGAACAGGACGAGGTTGCTCGGAGAACCTCGCACAAAATGGAAAGATATTTCATAGGGTAGGCCCTACAGCCAGCTTGAGGGGACGAGCGTGGCGGCGAGGATCGGATCGCGCTTGATCTGTGGCAGTTCCTGGCCTGCTCCGACGCGCGCCAGCAGGTCGATCTCGCCCGTCGGCAGCAGGTGCAGCTTGCCGCCATAGGTCAGGTAAAGCAAGTGGGTGTCCGGCGGGCAGGGGAGCATTGACATCACGTCGCGGGCCAGGAAAATGCGGCGGCTTTTTGCGCCCGGTTTGGCAATCGCCTCGAGTTTTTGGGTGTCATAGCGGGCCGCGTGGCCGGAGGTGGTCAGGATCAAGATTTCTGCGTCCTGCGGCAGGGCGATGGCCGCGACAAAGCGGTCATCGGGGTCAAGTTGAGTAGCGACGGAACCGGCGACGTCGATTGTGTGCTGGGCAAAGCGGACCGCCTCGCCCCAACGTGAGAGGAGCATCACGTCACCGCGCGAGCCGTCGAGGATTGCCACCGGCGGATCATTGTGAAACGGGCTGGCAAAGAGCGTGCCCGCTTTTTCGATCGTCTGGTCAAAGGCGACGCGCACAAAGCGCTGTGCATAGCCGCGCGCGGTGGCGACCGTCCAGAAGCGGGGCGGTTCGCCGACGGCGATGGTGACGGTCAGCCGTTCGCCCGCTTTGAGCGCCGGGCCTTCTGTTGTGGGCCAGTGCTCTTCGTCGATCATCGGCGCGACGTCCGAGGCGAGGATTTTGAACCCCCGGCTCAGGCTGCTCAACATCAATATCTCGTCGTGCGGGCGCACGGCCAGCAGCCCGGCCAGATCGAGCAGGGTGTGCTTGCCGAGCATCGATTGGCCCTGCCGGGCCAGGTCTTGCGCGCGCCCTACCGACGTGCGTGCGGCCTGCAGCCGTTCGGAGATGAACACAAGCGCGTTTTCGCTGGTCGCTTGGCCGTCGACGATGCCTTTAAGCACGTCGATCTGGCGGCGCAGGCTTTGCACCTGGGCGCTGCTGCTTTCCTGCACGGGTGTTTGTCGGTGCTGCAAGCGGATGATCTGATCGCGCAGGCCCTCATTTTCCTTGTCGAGCTCGGCCAGCCGTTCGATCAAGGCTTCAATCAGCTGCGGCGCGGCTTCGGGGTGCTTGCGCGCTTCGAGCAGCAGCCAGTTGACGTCGCTTTTGCGGAGCATAAACACTTGCCTTTACTATTGATCGCCGACCACGGATTGGTTGGCGATGCAGTCTGTCGTCGATGGTTGGCAGTCAGCTTTGAAATGCTTCGGCCGGACCGTAAGGAGCCAGGCCGACAGTGATGTAGGGATTGATCGCCGCGTCGTCTTGCTCGTAGGCAAACTGCCACATGCGACGGCACATCTCGCGCACAACGCCGGCATAGGCCGAGTCGCTGGCGAGGTTATGCATCTCGTGCGGATCGCGGCGCAGATCGTACAGCTCGTCCATATCAAAGCCGTTAAGAGTGTATTTGAACTCGTTGGTCATCACCGATCGCTGTGTATAATAAAGCTCTACACCGTTGCATTGTGTGTGGATCGCATCGCGCCACTGGTCGGGCGTCCGATCCTCCAAAAAGGGCCGCAGGCTGCGCCCGGCGAAATGCCGGTCAACCGGCAGCCCGGCGAGGTCGATGAAGGTCGGCGCGAAATCGGCCAGCGAGACAAAGGCGTCGACGCGGCGGCCCGGATTCTGGATGCCGTCGGGCCAGCGGATCACCGCCGGGATGTGATACGCGCCCTTGAAGCAGGGGATGCCCTTGGCAAAAAGGCCGTGCTCGCCGCAGTAATCACCGTGGTCGGAGGTGTACAGCACCAGGGTGTTGTCGGCCTGCCCGGTTCGTTCCAGCGCGTCGAGCAGTTGGCCGAACAGGTCATCGAGGTAGGTGCAGTAAGCCCAAAAGTGACGGATGCCCTCGCGCGCTTCGCGCTCCGAAAGCTGCCCAAAGCGCATTTCGCGCATTCGTTGGTAGATGCGCGGCTTGTCGGCCAGTTCGTCGAAAAAGCTGGGGGGCAGCGGCACATCGTCGAGGTCGTACATATCGAGGTAGCGCTGGGGTACGATGTAAGGATCGTGTGGCGCGATCGCACCAATGTACAGACACCACGGCTGATCGCTCTCCTTGAGGCCGTTCAGCACCTCCAGCGCCTTGCCGACGGCGGTCTCGTCGTGCGGGTTGCCCTCGTCGCTGCCGGTGCCGTACAGCCGGTAAGTACCGTAGCCGGGACGCAAAATCTCGCCCTCGCCGCGCGCGGTGGGTTTGGGCTGGGCAGCCAACTGCCGGTAGTGATCCCACTGCACGCCGTGATAGGCGCCTTTCGCCCCACTGACATAGTGCTCGCTCCAGCCCCGATCGGCGGGCGATTCTTCGACGCTGACGTGCCACTTGCCGGAAAAGTGGAGCCGGTAGCCGGCATCGCGCAGGTCCTCGCTCCACAGCTTGACGCCATCGTTCAGGCCGGTGCTCAACGCCTGGCGGTTGCAGATGTTGTTCCACACGCCGTGGCCCGACGGGTACAGGCCGGTGAAGAAGGTCGCCCGCGCCGGGCAGCAGTGCGGCGCGGGGCAATAGGTCTGCGTGAAAGTCAGACCTTCTTGTGCCAGCCGCTCGACGTGGGGCATGCGCGCCGGGTGCTCGGGCAGCACCGTGTCGGCGCGCTGGTGATCGGTCATAAAGATGAGAATGTTGGGTTTCCTCACGCTGGTTTCTCCGTTCAAGTAACAATGACGCTTTCGATGTCGAGTATTTCGGCGATGGTCTGGATTGTTTCTGCGCAGTGCCCGATGCCCAACGCAAAGTGGTGGGTTGGGCCTTGCGCGCACCAGCGCCTTAGAAAGGTGCGCACGTCGGGTGCGAACCGTCCGTGGGTGTTGGTGTTGCCGGTAGGCGGGATCGGCCCGCGCAGCGATTGCCCCTCGGCGAGCACAAACTTGAATTTGCCCTCGGCGTTGAGCGAGGTCGAAAGCAGGGTGATCGGCCCTTCCCGGATGCTAAACTCGACACTGGCCCCATGGCCCGGTTTGCCGTGATATTTGAGCAGGCTGCGCAGCACTGGTTTTCGGTCGGCGATGTTGATGTGGTGCGGCCCATCGTGCCCGACGAGCACCGAATCGCGCTTGAAATCGACGGGATGAAACTCGGCAAAACTGCCGCCCATTTCCAGCCGATCCATGATCATCATCGCCACACAGGTTTTGAGGTCAAACTCGCCGCACATTGGAAAGCCGGCGCCGGTGAGCAGCGAATTGCCGACGATCAGGTTGGTCATCAACTCGCGGATCGGCGAGTCCTGAACGCCTTCGTAATAGTAGGCCAGCCCATCGAGCGACTGGGCCTCGATAAAGCGATCCAGGGCGATTGCCGCGCGCGCGGCGATGCGCAGATCGCCGGCGGTGAGTCGAGTCGTCAGCGGATCAGAGATCGGATCGGGCGTGTCAAAAAAAGCCAGAATTTCCTTTTCTTTGTCCCTGATCTCGGTTTCGTCGATCCCTTGATAGTGCTGCAAGAGTTGGTCCGGTTCGCACTGTACCACGTGCGCGCCCAAGACCGCCGTCAGCGCGGTGGGGTCGGTGTGCATGTCGAGCATCGCTTCCAGGACGTGGCCCATGTGGCCCAGCCGCGCGCGGTGCAGGTCGTGCAGCACGTGGGCGATGGCGCACCATTCTGCCAGCTCGACATCGGCCTGCGGGTCGTCATAGAGCATACCGATGATGCAGGGAGGTGCTTGACGTCCCATTCGCACGGCGACACCGGTAAACTCGGGCAGCGAGCAGATGTCGTCGTTCAAAAGCTGCATCAAGGTCGAACCGTGCTCGTAATCCATCGCCGGCAGCGGCTGGAGCGCGACCAGCACGATCGGCAGGTCGATCTCGCGAAATATCGCGCCGATGGTCGACGAGGTGGCATAGGTGAGCATGTCGACAAAGAGCAGGTCGAGGTCGGCGCCCCTGATCTCGGGGATCAGCGCGTAGGCGTGCTGCGCCTGGTCGGCGATGCCAAAAGACACCGCCGTGACTTGGAATTCTTCCAACCTGGCGATCAGGTGGGCCAGCTTGGTCTGCAATTGTTCATAGAGGCCCTCGAACTGGCCCCAGTAGGTGTGGTGGCCCACGCCGAGGATGCCCACCCGCGCCGTCAGTGGTTTGCGACGTTTGATCTGCATCGGTTTACTCTGAAATTGTCATCTGCAAAAGGCTAGGAATACTCGCTCGGGCAGTGCGGTCGGGTATAGGCTCTGTACACCAGGTTTTCCCGCCATAATTCTCCAGTACAAGTTCTTTTCAATGGGTTGATTCGCGCCAGGTGACGACTTGGTCCAATGACTTTTTCTCGATCTTGGGCACCCGAGCATTTTCTGCCGGATAGCCGGCGACGAGGATCATCAGCGGGCGTTCGTTTTCCGGCCGGCCCAGCAGATCGCGCAAAAAAGTCACCGGTGCGGGGGTATAGGTCAGCGTCGCCAGCCCGGCGTGGTGCAAGGCGGCGATCAACATCCCGATGGCGATGCCCACCGATTCGGTGACGTAATAGTGCTGGATTTTGTTTCCCTCGGTGTCGATCCCGTAGCGCTGGCTAAAGACGGCGATCAGCCAGGGCGCGTCTTCCAGAAAGGGCTTTTGCGGCCCGGTGCCCAGCGGCGACAGGGCGTCAAGCCACTCGTCCGAGGCTTTGCCGGCGTAAAAGGCGCGCTCGCACGCCTCGGCGGCCTGGCGGATTTGCCGCTTCACCGCCCGGTCGCTCACGGCGCAAAAGTGCCAGGGCTGCATGTTAGCCCCGCTGGGTGCGCTGCCCGCCGCGCGCAGGCAGTCCTCAATGATCCGGCGCGGCACGGGGCGAGGGCTGAACGCGCGCACGCTGCGCCGGCGCGCCAGTTCGGCATAGAATTCGCCCGCGCGCCGCTGCATTTCATCGAGGGGATATTCGACCCAGTTCAGCGGGATAAAGGTGTCGCCCACGGCTAGAAATTCTCAAGTAGCTCGAGGATCACCGCGATCTGGCCGGCGCCATCGACATAGGCGTAGCGCCCGCCGGTGTAATCGCCGCGCTGCACCAACTGCATCCCCTTGCTCTCCAGGATGGCGATCTGCTCGTCCATCCCCTTGATCTGGAAGGCGATGTGGTGGACGCCCGGGCCGTGTGTATCGAGAAATTCCTGCCAGGTGCTTGGCCCGCCCACCGGCTCGATCAGTTCCAGCGAGACCTGTCCCAGGTTAAAAAAGGCCAGTTTGGCCCGCGCCTCGGTGGTTTGGCCGTGATAGACGGTATGCGCCTGGTCGACGGTGTCGGTGAGAAACCAGCGGGGCGCATCGACGCCGAACAGGTCGGCGTAGGCCAGTGACATTTTTTCGATGTCGCGGACAATGAGTCCGATCTGGCAGACGATGTTGCTGCCGAAGGCTTGCGATTGGGTCATTGTTGCTCTCCTTTAATATGCGTTGATTTCTTTTAACCGTTGATCGTCGATACCGAAATGGTGGGCCACTTCATGCCGGACGACGCGAAACACGAGGTCTTGAATTTGTTCGGGTGTGACGCAGCGCATTTCGATCGGATGCTGGTAGATGCTGATCTTGTCGGGCAAAATGAGACCGTACTGATGCGTGCGTTTGGTCTGAGGAATGCCATGATAAAAGCCGAGCAATTCGGTGCGGTGGCGAACCTGGGCCAGGCGCAGGGTTTCGGGATCGGGCCAGCCTTCGACCACGATCTCGACGTTGTCCAGCCGCTGGCTGAACTCAGTCGGTAGCGCGCCTATGGCCTCGTCGACAAGGTGTTCGAAATCGTCTCGTCTCATAGTGGACATTATACTATCGGTGGCAAATACTTCCAAGCTTTACGAGGTTGCTTCACCCGCGGCCGCAAATTGATATCCCACGCCCCATTCGCTCAAGATGTAGCGGGGATGGTCCGGATCATCTTCAAGTTTGGCGCGCAGCCGGTTGATGTAAAAGTTGAGCGAGGACATTTTTCCGATCTGACTGCCGCCCCACACGGTTTGGATCAAGTGCGCGTGCGGGACGATCTTGCCGGCCTGGCGGACCAGGCAGCAGAGCAGGCGGAACTCGGTGGGGGTCAGGTTGACCTCCTGCCCCTCTTTGACAACGCGGCGCTGGGCCAGATCAATCAAGAGCTTGCCGTTGTCATAAGCGGGCAGCGGCAGCGGTTTTTGAGCCTCGGCGCGGCGCAAGAGGGCCAGGACGCGCAGTTCGAGTTCTTTGAGGCTGAACGGTTTGGTCATAAAATCGTCGGCGCCAAGCTGAAAGCTGCGCTGCAAGGCATCTTCGGTAGACAACGCGGTCAAGATCAGGATCGGGATGTCGGCAATTTCCCGCAGCCGTCGGCAGGCATTCCAGCCATCCATTGCGGGCATCATCAGATCGAGGACGATCAGGTCGGGGTGCAGTTCGTAGGCGATGCGCAAACCTTCCTGTCCATTGGAGGCTGAAAAGGCCTCAAATCCCTTGGGCTGCAAACTTTGCAATAGCAACTGGGCTAACTCTGGATCGTCATCGATGACCAGAATTTTTATGCTCACAGTTTTCTCCCTCGGATATCCAACTCTGTCTGGACAGACGACTTGGTCTCCACAGCCCGAACTTGCTATCAGAGTGGTGTCGGCCGAATACCGCCCGAGACCATTATACAATCAATCCGGTTGGCGTCCAAATGCCTGTTTTTGAGGGCAGGGGAATTGTGCTATAATGAAAACCTCAAACTGTAACCGAACAAGGAGAAATCGAGATGACATTCACCTATCCCCCCTGTGAGCGCGGCGATCACGCCGATGTGCTGCACGGTGTCAGCGTGCCCGACCCCTATCGCTGGCTCGAAGATTTGGATTCGGCGCAGACCCGGCAGTGGATCGAAGCCGAGAACAAACTGACTTTTGGCTACCTGGCGCAAATCCCGGCCCGCGACAAAATCCGCCGGCGTTTGACCCAATTGTGGGACTATGACAAATTTGGCACGCCCGACAAGCGCGGCGGGCGCTACTTTTTCAGCCACCAGAGCGGGCTGCAAAACCAGGCCGTGCTCTACTGGCTGGCCGCACTGAGTGGCGAACCCCGTGTCTTGCTCGACCCCAACGGGCTGTCGGCAGATGGCACGGTGGCCCTCACCGGCCGGGCGATCAGCGACGATGGCCGGCTGCTGGCTTATGCCCTGTCGGCCTCCGGATCGGACTGGCAGACCTGGCGCGTGCGCGAGGTTGACAGCGGGCGCGATCTGGAAGACGTGATCGAGTGGGCCAAGTTTTCCGGCGCGGCGTGGACGGCAGACGGGGCCGGGTTTTTCTACAGCCGCTACGACGCGCCGCCGGAGGGCGAGGCGTTCAAGGATGCCAATTACTTTCACAAGCTTTACTATCATCGCCTGGGCGACGTGCAGGCCGTCGACCAGCTGGTCTACGAGCGGCCCGATCACAAAGACTGGGGCTTTGGCGGCGATGTGACTGAGGACGGCCGCTACCTGGTCATTTCGGTCTGTTTGGGCACCCACCGCGAAAATGGCGTGTTTTACCGCGATTTGCACGACCAGGCTGCGCCGGTGGTCGAACTGCTAAACGGTTTCGATGCGGCCTATGGCTTTGTGGGCAATGACGGCCCCATCTTTTACTTTCAGACCGACCTCGGCGCGCCCAAAGAGCGGGTGATCGCGGTCGACATCCGCCAGCCGGCGCGAGAGAACTGGCGCGAGATCGTGTCCGAGTCGGATGATACGCTGCAAAGTGTGACCCTGGTGAAAAACGGGTTCGTCGTCACCACCATGCGCGACGCGCACAGCGAGATGCGCGTGCTGGATCGACAGGGCCATCTCCGGAGCGAGATCGCGCTGCCGGGGCTGGGCCAGGTCGCACGAGTCAGTGGGCGCGGCCAGGACGACGAGGTCTTTTACCCGTTTACCAGTTTCAGTGTGCCGAGCACGGTCTATCGATACGACGTTGTCAGCGGCGAGAGCGCCGTCTTTCGCCAGCCCGAGATCGGCTTTGATCCCGGCGAGTATGTGACCGAGCAGGTCTTTTATCCCAGCAAGGACGGCACGTGCGTGCCGATGTTCATCACCCGCCGCCGGGACGTGCGGCCCAGCCCGGACACGCCGACCTATCTGTACGGCTATGGCGGGTTCAACAGCCCGCTGCTGCCCGAGTTTTCGGCGACCAATCTGGTGTGGATGGAGCTGGGCGGCGTTTACGTCCAGGCCAACCTGCGCGGCGGCGGCGAATATGGCAAAGCGTGGCACGACGGTGGACGGCTGCTCAACAAACAGAACGTGTTCGATGACTTTGTCGCCGCGGCCGAGTGGCTGATCGCCAACGGCTACACCAGCACGCCTAAA
>JAFGEY010000216.1 GCA_016931365.1 Anaerolineae bacterium
ACGTCATGTCGAGATGCTGAAAGAGTGCGGCTTGCAGTTGTTCGATCTGCTTACCCAGGTCGTTGACTGCCGCGAGGGCCTTGATCCGGGTGATATTGGCCGCATCCGGGGGCCACGTCGTGCCGCATTGGGTACACACCAGGCCGGTGATGCCGGCGCGGATGGCGTACCACGGGTGATCGCAGTCTTCCTTTCGTCGTTTCATGGTTGTGCTCGTATCTTCTCAATAATCCGGGGTAAACCGGCAAATGCGACAGAAGAAGTTCCGTGTTTGGCGTTTTGGCCATAGACGGGTAGAATAGCGCCGTTATGTTTGAAGACATTGACCTGAGCGCCATCCAAGACGAAAACGCCCGGCAGCTGATTGTCCGCCTGCTGAACCTCATCGAAGCGCTGAGCGCTGACTTGCGGGACGCGCAAGCCGAGAATCAGCGGTTGCGGGATAAGATCAATCGCTTGAAAGGTGAGCATGGCAAGCCCAAATTCAAGGCCAACACACCCAAGCCGGCTCAGGGGGATTACTCGTCGGAGAAAGAGCGGCGCCAGCCCAAGCCTCGCCAGAAGCGAGCTAAGAACGCGACAATCGAGGTTCATCGTGAACAGACGTTGACCGTGGACCCGGCCAGCCTGCCGGCCGATGCCGAATTCAAGGGGCACGAGGCTGTGGTGATCCAAGACGTCATCTTTCGCGCCGACAACGTGCGCTTCCACAAGGAGAAGTACTGGGCCTACTCGACGGGCAAGACGTATCTCGCTCCACTGCCGCGCGGGTACGAGGGCCAGTTCGGGCCAGGGCTGAAAGCCTTGACCTTGACCCTGTACTTTGGCGGCAACATCAGCGAGCCCAAGATCCTGGACCTGTACGACAACATCGGCGTCCAGATCTCGGCCGGCGAACTGTCGACGCTGTTGATCAAGAATCAGGATATGTTTCACGCCGAGAAGGCGGCAGTATGCGAGGCGGGGCTGGCCAGCGGGCCGTGGCAGCACACCGACCAAACCAGCACGCGGGTGGATGGTCAAGAGCAGCACTGCAACATCGTGTGCAACCCGGTCTACACCAGCTACACCACCACCCCGGGCAAGGGTCGGTTGAACGTGCTGGATGTACTGCGCAACGGCCGTGAGCGCCGTTTCCGGCTGAACGAGGAGGCGCTCTCCTATCTGGAGTCCACGCCCTTGTCGAAGGCCGTACGCATGTGGCTGTCGGATGAGCGCAGCGAACAGGATTGGGACGAGGAGACGTTCACGACGCGGTTGGACACGAGCTGGCCGAGGTTGGGTGGACCGCAGCGCCAGGCGATTCTGAATGCGGCAGCGGTAGCGGCTTACCACGCCGAAGAGGATGTGCCGGTTGTTCGCTTGCTGATGTGCGACGACGCGCCGCAGTATGATGGGCTGACCAAGGAGATGGCGCAGTGCTGGGTACACGAAGGGCGACACTACAAGAAGCTGGTGCCGGTGTTCGTCCATCATCTGGAACTGCTGACCGACTTTCGCAAGCAGTTCTGGAAATTCTACGACGAGCTGTTGGCCTACCAAAAAAGGCCCGCTGCGGAAGAAAGCACTCGCCTGGAAGCGAGGTTTGACGAGTTGTTCTCGACTTGCACCGGCTACCAGGCCTTGGATGCCCGCATTGCCAAGACGCGGGCCAAGAAAACGTCGTTGCTGATGGTGCTGAAGCACCCGGAGGTGCCGCTGCACAACAATCCGGCTGAGTTGGAAGCGCGCCAGCGAGTGCGCAAGCGCGACGTCAGTTTTGGCCCGCGCACCCAGGATGGCGTCAAGGCGTGGGACACGTTTATGAGCCTGGCGGCCACGGCCAAGAAGTTGGGCCTCAGCTTTCATCTGTATGTTCACGATCGTGTTTCCCAAGCCAACGAGATTCCGTCCTTGGCGACCCTGATCGAAGCACGTGCCAGCGAATTGCCGCTCGCTGCTTCTTGGGCAGTCACCTAACTTGCCCCCGGATTATTGAGAAGTTACCTCGTCGGCATAGAAATCGTAAAATATTGTTTTGCCATCGCTCACTTCGTTTATCATGTGGTTGATTGCACCAACGACAATATCAGGGTCCACATGGCTGTGATACGGCAAGAGTGAAGCAACATTCGTTAGCCGCGTGTCATAATAAGCGGTATTATCATCCTGGGGTAGCATAGCGTTACCAAATTCCTCAAGGGCCGGATGATTGACAATATCGCGGATAAAGTGACTGGTTGTCAGATGGGTGTATAGTGCGCCGGTTTCTTCTGGATATTCCGATTCGGTTATAGGTTTACTTGCGCCAATCGTGTCCTCCTGCGTACGACTTGCGTTGTCTGTTTCACCAGTCTCTTCCGAGTATACCGATTCAATGATGGTCTTACCTGCTCCAATCGTATCATCCTGTGTACAACTGGAAAGGATGAACATGGAGAACAACAACATCAAACAACCCTGGCAGATGCGCGAGACTCGCCCGGTTGAACCTGACCGAACGTATTCCATCACGATTTGCTTTCCCCTCATCAATACCCGATTTCAACCGATATTCACCAACTCGTATTTGCGGCTGCCAAGCCCGATCTCTTCGACATGTTCCAGTGTATGGATACCGTTGCGAGATTCCACACGTCGAATCAAATCTCCGCCGTCCGGTCCAGCATAAACCAGATCAATACTGGCCTGATCCAATGCGACGGGATCCAGTGAGGCCAGGATGTCAATATCTGCCATCGTTGGCGCCGCGGGGATGACTATCACAATCGCAATCTACGGACAAATCTTTCATCACATTGATGTACAGGATGTTCTCACCCATGTAATCGGCGATGCCTTTGGCCGCTTCCGCCATTGGCGTCTCCAGCCCTTCGGGATAGCGCCCCCTTTCACCTTGATCTTCGCGGTGACTGTCGGCACAGCCTCGAGCATGTCGCTCGTGTCCAGCCCCCTCTGGCTGGCTCCTTGCACCTCGATTTTGGTTATCTGATTATTCCTTTACCTTATACCTGCCTTGCGTCCGTAGCCTGCTGTGGCAACTGGAATGCAACCGGAGAACACGTTGCTTGCCACTTAGCGGCCGCTCATTCGCTGCATGTCTCGGGGATACCGTTCCCCTTGTATCGTGATCCCGGAGAGGGCAATCCTGATCTCTTGTAGATCGTCCGCTGTGAGCTCGACGTCGACGGCACCGACGTTCTCTTCCAGGCGCTCTAGCTTGCGGCTGCCTGGGATGGGCACAATCCATGGCTTCTGGGCGAGCAGCCAGGCGAGCGCGATCTGCGCCATCGTCGCTCCCTTCTGATTTGCGATCCCGGCCAGCAGATCCAGCAATGCGTGATTCGCCTGGATCGCCTCAGGCGAAAAGCGCGGGATGCGGCTGCGAATATCATTGTCGGCAAAAGTCGTATTCTCGTCGATCTTGCCGGTGAGAAAGCCCTTGCCCAGCGGGCTATAGGGCACAAAGCCGATGCCGAGCTCCTCGCACGCCGGCAGCACGTCCTCTTCTGGCGCTCGCCACCACATCGAGTACTCGCTCTGCACGGCCGCGACCGGCTGCACGGCGTGGGCGCGTCGGATGGTCTCGGCGCTCGCTTCCGAAAGGCCGAAATGCTTGACCTTGCCTTCCTGGATCAGGTCTTTGACCGCGCCGGCCACGTCCTCGATGGGCACGTCCGGGTCCACCCGGTGCTGGTAGAACAGATCGATCGCCTCGACCCTGAGCCGCTTGAGCGAAGCGTCGGCAACCCGCTTGATCTGCTCGGGCCGGCTATCCAGGCCCACCCCGGGACCCGGCCCCTTGACCGGATCGTGTTTGAACCCGAACTTGGTAGC
>JAFGEY010000217.1 GCA_016931365.1 Anaerolineae bacterium
GCCTCGACGCAAGCGCCCTTTTCCGGCATCGAGTGGCGCTTCCCCAACACCGACATCGACCTGGTCAATAACCTGCTCACCCACAACCTGATGGAGCGGGAAGGCGCCACAGCGCGGCTGTTGAACAACGTGTACAACCAGCCCCTGTCGCTCTTTGTCGACGGGGCCAACGGCGACCTGCACCTGGTTTCCACGGCGACGGCGGCCATCGATCAGGGCGGCGCGGTGGCCCCCGGCCTGGTCGATGGCGACATCGACGGCGACGTACGGCCCATCGGCCCGGCGCGCGACGTGGGCGCGGACGAGTACGGCATTTCGCCGCCCGCGGCCGTGTCCAACCTGCGCATCACCTCGGCCCTCACCGGCACGACGACGTTGACCGCGACGCTGGCCTGGACGCCACCCGCCGGCGCCGTCACTGCGTCGCTGCGCTATGCGGCGAGCGCGATCAACAACACAAATTGGAGCAGCGCGACGGTGCTCGACGATGCACTGCCCGGCAGCACGTCCGGCTATGTCGCCGTGGTACCCTTGCCCGGCGGCACGGCCTATTTTGCGCTGACCACACAAAACGCCGGCGGCACGTCCGGCGTGTCGAACAACGCCTTTTGGCCGCACCGGGACGTTTTTCTGCCGCTGGTTTTGAGAGAGGCAACGCCATGAATGCGCGACATCGATTGATTCTCTGGCTGCTCGCCGGCATATTATTGTGGACCGTTCGGGGGAGCATCACGCCGCCGGGACAGGCGCAAAGCACCTATTACGTCGCCACCGACGGCAGCGACGACACCGGCAACGGCTCGTCGGGCGCGCCCTGGGCGACGATCACTCACGCGCTCGACAGCGTGCCCGACGGCAGCACGATTTTGGTGCGTCCCGGCGCGTACAACGGGCTGGTGCGGCTGCGCGGCCAATTCAGCCAGGGGGTGGTAGTCCGCTCGGAGACGCCCTATCAGGCTCGCCTGCGCCACAGCAGCACCGTCGTCACCTGCTTTTACGGGCAGGGCATCACCCTGGAAGGGTTCGACATCGCCCACAGCGGCCCCGGCGCGGGCGCGCTGGTGATCCAGATTCAAGACCTGATCGACGGATCGGAGCGAGTCAGCCGGATCGTGCTGCGCAACAACATCCTCCATGATAGCTATAACAACGACATTTTGAAGATAAATAACGGGGCCAGCGACATCCTGATCGAAGGCAACGTCTTTTACAATCAGGCCGGCTCGGACGAGCACATCGACATCAACAGCGTTACCAATGTGGTGGTGCAGGACAACATCTTTTTCAACGATTTCGCCGGCAGCGGGCGCAGCGACGATGATACCAGCAGCTTTATCGTGATCAAGGACAGCAACGAAGGTGATGACGATCAATGGGGCAGCGAGCACATCACGGTGCGCCGCAACGTCTTTGCCCACTGGGAGGGATCGAGCGGGCAGGGCTTTGTGCGCGCGGGCGAGGACGGGCAGTCGTTCTACGAGGCGCGCGACGTGCTGATCGAAAACAACCTGATGATCGGCAACAACACAATGCAGATTCGCTCGCCTTTTCAGATGATGAACGTCTACAGCGTCACCGTGCGCGCCAACACCGTCGTCGGCAATATGCCGGCCAAGGAATTCGGGGCGCGGATTTTTACCTACGGCACCGGCGCGCCGACCAACGACCAGATTCACCTGCACAACAACATCTGGGCCGACCCGACCGGCACGATGGGCGACACCTTTAATCGCGGCAACAACACCGTCAACCTGACCTTTGACTGCAACCTGTTCTGGAACGCGGGCAACCCCTTTCCGACGTCGTCCGAGTCGATCATCGAAGTGACGGACGACATCCACCGCGTGGTCGGCGACCCGCTGCTGGGGGATCAGAGCGGGCTGGTGCTGCCGCGTTGGAATCCGGGGACAAGTCAATTTGCCGACGGATCATCGACGATTGAGGAAGCATTCAGACGCCTGGTGATATTGTACGGCACACCCGCAGCGGGCAGCCCGGCAATCGACGCGGCCGATCCGGTCTATATGCCTGCTGAAGACATCCTCGGCAATGGGCGCACGCTGCCCGACATCGGCGCGGTCGAGTTTGTGCCTCCGCTCGCGCTCAACGCAGCCCCGGCCGATCGATCGATTCGCCTGACCTGGAGCGTGAACACCCTTGTACCCGTCACCGCTACCTGGCGGATTACCTACGTTGGCCCAACCGGCGACCAACCCTCGCCGGTGACCGGCATCATCAGCCCAACCCGCGCTTTTACGCTGACCGGGCTGACCAATTACACGCTCTACACGATGACGCTCAACGCCATGGTCGGCAGCACGCCGTCGCTGACCGACACGGTCACGGCCATGCCCACCGACATCTGGGTTTACCTGCCCGTTGTGCTCAAGCAGTTTGGACAGTGAAATTCCGGGATAATGCGATGATGGAACAAAATCAATCCATTCAAACGATCATTAAACAGCGTTTCTCTTGCCGTACATACGAAAACAAACCCATCGCACCGCAAGCGCGCCAGCAGTTGGAAGCACTGATCGCGCAAGCAACGGTCGGGCCATTGGGGTCGAAAGCGCGGTTTGCGCTCATCGCCGCCGCAGAGACCGACCGCCAGGCGTTGAAAGGGCTGGGCACGTATGGCTTTATCAAGAACCCGGCCGGGTTCATCGTCGGCGCAGTGGGGCAGGCCGCAAACGATATGGAGGATTTCGGCTATCTGATGGAAAAACTGATCCTCAATGCGACGGCGCTCGGTCTGGGCACGTGCTGGCTGGGGGGGACGTTTGCCAGGAGCCGCTTTGCGCGGGTCATCGATCTGCAAGCCGGTGAGTCGCTGCCGGCCGTGGCCTCGCTGGGCTATGGGGCCAGCCAACCGCGCGCCCGAGACGTTTTGATTCGCCGGGGCGCAGAGTCGAACAAGCGGTTGCCGTGGGAACAGCTTTTCTTTGACGGCGCGTTTGGCACTCCGCTCGGACGCGAAGGAGCGGGGAAATACGCCGGGCCGTTGGAAATGGTGCGCCTGGGGCCGTCGGCGTCCAACAAGCAGCCCTGGCGCATCGTCCGTCAAGGCGGCCGCTGGCATTTTTACTTGCAGCGCACGCCCGGCTATGGCAAGTCAGTATTGGGCCTGGCCAAAATGGCCGATTTGCAGCGCGTCGACGTCGGCATTGCGCTGTGCCACTGGGCGCTGACGGCGGTCGCGTTGGCCCTGCCGGGCGCGTGGCAGGTCAGCAAGCCCGAGATCGGCCGGCCCGACACATTGACTGAATACGCGGTCACCTGGGCAGGAGTTTGATCTGAGCGTTCCATCGACTGTTTTCACGGCCCGATCATCATGGTCGGGCCTTTTGCGTTGCCAAGATAGGTCGACCGTGATAGAATACGCCCATCCTATCCCGAATAAATTGGATCTGAACGGAGCTTGCTCGCTCGGAAGAAAATTCTTGCACAGGCAATGGTTTCCATTGCACAGCGACGATCTTGGGATAGGCCTTGAAAGGAGGCAGAAATGGACATATTTGAACGCGCCGAGCAAAATCTGGATCGCCATCTCCGCCGGAACAGCTATCCGGGGCGCGGACTGATCGTCGGGCGGGCCGGCAGCGCTGACGCCTGGGTGCAGGTGTACTGGATTATGGGCCGCAGCACGCACAGCCGCAACCGCCGCTTTGTCGTCGACGGCTCGACGCTGCGCACCGAGCCGGTTGATATCAGCATGGTCAAAGACCCGAGCCTGATTATTTACGAGGCGATGCTCGAACTACCGGATGTGTATCTTGTTACCAACGGCGATCAAACGCGGACGATCTACCGCGCGCTGCACGTCGGCGGGACGTTTGAGGACGCACTGCTCACCCGCGAGCGCGAACCCGATCCGCCGAATTACACGCCGCGCATCAGCGCGATGCTCGATCTGCGCGCTCAAACAGCGCAAATCGCGCTCAATATTCTCAAGGCAAACAAAGCAAACCCCGAACTGACCGACCACACCACCTGGCGGCCCGCGCCGCCGCCCGCCGGGCTGGGCTACTGCATCACCACCTATATGGGTGACGGCTCCCCCCTGCCCTCATTCGACGTCGATCCGTTGTTGATGCCGCTGCAAGGCGGCGCCGAGGAGATTTTGAGCACCTGCTGGGACGCGCTCGACGTCGACAACCGCATTTCGCTGGCGGTCAAGTGGATAACGAATGGTGAATTGAGTCGCCTCAAGGTGAGCGAACTCACCATTCGAAACCGCTTCGGAGATGCCTGATGCGTAAATGGACCTTGTTGTTTTTCTTACTCGCCTTTTTGCTTGGCTGTGCCAGGGAGGATACGATGCCTGCAAAATCCCTTTCTATGGACGATGTTCTCGCGCCGGATATCAAGGTCGAACAAGTGACTGGCGGCTTTCAGTTCACCGAGGGGCCGGTGTGGATGCCGGACGGCTATCTGTTGTTTTCCGACATTCCCGCCAACATCATCTACAAATGGACGCCCGGCGCGGCCAAGGCCGAGGTATGGCGCGCGCCCAGCGGCAACTCGAACGGCCTCACCCTCGACGCACAAGGGCGCTTGCTGGCCTGCGAGCACAGCAATCGCCGGGTGTCGCGCACCGAGCAGGACGGTACGATAACCCTATTAGCCGATAGGTACGATGGCAAAAAACTCAACAGCCCCAACGACATTGTCGTCCATTCGAGCGGCGCCATCTATTTCACCGACCCGCCGTACGGCCTGCCCAATCAAAAGGTGGGCAAAGAACTCGATTTCAACGGCGTCTACCGCCTTGCGCCGGACGGCGCGCCGTCCGGCACTTTAACCTTGCTCGACGATTCGCTGCCGCGCCCCAACGGGCTGGCCTTTTCGCCGGACGAGCGCGTGCTTTACGTGGACGATTCGCAGTTGGGGATCATCCGCGCCTATGACGTGCAGCCCGACGGCACGCTGGCCAACGCACGACTCTTTGCCGAACTCAAAGGCGACAAAGAGGGCGTGCCCGACGGGATGAAGGTCGATCTGATGGGCAACGTCTTTTGCACCGGGCCGGGCGGCGTGTGGGTGTTCAACCCTGCCGGCGACAAGTTGGGCGTGATCGAAATGCCGGAAGTGCCGGCCAACCTGGCCTGGGGCGGCCCCGATTTCAAGACCCTGTACGTCACCGCGCAGACGGGGCTGTACCGCGTGCAGGTCAAGACCGGCGGCAAGCTGGCGGGCTCAAATTGATGGTCTATCGACGGTTAACTGTTGGCGATGCTGAAGCATTGGCTGCGTTCTATAACAGCTTGAGCGTCGCGTCCAGGCGCACCTTTCGCCCGCTGGGCGAAACGACGACGGTTGAGATTTGCCAACAGATCGTGCATGCCAACAAAGCCGAAGACAAGTTCGACTTGATCGCGCTGGATGGCCCGACCGTTGTTGGCTGGAGTTTTGTGTGGCATCTCAAAGGCGATGAGCCGACTTTGGGCCTGGCCGTCGCCGACTTGTATCACGGGCAAGGCATTGGCTCGGCGCTGATCGACGCGGTGTTGCGAGAGGCTCATCATCGTGGCTTGCCTACTGTGTTTTTGACCGTCGTGCAGGACAACGAAATCGCCCGGCGGCTATACGAAAAGCGCGGCTTTATGCGTTACGGCGAGTTCGTCGGCGAGGACGGGCTGCCTTATTTTCGGATGCGCCTTGTGTTTGATCGAGGAGAATCGCAGTGAAAAAATCAGTGGGAGCAAAAACAATCGCTTACCCAACGCCGGTGTTCATCGTCGGCACGTATGACGACGCGGGCAAGCCGAACATCATGGCCGCCGCCTGGGCCGGGATTTGCTGCTCCAGGCCGCCCTGCGTGGCCGTGTCGCTGCGCAAAGCAACGCATTCCTATCACAACATTGTCGCGCGCAGGGCGTACACGGTCAGCTTTCCGAGCGAGGCCTTTGTCAAAGAAGCTGATTACGCCGGGTTGGCCTCCGGGCGTGACGTGAACAAGTTCGACGAACTGGGCCTCACCCCGGTGCGCAGCGAGCTGATCGACGCGCCATACGTGGCCGAATTTCCGCTGGTGCTGGAGTGCAAGCTGCTGCACACCAGCGAGATCGGCCTGCACACGCAGTTCATCGGCGAAGTGCTGGACGTCAAGGCCGACGAAGCGGTGCTCGACGAGCGCGGGCAACCGCACATCGAGCGGGTCAGGCCGATCCTGTTCTCAACCAGCCCGCGCGCCTACTATGGCATCGGCGAGTATCTGGGCGAGGCTTTTTCGATCGGGCGCAAGGATTAGTACTATATCGATTTTCAAGTGCTTGCAGCCCCGGGGACGGGGCTGCGAGCAATGTCTCGTTGTAATACTGGAGATTGGCGATGAAAACGGCGCTGCGCAAGCATCTCCCTCAGTTGATCCTCGTCGTGGCCGCGACATGGCTGCTGGTACAGCTCGCCGTCGGCGCGGGGTTGTTTTTCAAGCACATTTGGGCGGCGATCCGTTTCCCTTTCGCGCTCGATTATGGCGAAGGGCCGCTGCTCGACCAAACGATTCACCTCGCGCACTTGGGAAACATCTACAGGCGCGACGTTGCCACACCGCCCTACACCATTTCCAACTATCCACCCGTCTTTCTGCTCGTCCAGGTGCCGCTGGCCTGGCTGTTTGGCCCGGCCCTGTGGTACGGGCGGGCGATCAATCTGCTCAGCCTGATCGCGGCGACAATCAGCATCGGTTTAATCATTTATACGACAACCGACGATCTGATCGCCGCGATCGTTGCCGGGCTGACCTTGCTGCCGTTCCCGTTCATCGTCCATTGGTCGGCCTTTAACCGCATCGACTCGCTGGCGCTGGGGATCAGTTGCGCAGGGCTGTATGCTGTGGTGCGTTGGGGACACACACGCCGGGGGCTGATCTGGGGTGCGGCGCTGCTGACGGCATCTGTGTATACACGCCAGTCGTACGCGCTGGCCGCGCCGCTGGCCGCCTTTATGTGGCTGCTGCGCCCCGGCGACGATGCGCTGCCGCGCCGTCGGGCTTTTGAATTGGCGGCGTGGGTCGCCGGGATGGGCCTGGGTGTGTTTTTACTGCTCAACCTGATCACCTGGGGCGGATTTTATTTCAACATCGTCGCGGCCAACGTAAACCCTTTTTACTGGCACACAGTGCGCGAATATGCCGGCGAGGTGTGGAAAAACATCCCTTACCTGCTCGTCGCCGGGGCGCTGTTTCTGCTCGCCGGGCTGTTGTTTGCGCCTGCCAGGCTGTTGTTTGCGCCTGCCAGGCTGTGGTCGGGGAAAAAACTGGCACCGCGATCGTGGTGGGTGGTCGCACCCTACCTCGTCGGCGCGACAGCCTCCGCGATCACCATCGGCAAATCCGGCTCGAACGTCAATTACCTGTTCGAGTTTTGCGCGGCCCTCAGTCTGGTCGTCGGTGCCTGGATCGCCTGGCCGAAAAGGTGGCCCTTGCTCCAGGCCGCGCTGATGTTGGCCCTGGTGCCGCAGGTCGCCGGGATCGCCCGCTGGACGCGCGAAGGGCGCTTTACCTGGATTATGGGCAAGATCGCCGAGCGCGACGAGATCGCGCAAATGACCGAACTGGCCCACGCGGCCGACGGCCCGGTGCTGGCCGACGAGTATATGGCGTTGGTGCCGCTGGCGGGCAAGCCACTTTACTTCCAGCCCTTCGAACTCAAGCAGCTTTACCTGGCCGGCACCTGGGATGAAAGCGCCTTTTTGCAGGACATCCAGGATCAGAAATTTCCGCTGCTGCTGATCTATGACCCACCGTGGTGGAACTCGCAAAAAGAGCGCTGGACGCCGCAACAGCTTTTCTACATATCACTCTATTACGAGGAAAGCGATCGCCTGGCGAATACCATCATCTACCGGCCCAAGAGCTTTGTACTGGGCGATTGACCAGTCCATGAGCAGCCACTTGATCTTGAAGCCCCGCGCATTCTGTGCTATACTAGCGTCGATGAAGCGCTTGACTTGCTTTGATGTGAATCGATGAACGACGGCGTCATCTGGCTGATCGTGACCTTTGCCCTCTTGCTCGTGCTCACGCACTGGATCGCCCGGCACGTGCAAGGCATCGGCTACCTGCTGACCGAGGATGGACAAATCGCGATGACCGTCTACCTGCTGTTGACCTTGCCCGGCGTGCTGCTACACGAATGCAGTCACGCACTGACGGCGATCTTGTTGCGGGTCAAGGTGCGCCGGTTTTCGATTGGCATCCGGCGCAAAGGACAAGACCTGGTTGCGCTCGGTTCAGTGGACATTGCGCGCACCGATCCGATCCGCGCCAGCCTGATCGGTTTGGCCCCGCTGGCAGCAGGATGCGCGGTCATTCTGCTGATCGGCAGCCAGGCGTTGGGATTTGGCCGTTTCGAGCCGTTCAGTCCGGGGGCGTTCTGGCGCGAACTGTCGGGGATGTATCGCGCGCCGGATTTCTGGCTGTGGGCCTACCTGGTGCTCGCCGTCGGCAACACGATGTTTCCCAGCGCCGCCGACCGCCACGCCTGGTGGCTGGCCTTGATCTTTATCGCCTTTGTGGGCGCCATTTTGTACTTTGCCGGGCTGCTGGACGATCTTTCAACCGCCGTAGGCGGCTGGGCGCAGGGCGCGATGAACCTGCTCACCTATGCCTTTGCCGTCACCGTCATCGTCGACTTGGTTTTTGGCGTGTTCTTGTTTTTGGTCGAGCGGTCCCTGGGCATATTGGGGTTTGGCCGAATCAAGTACCAGAATAAGTGGAGATGAAAATGGTTAAATTATCAGGTTTCGCAGACGAAATCTCACCCGAACTGGACGTCCAGTTGGACACCCTCGATTCGCTGGGGATCAGGTTTCTGGAACTGCGCGGCGTGTGGGGCAAGAACATCCTCGCGTTGAGCGACGACGAGCTGGATCAGGTCAAGGCCGAACTTGACCGGCGCGGCATCGGCGTGTCGGCGATCGGCTCGCCGGTGGGCAAAGCGCCGATCGACAACGACTTTGAGGCGTACAGGCAGGTCGTGCAACGCGCCATCGACGTGGCGATCAAGATGGACTGCCCTTACATCCGCATATTTTCCTTTTACTGCGCCGACCGCCAGGCCGACCGCGCCGAGGTGATGCGCCGCATGCAGGCT
Source organism: Anaerolineae bacterium (assembly GCA_016931365.1). The sequence goes on from JAFGEY010000217.1 coordinate 9,096, forward strand.
ATGGTCGACATGGCCGCCGCGCGGGGCGTGACGATGCTGCACGAGAACGAAAAGGGCATCTATGGCGAGACGGCGATCCAATGCGCCGACCTGCACAAAACGGTCAAGGGCGATGCGTTTCGCGCCACCTTTGACCCGGCCAACTTTGTCCAGGCTGGAGTCAGGCCGTTCGATGAGGCGTTCCCATTGCTCAAGCCGTACATCGAGTATTTTCACGTCAAAGATGCGCTGATGGCCGACGGGCACGTCGTCCCGGCGGGCGAGGGCGACGGCCAGATGCGCGAGTTGATGCAGGCGGCCAAGGCGATGGGCTATGACGGATTCCTGTCCCTGGAGCCGCACTTGAAGGTGGCCGGACACTCGTCCGGGTTCACCGGCCCGGACCTGTTTGCCACGGCAGCCAATGCGCTGCGCAAAATCCTGGACGAACTGGACATCAAGTACGCATAAACTGATCGCATTTGTGCTGAATTCGTCAGATGTTTTTGACCCCGCCGCTGATCGCCGTTCAAATGAACGGCGATTGATCTTTGGGTTGAAAGGATCGAGGCTATATGCTAGACAAGCTTAAATACTGGATCATTGGCTCCCCGCTGCCGACGCAGCGGCTTGCTGCGGAGCGTCTGAACAAAGTCCGCGCGCTGGCCGCCTTTTCACCTGACGCGCTCTCGTCGATCGCCTATGCCAACCAGGAAATTTACCTGGGGCTGGCGATCGCCGGCAGCGCCGGGCTGGCCCTGGCCTGGCCGATCGGCCTGATCATCGTGGGACTGCTCATCCTGGTGGCCCTCTCTTATTTTCAGACCATCCACGGCTATCCATCCGGCGGCGGTTCCTACGTGGTTGCGCGGACCAATCTGGGCACGCTGCCGGGGCTGATCGCCGCGGCGGCCCTGTTGATCGGCTACCTGCTGACGGCGGCGGTCAGCCTCACCGCCGGCGTCGAGCAGATCGCTTCGGCTTTTCCGGTGTTGTGGCCCTATCGGATTCCGCTGGCACTGGCTTGCCTCGGCCTGATCGCCTGGATCAATCTGCGCGGCGTGCAAGAGTCGGGCACGTTGATGGCCGTGCCGGTGTACCTGTTCCTGGTCAGTTATTTCGGCATGCTGGCCTGGGGACTGGTGCGCGCCCTGATCGATGGACCTGGCTCCTTTGTTGCCGCGCCGCCGCCCACCCAACCGCTGACGCTGCTGCTGCTGCTCGACGCCTTTTCGGCAGGCTGCACCGCGCTCACCGGCATCGAGGCGATCAGCAACGGGGTGCCCTCCTTTCGCCCACCCGAGTCCAAAAACGCCGGGCGGACGTTGATGGCTATGGCCCTGCTGATGGGCCTGCTTTTTGTCGGCAGCATCGGCCTGACCCAGTTTTTCGCCATCACCGCCGGGGCTGAAGAAACGATCCTCTCGGCACTGGCGCGGCGGCTGCTCGGCCCCGGCCCGCTTTATGTGCTCGTCCAGGTCAGCACGATGGCGATCCTGGTGGTGGCAGCCAACACCAGTTTCGCCGGATTTCCGCGCCTGGCGGCCATCCTGGCCCAGGACCGCTTTTTGCCCTTCCAGTTGGCCAACCTGGGCGACCGACTGGTGTTTCAAAATGGCATTTTGCTCCTCACTGCAGCTACCGCTGTGTTGATCGTGCTCTTTGGCGGGCAGAGCCACGCCCTGATCCCGCTCTTTGCCGTGGGCGTTTTCCTGGCTTTCACCCTCTCGCAGGCAGGTATGGTGGTGCATTGGCGGCGCGCGCGGGGGCGCGGTTGGTGGCTCAAGGCCGTGATCAACGGTGTGGGGGCGCTGGCAACGGCGTTGGTAGTGTTGGTAGTAGGCAGCAGCAAATTTATCGAGGGAGCCTGGTTGACCTTGCTGTTCATCCCGGCGCTGATGTTTTTATTCTTTCAGGTGCGCGCACATTACCAAACCATCCGCGGCCAGTTGTCGATGCACAACCTGTCGCACCTGGAGCAGTCGGCGGGACAGCCGCGCGTGGTGGTGCCCATCTCGGGCGTTCACCTGGGCATCGTTAATGCGATCAATTTTGCCTGCGCCATCTCGGACGAGGTAACGGCCCTGTACATCGAACTGGCGCCGGGCGCGGGTGAGCACGTCCGTGAAGAGTGGCAGCAGCGCTGGCCGGACGTGCCGTTGGCCATCGTTCCTTCGCCGTATCGCTCCATCGTCGGCCCGCTGCTCGATTTTTTGGACGAAACCGATCGCCGGCACGATGACGGCCGACCGACCGCCGTGGTGCTGCCCGAATTCATCCCGGCAAAATGGTGGCAGGGACTGCTGCACAACCAGACCGCCTGGGCGATCAAGGCCGCGCTGCTCTACCGCCGGCGCAGGCAGGGCTTTCAGCGGGTGATCATCGACGTGCCTTATCACTTGCGAAAATAAGAGCAAAGGAGGATAGGGTGAGTAAAAAACTCAAGTGGCTGCCCTATGCTGTCGTAGCGACGGGCGCGGTGATCGTTCTGTTGGTTATCGTTGCCATCAACAGTGAGCCGCTGGTGCGCTGGTTTCAAGCCGATGAAAGGTCGATAACCTGGCAGGAAATGCTGGGAATAGGGTTGATATCCATGTTCATCCTGGCCCTGTTGTTGAGCCATATGGTGTTGGTCGTTGTAGTCGCCAGTTCGTTGAACAAGCCCCCCACGCCAGCGATTGAAAAGCCAACCACATGTCCGCAGTGCGCGCGCGCTGTCCAGGCCGATTGGCAGGTGTGCCCTTACTGCGGGTTCAAATTGGATAATTCTTGAACAATTTTCTGATAATTTAGTTCTATTTTTGGCATCGAGGAATAGACCTTATGTGGACCCATATTCGCCGGGTTTTGTTTGGCTCGCCGCTGTCGACCGCTGCTGAGGTTCATCAACGACTGAGCAAGGTTATGGCGTTAGCTGTGTTTTCTTCCGACGCCTTGTCTTCGGTGGCCTATGCCACCGAAGAAATTCTGCTTGCCCTGGTCGTCGCCGGGACGACGGCCCTGCATGTCTCTATGCCGATTTCGCTGGCTATCTCTGTCGTGTTGGTCATTGTGGCTGTTTCCTATTACCAGACGATCCATGGCTACCCATCCGGCGGCGGCGCTTACATTGTCGCCTATGACAACCTGGGCACCTGGCCGGGACTAACGGCCGCCTCCGCCCTTCTGATCGACTATGTGTTAACGGTAGCAGTCAGCATCACCGCCGGCATCGCCGCGCTCACCTCAGCGTTTCCGTTTCTGTCACCCTACCGGATTCTCCTATGCCTGCTGGCGATTGTGTTTATTATGTGGGCCAACCTGCGCGGCGTGCGCGAATCGGGAATGCTGTTTTCTTTGCCCACCTATGGGTTCATTTTGATTCTCCTTGCGCTGATCGTCGCCGGTCTGATCCGACTGGCCCTCGGCAACATCGATCCGGTGCAGGCGACTGCCCATAGCGCCCTTGAAAGCACCGCGCAACCACTCACATTGTTTCTGATTTTTCGCGCGTTTGCTTCTGGTTGCGCTGCCCTGACCGGCATTGAAGCGATCAGCAATGGCATTCCGGCTTTCAAAAAGCCGGAGGCCGCCAACGCCGGCAAAACGCTCATTGCCATGGCCGCCTTGTTGACCGTTATGTTTCTAGGAATCACCATTTTGGCCCGTTTTCTCAACGTGATGCCCTCGGAAGAAGAAACTGTTGTCTCCCAGATTGGCAAACAGATCTTTGGCAGCGGTCCGCTGTACCTGGTTTTGCAATTTGCAACGATGTTGATCCTGATCCTGGCCGCCAACACTTCGTTTGCCGATTTTCCACGCCTGTCAGCCATTCTGGCCCGCGCGCGCTATTTGCCCAAACAATTCACGCACCTGGGTGACAGACTGGTTTTTGCCAATGGTATCATCATTTTGGCCGTGCTGGCCTCTGGCTTGGTCATTTTATTTAACGGGCAGACACATCGCCTGATCCCGCTGTATGCCGTGGGCGTCTTTCTTTCGTTTACCCTGTCGCAGACGGGAATGGTGGTACATTGGTACAGAGAGAAGGGAAAAGGCTGGCAGTGGAAGTTGGTGCTGAACGGCATCGGCGCGGCATCGACAGCGGTAGTGCTGGGCGTGATCGTTTTAACCAAGTTCTTGCGCGGCGCCTGGATCGTAACTTTATTGATTCCTGCCTTTGTCTGGATATTTCAAGTTATTCGAAGTCACTACAACGACATTGCCCGGCAGCTGTCGTTAAATGGGCTATCCTCTGAGCCCTGGGATGATGTCGATCCGTCGAACCGGCACAAAATTGTCGTGCCCATCTCGGGTGTCCACCGGGGATCGCTGGCGGCGCTGCACTTTGCGCGGGTGATGTCGAACGATGTCACTGCGGTAGCGGTAGATGTCGAGTCGCAGGCCACAGAGCGCGTGCGCGACAAGTGGTGCATTTGGGGACAATGTATGCCCCTGGTGGTGCTGCCCTCGCCGTATCGCTCGGTGATAGGGCCGTTGCTGGAATATCTGGATGAGGCGGATCGGCGCGACCCGGAGCGCGGCCTGGCAGTGGTGATCTTGCCCGAGTTTGTGCCGGCCGATTGGTGGCACCATCTGTTGCACAACCAGACGGCGATCTCGCTCAAGCGCGCGCTTTTGTATCAGCGCAGCGAGATGAACAAAGACCGCGTGGTGATCAGCGTGCCTTACCACTTGCATGAATGAGTGATGGATGACTCGCCAGCAACGTGAAAATATCGTGAAGGCCAATTTGCGCAATTTGGGTAATCGTGGTAAAATTCAGGCGTTTTATCCCAAATCTTGAGGTAAGGAGGGAGTGGGGTGACATTTTCGTCCAGTTTGTTTATTGTGCAGATCATTTTGTCGATCGGCCTGGTTGTTTTGGTGCTGTTCCAAACCAAAGGCGGGCTGGGAGGCATCTTTGGCGGCGAAGGAGCCACCTTACATCGCCGTCGCGGCGTCGAAAAGACGCTGTTCCAGGTGACAGTCGGCCTTTCAGTCGTCTTTTTCTTGAGCGCGCTGGCAACGGCGCTCTGGGTGTAAGACTGCACATCGTGCTGTGATCGTCGTGTCCTCCGGCAAGGACACCGGGAGCCTTTCCCTTTTGACTGCACAGTGGGTGTTGTGTGGACGTAAACTCGGCAATCGAGTTCACGTCCACACAACACCCATTTTCTTGGAGTGAGGAACCCCGTTGAGCAAATACGTGCGCTGGCAGCTCTTGCTGACCCTGCTTGGGGTCATTTTGGTCGCCGCGCTGCTCTATACGATTTCACAAGGTAAAGAACTGACGGTTCTGCCCACCTCCACGCCGCGGCCGTCGCCGTCGCCGGCCGTGACCGTAGTGCAGATGCGAGGTGGCGCCTACGTCGAGGGCGTGGTCGGCTATGCCCAGTTGATCAACCCCCTATTCAGCCTGTTCAACGACGTCGACCGCGACCTGTGCGCGCTGATCTTTGAAGGGTTGACCGTGGTCAGCGAGCGCGGCGAGATTGAGCCCCGCTTGGCCGAGCGCTGGTCGGTATCAGATGACGGCCGGATCTATACTTTTTACTTGCGCGATGACGTGCGCTGGCAGGATGGCGAGCCGTTCACCGCCGCCGACGTGGCTTTTACGATCGGCCTGCTTCAATCGCCCGACTTTCCCGTGTCCCACGCCTATGCCAACCTGTGGCGGTCGGTTGCCGTCGAGGTGGTCGATCCGCACACCGTGCGCTTTGTGCTGAACGAGCCTTACGCGCCATTCATCGACTATACCACCCTGGGGCTGATCCCCCAACACATCCTCGGCACAGTGCCCGTTGCCGGGCTGCTGACGCACCCGTTCAATGTCGCGCCGGTGGGCACGGGCTTGTTCCGACTGGTCGAGTTGGATCAGGCACACGCGCTGCTGGAAACCAATCCCCATCACTCTTTGTGGCGTGAAACGATGCTCGACCGGGTTGAGCTGCGCTTTTACAATACAGATGCCGACGTCTTGGCCGCCTACCAATCCGGCGAGGTAATGGGGATAGGCCGCATCTTGCTCCAAGATATGGACCGCGCGCGCGCCGAACCAGACTTGCAGCTCTATTCCGCCCGGCAGTCCGGCTATGGTCTGATCTTTTTCAACCTGCAAAGCGTCGACAAGCCATTCTTGCAAGACCGGCGGGTGCGGCAGGCCCTGGCCTACGCGCTGGATCGACAATCGCTGATCGACGCGGCGCTTGGCGGGCAGGGCGCGGCCATTTACAGCCCGATTATGCCCCAGTCCTGGGCCTACAAAGCCGACGTCGAACGCTACGATCGCGATCTCGGCGCAGCGGCATCGCTGCTGGATCAAGCCGGGTACACCCTGCCCGATTCGACGCGAGTGCGGGTGGGCGATGTCGGTTCCCAGCAAGCCGCCGTGCGCGCGAAAAACGGCCAACTGCTCGAATTTACCTTGCTCACCGATACGGCGAGCGAGCACGTGGCCCTGGCCAACGCCCTTGCCACACAGTGGGCGGCGGCGGGCGCGCGCGTCCTGATCCAGTCGGTTGATCTGTCTACACTGGCCGTCGCTCACCTCCAGCCGCGCCGGTTCGACGCCGTGCTGCTGGAATGGGCCTGGCAGCTCGACCCCGACCCCTACCCGCTGTGGCACGAGACACAAATCGAGTCGCCCGGCCAAAATTACAGCGGCTTTGAGAACCGCGACGCCTCGGAAGCGATTGAGGTGGCCCGCCAGCTCACCGACCGCAGCCAGCGGAAGCCGTTGTACGATCTGTTCCAGGACATCTTTGACCAAGAAGTTCCGGCCATCCTGCTCTACCAACCCATTTACACGTTCGGCGTCGATAAACAAGTCAGAGATGTCCAGATATCGCCATTGTTCGACCCCAGCGATCGCTTTCGAAATATCTGGCAGTGGGCACCGCTGGAAAAAGAGGTGCTGCTGCGCGACTTGAACGATCAGGTGGACGATACACTTGACAGGCAACTTGATCTGTGGTATGATTCGGGCCGTTAACAAATGGTATGCATGCCGAAGTGGCGGAATTGGCAGACGCGCTACGTTCAGGGCGTAGTGAGGGTATCCTCATGCGGGTTCAAATCCCACCTTCGGCACAGAAATCCCGAGTTCACAAAGCTTGGGATTTTTTGTTTTCACACACGAGTTAATGATGCAACACCACGCTAGATGGATATCCGTGTTGACCTTGGGGATCGTGCTGATCGCCTTTGGCCTGCGAATCTATCTCCTCGACAACCAATCCTTCGCCTTTGACGAAGGGTGGACCAGTTACGCAATCCACCACCCCTGGCGCGAAATGTGGGCTGTGCTCGCGCCGGACAACCACCCGCCGCTCTACTACCTGCTGGTCAAAGCGCTGGCCGAACTGGCCGGATACGGCGATTTTGCCACCCGCTTTCTCTCGGTGTTCTGCGGCACGGTCGTCGTCGCCGGAGTGTACGCACTGGGCCGCCGGCTGGGCGGTCAAGTTGGCGGGTTGGCTGCGGCATTGTTTGCCTCCTTTTCCCCCTCGTTGATCTATTACGCCCAGGAAGCGCGCATGTACGGCCTGTTGATGGCCCTCGGCGTGCTGTCGTCGTACTGCCTGACGCGTCTGGCCGAATGGCCAGATCGATGGCGGTGGTGGGTGGGCTATGTGCTGGCCGCCGCGGGGGCGCTGTACACGCAGTACTTTGCCATCTTGCTCGTCGTAGCGCACAACGTGGCCGCGTTGGGCTGGATCGCTCTCCAATCGCGCCGGGAGCGTCGCTGGGTGCGCCTGCTGGGGCACTGGGCGCTGGCGCAAGCCGCCATCCTGGCCCTCTATCTGCCCTGGCTGCCGACGGCGATCCGGCAGGTGAGCATCGGACAGGGCACATGGTGGCGCATTCCCCTGCCCGCCTCGATGATCTTGAGCGACATCTGGCTCTTTTTCACTCTCGGGCCGAATCGCCCATCACAAACCCCCTGGTTGGACGGCCAGACGGCGGGCGTGCTGCTGGCACTGGTTGCCGCGTTGCTGCTCGGCTGGCGCAACAAACGCGCTGCGGGTAGCGCATTCGCCTGGGCGCTGCTGGCCTTGCCCGTGGCCCTCGTCGTGTGGACGGGCAGCCGCTGGCCCGTTTACACCGATCGCTACACCCTGATCGCCGCGCCGGGGCTGACCCTCCTCGTCGGACTTGGAGTGGCGGGATGCTGGAAGGCCCTGTCCGGTCGATGGCGCTGGCTGGGCGCGCTGGCGGGCGCGTCGATCCTGCTCGCGGCGATCGCCGGCCAGCTTGGTCAGTTGAATGCTTATTATCACCAACCTGCGTATTGGCGCGAAGATTTTTGCCGCGCGACACAGTATGTAATGGATACCTCCGGTGCGGACGATGCGGTGCTGATGCTCGGCGCTTACCAGCCGATGATGCAGTATTACCGCGGCGCGGCTCAGGTAGCGCGCTTTCCGCTGCACGGCGACAGCGTGCAGGATGAAGCCGAGGTAGTCGATGCGCTAAACACGGCGATCTCGCCCGCCAGCCAGGTGCGGCTGGTGATGTACAGTTGGCCCACCGTCGATCCGCAGGGATTGGTCGAAGGGATGCTGCGCACCAACTGCCGCCTGCAGGGCGAACACTGGCAGCGCGAAACGGGGCAACGGCCGATCAAGCTGCTCAACTTTGAAGCCTGCGCGCCGTTTGCGGTCGAGCCCCGAAGCGAGATCAACGCCCGATGGGGTGATCAAGTTGCCCTGACCGCCTACCGGCAGGTGCATTTCGAGCCGGGCACGCAGGCACACCTGTTTCTGTGGTGGCAAACGCTGCGCCATCCGGATGAAAATTACAACACCTTTGTCCACCTGCTGGACGCCGACGGACAGATGATCACCCAGTTCGATCACCTGCCCTTGAGCGACTTTTATCCGATGCAGGCCTGGCCGTCTGGCACGCCGCAGCGCGACGACGCCCCGCTCAACATCCCTGCCGACGTCGATCTCGACGGCGCGTGGCTGGCGGTGGGTGTCTACGATCGCGCGTCGATGCAAAGGCTGTTGGTGACGTTGGATGGCGAACCGGTGGGGGGGTTTTTGCGCATCCCGGTTGGAAACAGCATTCCGCTGGGGAATGAGGGGCAATAACAATGGATACCGTGACTCTAGAATGGATTTTAGCGCGGCGTAACGTGCAGTATCGGCGCACGCCGGCGCTGGCCTTGAAAGACGAATCAGAGGCGCGTACCTTTGTCGACGCGGTGGGATTCTGCTTTCTGTGGCCGATCAAAGACGTCGAACTGCCCAACCTGCTGCACGCCATCGCCGGACGGGCACGCACCGTGCCCGAAGAGCACGCCGACCCCGACGGCAGCCGTTGCTGGGGCTGGAAAGATCGCTCGCTGGGGCAAAGATGGTGGTATTACGGTAAGTTGCTACGCCGCAGGGCGACAATGATCTCGCTCGATCTGCTGCCCTATTTCTATGCGTGCAGCGCCAACTATGGCGATCTGAATGACTATTTGCAGGAATATCAGGATGGGGTGCTCACTTTGGAGGCCAGGCAGGTTTACGAAGCGCTGCTCGAAAATGGCCCGCTGGACACGGTGCAACTGCGCAAAAAAGCCCATTTGAGCGCCGAGAGCGCCAAAACCCGCTTTGACCGCGCGCTGAACGAGCTGCAGGTAGGGCTCAAGGTGCTGCCAATCGGCGTGGCCGCAGTGGGCGCGTGGCGCTATGCCTTTGTGTACGAGATTGTGCAGCGACATTTCCCCGATCTGCCGGAACGCGCCCGGCAGATCAAACGCGGCGCGGCGCGGCGCACCCTGGTACAGCGCTACCTGGAGGCCGTCGTTGCCATCGAGCCATCGGCTGTGGGACAGGTCTTTCACGTGTTCAACTGGAGCAAGACAGAACTCGCGCACACGATTGCCGCGCTGGTGGACGAAGGGGCGATCTGCCGGGTCAAGGTCGAGGGTGAGACGCACTGGCAGCTCATCCCGACGCGGTTTATCGAGGCGTAGAGCGCCTGCCGGCTCTGCTGAATTTGACAGGATGAACAGGATTGAAGTGAGGCATCCTCATGCGATGGCACTGAACGCCATCGCCGCCGAACGGTACACATCTGATAGATAGATCAGATAGAACTTGGACAATTGAGTCAACGCAATCATCCGCAGATTACACAGATGGCACAGATTAAAACAAATCTGCGATAATCTGCGAAATTTACGGATAGATACTCATTCAGTCATTGTCCAACATTGGTCTGATTTGTCTATGAGGATGTGCACTCCTTTAAGGACATCGTCCCTATTTTAGGGCGCGCAGGCAAAAGGCATCAACCGGGCCTTGAGGTCGGGGTAACTGCCATATGCGGCGATCTCACGCACGTACACACGCAGTGTCTCACTTTGCCCACGCAGCCACTCCAACTGCCCGCCGAGCGGATTCCCCGTCGATGGGCTGGTCGCATACGAGCCGTGAAAGGCAAAAAAGGCCTGGTTGAGTTTGCGAATCTGGTAGCCCTGTTCCACAAACGTCTGGCGGCGCAGCTCCATATATTCTTCAGCCTGCTCCACCTTGCCTTCCTCAAGCAGATTGTCTACCCACAGGCGCGTCTGACGCATCTCGCGGCTGTAATCGAACACCTCCGGCGGCGGCTCTTCGGGCCAGACCAGTTCGCCCGCTGACATCGGCACGCAGTCCGGCGGAACAGGGATGGCCGGCAGTTGATCGGCCAGTTCGGGATAGTAGCGCAAAATGATCCGCTGCCCGATCTCCCGCCCGATGATGCTGGCTGAGGTCTCGTTAAGGGTGGTCATTTCGCCGCTGGCGTTGTAATTGTAGCCCAATGGAAAGATAACCAGGTAATGGTGCGCCCATTCGTGAGCAAAGGTGTCGGCCAGCCAGACCAGCGAGTCGGTCTCCAGGATCATCGCCGGGTAGGCCGACAGCCCGCCGATGCGCGTGACCATTGAGCGCATATTGCCAAACTGTGCGTCGACGCCAGTTTCCAAATCCACCTGATCCGCCAAGGGGATGCCGGCCTTGAGGTGGACGTCGGCCTCGCGGGTGATCTGGGCGCGCTGCGAGACGATCAGCAGCAGGGGCAGCTCGGTGAAGCGAATCTTGACCGGCGGCCACACATAGCCCCCCAGGCCAAATCCCTCCGCCTCCAGTTCGGTCGAGGTCTGTTCTTCCAGAATCCCTTCGACCAGATTTTGCCGCGCCGACATCCAGGCCCTGAGTGCGGCCAGCTCGGCCTGTTGCGCGGCAGCGATCCGGTCGGCCGCCGATTCGTCATAGCGGCTGTAAATTTCTTCGATCTGCCCGCGCAAGCGATTGGCCTGCTTTAGCGCATCCAGATAGGCGATCACCAGGTCGTGGCGAGCGGCCTCGCTCAAGGTATCCTGTGGGGCGGCAAATTCCATGCCCAGCTTGTTGATCAGCGCCCCGATCTCCCACCAGGTAAAGTTGAATTTTCGGCCGCCGACCTGCTCGCTCAAACAAAGGCCGAAATAATCCGCCGGCTGCACATCGCCGCCGCGCAAAAGAACGAACAGTGCAGCGAAAACAAGCGCACTGTTCAGCCCAACCCGACCCCAGCGGTGAATATATAGTTTGAGCTTTTTCATCGAGTCTCCCGAAAAAAGTAAGGGCGAAGCATTCCTTAAAGCCGATTATATCGACAAATAATGTTCTTATATGAAATATCAAGATGCCTTAAAGTCGGTCACTGGGAATGCTTCGCCCTTACTCTTGTGTTTTGCCAAAAATGGTGTATTGATTGACGAGTTCCAGGCCCAGGTCGGTGCAGGCTTCATATGCGATAGATTGCGCCGGGGCCAGGCAGCCCAGCAAATCAATTTTGCCATCCTTTTGGCTCAAGTCGATTGCCGCGCGGAGCAGCTCGCGGGCGACTTTTGGTTCTTGCGCCATAATCGATTCAATCCAGTACCCTTCGTATTGCAGCGTGCGCACGCGCACCAGTTCGATGTGTCCCTGTGCGATGCCATCTCGCTCGCCGATCAGGCAAGCGTTTTCCGTTTCCTGAAGCAGATATTCCGGCGCCAGGACATCGGCAGACTGCGCGCGCCGAACTGAAATCGCTATCTCCGCGCGGCTAAAGACGGCGCGCGACGTATCCCATACCAGCAGGTGCGCGTCGGCGGCCGGCGCAAACCCATTTTTGACAAACGCGCGTTGCGAGGCGATGTTGCCGCGGGCGACGATTGCCCGCGCCGGCAGTGGCGCGTTCTGAACGGCGGCTGCCACCAGTGCGGTGCCGATCCCGCGCCCCTGCGCCGACGGATGCACGGCCAGTTCGTCGATCTCCCAGCGTGGACCGGCCAGGCTGCGGGTGCCAAACGCAGAGACAAAGCCGACGACGCCGTGGCTGTCGTCGGCCACCCAGATATATTGATCGGCGGACGCCAGCTCGATGATGTATTCAGGCGCGTAATGGCAGTCGTTAAAGGTCGCCCGATCCACGTCGATGATGCCCCGCGCGTCACGCAAGGTGTGGTCAAAAGGTCGGATGTCCATTTTCGTGTCTAATTTTCGTGCAATATTTGCGCAAAATTTACGCAAAATTTACGCAACTTTCACGCCTGACCCGTTCCCAAAACGCAAAACCCGTGTTATACTCTTGAAGAAATAAAACGAGGGGTGATTGATGCTGAAAGAATTGTTTGAGAACCGCGAAAACATTGCACTGGTATTGCTCCTTTTCTCCCTGGTGGCCTACAGCGCCATTGGGTTGGTCATTTAATCCGAGGCTTTTGCAAAGGCGGGCTGACAACAGCCCGCCTTTTTTCTTTGCCCCGCACTCCAAACCGAGTATAATAACCTCACACTGTGTTTGGAGGTTCCCTTGTCTGCACATCAACGCCCCGTCGTCTTGCGACGCCCCGTCTGGCCCGTATACCTGGTCGTCTTTGTCAGCGGCATGACCACTATGGCCACCGAGATGGCCGCTTCACGCCTGCTTGGCCCCTACTTTGGCGACTCACTGCTGGTGTGGGCCAACCTGATCGGCCTGATCCTGCTCTGCCTGACCCTGGGTGGCTACCTGGGCGGCCGCTGGGCCGATCACAGCCCGCGCGTGGAGACATTATACACCATCACCTCGATTGCCGCATTTCTGGTCGGGCTGGTGCCCTTTGTCGCCGCGCCAACGTTGAGGTTGGCTCAAGGCGCGTTTACCAACGTCGGTGCGGCGCTGGCCAGTTTTGACGCCATCCAGATCGGCGGTTCGTTTGTAGGCGTGCTGCTCCTCTTTGTCCCGCCGATCACCCTGCTCGGCTGCGTGTCGCCCTTTGCCATCCGCCTGCAAACCAAGCAGATTCGCTCGGCGGGGCGAAGCGCAGGGGGCATCTATGCCCTGTCGACGTTGGGCAGCATTTTGGGCACTTTTGCCCCGGTGCTGCTGCTGATCCCGGCCTTTGGCACCGCGCAGACATTTCTCATCTTTGCCTTTTTGCTGCTCGCCGTCTCGCTGATCGGCCTGATCGCTCAGAGGGGCGGCCGGCAGATTGCGCTCGCCGGCGCGCTGATCGCCCTGCTGCTCCTACTGGCGCTGATCTTTCCTCATCGCGTGGTCAAAGCCGACGCGCGGATGATCGATGAGCAGGAATCACGCTACAATTACATCCAGGTGCTCGAGGTCGACGGCGTGCGCTATCTGATGCTCAACGAGGGGCAGGGCGTACACTCGATCTATGACCCCAATGCACTGTCCACTTTTGGCACCTGGGATGTGCTGACCGTGGCCCCGCTGTTCAACAACCCGCCCTTTGCCGCCGATCAGGTGGAGCGTATTTGCATCATCGGACTGGCGGCGGGCACCTCGGCGCGGCAAGCGACCCAGGTTTACGGCCCAATTCCCATCGACGGGGTCGAAATCGACCCGGCCATCGTCGAGGTGGGACGGCAGTATTTTGACATGAACCAGCCCAACCTGAACGTACACCTCACCGACGGGCGCTTTTTCCTAGAAAACACAGCAGAACGATACGACTTGATTATCATCGATGCGTACCGGCTGCCCTACATCCCTTTTCAGCTCACGACGACCGAATTTTTTGCCCTGGCCCACAGCCGCTTGACGCCGCGCGGGGTAGTTGCTGTGAATGTGGGCCGCACCGAAAGCGATTACCGGATGGTCGAGGCAATTGCCGCCACGCTGGGCAAACATTTCGCTGCCATCCACGCCGTCAACCTGGTCGACACGTTCAACACGGTGCTGGTGGCGACCCAGGAAGCCACCGTAGCCGAAAACCTGCACCTCAACGCCGCATCGGCTTGGCATCCGTTTTTTGTGGATGTGGCGCAGCGCGCTTTGCCCCACCTGTACGCCTTGCAGGGCGACGGCCTGGTTTTCACCGACGATCGCGCGCCGGTGGAGAGCCTGACCAATGCCATTTTGCTGCGCTACCTGCTGACGGGAGAGTGATCGATGATGCGAAAAGGATATTGGCTGTTATTGATCGCGCTGTTGGCCGCCTGCGCGCCCAAAACCGCCGCGCTGTTGCCCACCGCAACGGCTACTCAGCCTGCCCCGGCGCCCACGTTCACTGCGCCCGCCACCACGCCGACGCCGTCTGTGTATGTCGTACAGGCCGGGGACACGCTCTCGACCATCGCCGCGCGGTTTGAGGTGTCGACCGAGGAATTGCAGCGCGCCAACAACATCGCCGACCCGAATCTGATCCATGTGGGACAAAAACTGATCATCCCCGGCCCCACACCGGCGGTCACACCCACCCTCCCGCCGACCCTCACCCCATCGCCTCAGTCTCCGCCGCAGCTTGAAATCCTCGGCGTCATCGGGCGGGGCGCGCCGGGCACAGAAACAGCGATCCTGGTCAATCGGGGCCGTCCGGCGTTGTTAACGGGGTGGTCACTGCGCGACGACCAAGGCAACGCCTACATTTTCCCCAACATCTACCTCGGCACGGGCGCCGAGCTGCGCGTGCACACCGGCCCCGGCGAAAACACACCGCAGCATCTCTACTGGGGGCGAGACACTGCGGTGTGGGGAGAAGCCGGCGACACGGTCATCCTGGCCGATGAGCGCGGCGTAGTCTATGCCAGCAAGGTGCTGGATTAAATTTACCCTCCCGGAAATTGCGCACTTGGGAGGGGAAGGTAAGCTATGCCAATTCATTCAAATCGCTGGGCTGGGCCAGCAAATGACAGACCTCGTTCATCGTTAACAGGCAAAAGCTGACTCTATCATAATCAATGCGGTTGATACATCCCGTATCCTGACGCAAACGCCAGTATCCGCCGTTGTCGAGGCCGATCACGTAACAGAGCATCACCTTGTTGATCGCTTCGTGTCCAACGATGACCACGATTTCCCCATCGTGCTGCTCCCAAAGCCAGTCCAACGTCTCCTCGATGCGCCGGCGAACGTCAGCCAGCGACTCGCCCCCCGGCATTTGCACCTCTTGCGGCGAGACGATCCACTGTCGATGCAGGTCGGGCCATTGGGCGATCACCTCCTTCGCCGACCGTCCACTCCACTGTCCATAATTGATGTCCAGCAACGCAGCCAGCGGTTTAGCTTTGAGGCTGTGCGTCTGAGCGATGACAATCGCCGTGTTCAGCGATCGGTTGAGCGGGCTGGTGTACACGGCGGCAATGTCCAACGGTTTGAGCGCCTCGGCGATGGACTGAGCCTGGACGATGCCCGTGGCGTTGAGCTTGATGTCGATGCGACCGCAAAAGTGCCCCCCATGCGTTCCCCGCGCGCTCCATTCAGTCTGTCCGTGGCGTACCAAAATGATTTTCAGCACTATGTTCGCCTCACTTTTCACCATCACGAAGGTTCTAGTTCTACTTGACCTCAACACTGCCCAACATCACGTGGTCGGCGACCGGCGTGCCCTCTGCGTCGAGCAAGGGGAGGCGCTGCATCGTTTCCAGCAGGTACCATCCCAGGGCCACCCGGTACGCGCCGGGCGGCGCATCGGCATTGAGGGTGACGGCGTATGCATCGGCGATCTCCTCCCCGGCCCGCCACGCGCTGGTGGGATGCGTGCCATCGCGCGGCCACACGTCGATCTGGCCCTTGAGCGTGCCGTCTGGCGCAAGCAACTGCACAAAGAGCGTGTAATCCTCGGCCATCGCTTGCAAGCATTGCCACTCGACGGTCAGTTCCAGCGCCCCGCCGGGCGTGAGTTCGTTCTGCATTAATTCGACACTGGAAAGCAGGATACGGTCGTCGAAATTGAACGTGCCCGGCGCGACGGGTGACCATCCACTGACGGCAATGGCTGGCAGCGCAAGCGTCTCCGTTTTTGACCGCAGCCAACCCGGCGTAAAGCGCACCCGCTCGCCGGAGGCCTTGTCGCGCACGGCGACCTCTACCCACGCATGTCCTGACACAGCCGGCATCGTCAGTATGTGTGTGGTGACGACCGTCTGGCGCAGCGGCCACTGCGAAGTGGAGTAAATCTTGCTACCTAATATTTCCCAGACCCAATCGCCTTGTCCTGACGGATCAAGCACCTGCACGCCAACCTCCAGGTCGGGCAAGGAAGCCGACGCCTGCCAGTACAATGTGAGCGACGCGCGCCCGGCCGGCGGGGACTGGTCGGGCAGGTCATAGCCGACAATCTGCCAGTTGGCAGAGACCACGCGCAAAGGACGGGCGATCTTGGGTGCGGTTGGCCCTCCTGACACGCTAACCGTTTCCAGCGCAACCCAGGCTTGCCCCGCGCCGTCGATCAGCCCCGCTTCCGAAAAAGGTGGGAACAGGCCGACCTCCAGCCGGTACTCGCCCGGCGGCAGCGATTCATCGAGCGGAATTTCGTACCAGTCGGGGATGATCTCGCCCGCTTTCCACGCTGCTGTGGGGTACATATCGCCGACCGGGTGATGCGCCGCCGACCAGCGCACCGCGCCCAGCACGTCGATCAGGCGCAAATTCACCTGATACGGCCCGCCCACCTGTGCAAACGTGCGCCAGTCCAGGGTGAGATAGATCGACGTGCCGGCCTCTTGTGTTCCGGACAGCGTGTGCGCTAACAGTTGGATCGATACCTGACCACCCGGCGCATAAAAAACCACTTCCGGCTCGGCCATTTCCGGCGCATCCGCCAAAGCAGTCAGCGGCGTTTGTCCCACCTCGATCAGCGGCCCGGCGGAGCGCAAGTGATAGGGGTTGTCGAGGCCGGGCAGAAAGCGCGCCAAGTAGACCGTTTTGTCGTGCGCCAAGTCCCACACCAGCCGGTCGAGGTAGGCTTTTTCGTCACCCAGGATGACCACGTCCAGGTCTGAGCGGCGGCCCTCGACGCGGGCAAAATAGTCCAACGGGGGATGCTTTTCCCGGTCGGCGAGGAGGGTGGCCCCCTGTGCCAGGTCTTGTGAGAGAGCGTATTCGCCCCAGTGAGTCAGTCCCCAGGCCTCGCTCAGATCGACCAGCGGGGCATTCGCCCAGATCAGGGCCATCGGCAGCAGCGCGGCGAGCGAGGCCAGAACGGGACGCGCGATGGACGCTGCAAATCGTCGTCCCAACTCCCAGATCGCCAGCAGGCCGCTGCCCATCCACAGCGACAGGATCAGGTGATTGGGCAAAAACGAGTTCACGTCGTTGTAATAGGCATACCACACCGTGCCCCAGACATAATAGGCCGCGTAGGCCAGCGCCGAAAAGGTCAGGGTGCGCCATTGCCGGCGCAGGGCCATCGCAATGAGGCCGAGCAGTCCCAGCCCCACGCCGACGAGGCCGAATTGCATTCGTAAAAATCGCCAAAACATCTCTGCGCGCTCCGGCGAGACCCAATCGGTCAGGCGGATCGCCGCGCTGTAATATGCGCCCGAAATGTAGCGCAAGAATTCCGCCACCGACATACAGCCACCCTGCGCGCAGGCCCGCCAGGGGATGTAGAGATAAATCAGCAGCGGGGCCAGCGCAAAACCCAGCGCGATGAGCCATGCCCTGGGCCGCTTGAGCAGGCCGGGATCGCGCCAGAGCACGTATAGGGCCAGCGCCGGGACAAACATCAACATGGTGCGGTGATGGGTCAGGCTGAAGCCGTAGGCCAGCGCCAGCCAGTGCAAATATGGATGCGGCCCTTTCTCTTCTGGATCGACGGTGCCAAAAGCAATATAAAGAACAAGGGAGACAAAAAAGATATTAAGGGTGTATTTTTCCGGCTGCACGGCCTGCGTCCACAGGGTGTGCGAAAAGGCAAAGACCAGCGCGCTCCAGGCGGCGATCGGTTGGTTTTGGAGGATGCGCCGCGCCGTGCCGTAAAGCAGGGGGATGCTCGCCGCTGCATAAAGAGCGCAGAGAACGTTGATCCGCCAGGCGAGAGAGCCAAACGGGAACAGGGCGATCCAGATGCGGCCCAGGATCGGGAAGAGAGGGTAGCCGGTGGGGTGTGCGTAACCGAGTGTCGCCGAGATAGCCTGCAATTCATAGCCGTCGCGCTCGCCGACGCCGGGCGTGAGCGTGCTCAGGTAAAAAGCCAGCGGAAGGACGAACAACAGCACGGCGATCCAGCGAGCCGAGGCGCGCCGTGCCGGCGCGATGCGCCGGACGGAAAGCCCGACTCCCAGCGCGGCCGCTCCGCCCAGCAAAACCCCGGCTTGAAGCAAGTTAGGTTGCGGCTGAGGCAGGTAAAAAACGAGCAAGTACAGGGGGAGCAGCGGGGCGACATCGCGCGCTCCGCCTCGCGCCCACCACAACCAGGTCAGTCCAGCGGTTGAGAGCGCCGCCAGGGCCAGGGTAAGTGGCCAGCCGTAGAAAGAAAGGGGCATCCACGGTGCTTCGGCCAGAACGCGCGCCATGAACAAGCCGAGTACAGTCCATGCGCCTGCGGCAGCAACGATCTTGGCGCGTTCATCCGGCAGCATTTGAGCGAGTTTTTTGATCAGGTGAGGCATACTATAGCATACAACTCGACCTTCCAGGAAGCTTGCGGCCTTCCGGAAGATACAAAGGCGAGCCATCAATAGAGTTGGAAATAGTAATTCATAATCTCTTCGACGACAGGCAGGGAGGTCACTGCGCCTTCGCCACCGCCATAGACAAAGACGGTCACGGCGATCTCGGGATCATCATAAGGTGCAAAAGCGGTGAACCAGGCGTGCGCAGTCAAAATGCGCCCGTTTTCATCGCGGCAGTTGGGGTTGTCGCAATATTCGGCGGTGCCGGTCTTGGCGGCAACCTTGAGCGGACCAGCGAGGGTGAAGCCCAGCGCCGTGCCGCGAGTGATCGCCGCGCGCATCCCTTCGCGCACCAGTTGCAGGTTCTCCTCGTCCACAGGCACCTGGCGGGTGACGACGGGCGCGAAATCGCGCACCACCTGGCCGCTCGCATCGACGATCTGGTAGACCAACTGCGGCTGATACACCGTGCCCCCGTTGGCGACGGTCGCCGTGGTGTGGTGCACCTGTAACGGCGTCGCCAGCAGGTCTCCCTGGCCGATGCCCATGTTGTAAGTGTCGCCAGTGGTCCAGCGCTCGCCAAAAGTGCGCCGTTTCCAGGTGACGTTGGGAATAAGCCCCGCCGCTTCCGCCGGCAGATCGATGCCGGTAGGATTGCCATAGCCGAACGCCTGCGCGTATGTGGTCAGGCGATCCAGACCCAGGCCCTTGAACTGGTCGCGGTACCCGCCGCTGATCATATAAAAGTAAATATCACACGAGTAAGCGATACCTGAAACAATATCTAGCCGGCCGTGGCCGTAATGATATGGGGCGGTCCAGCAGTAAAAAGGCTGAGCCAGTTGGGGGTTGTCGGGATAGTATTCGTTGGGCAACATCAGGACGCCCGAATCGGAAGGACAGTTGATCAGCGTCCACCGTCCGACCACACCCTCTTGCAGCGCCCCCGATGCGGGAACCAGCTTGAAGGTCGAACCGGGCGGGTAAAGTCCGGCGATGGCATGATTGAGCAGCGGGTGATTGGGATCGGTGTTCAGTCGGTTAAAGTCTTTGGCCGAAATGCCCTCGGCAAAGAGGTTGTTGTCAAAGGTGGGCAGGCTGACCATAGCCAGGATTTCGCCCGTCTTGACCTTGGAAACCAGGGCCACTGCCGAACCGGATTTGGCCTTGCTCATCGCCTGGCCCAATATCTCTTCGACGTAATGTTGCAAATCCAGGTCGAGGGTCAGGATCAGGCTGTGCCCGGGCTGGGGCAAGACGGGCTGCCCGACGTTACGCACTTTGCGCCCGGCGACATCCACCTCGATCGTCTCGCGCCCTTTGCTCCCGCACAAGTCTTGCTCATAAGTGTATTCCAGCCCAGACAGGCCGATGCGATCCTCAGGGGCATAGCCCTGCGCCGGGCCATATTCTTCCGTCCATGAGGCAGGAATCGCCCCCATATACCCGATCAAGTGCGCGGTCAGCGAGCCGGTCAGGTATTCGCGCACCGCGCCGACCTGGACGAGCACGCCGGGCAGGTCCAGGTGAGCTTCTTCGATCTGAAAGATAGCCTCGGGGGACACTCCTTCCTTGAGCACAATCGGCTCATAGGGCGCATATAGCCAGCCCTGCATAAACAGGTCACGCAGCCCCAGGCGCGCCTGGCCCTGAAAGGGTGGATAGGGCGATGGCGCAAGATCGCTGACCAGGGGCAGATCGAGCAACTCGTGCAGGCGTTGGAGGATTTTTTCCTGCTTGACGGGATCGTCGGGGAAATAGGCCGGGATGATCAGCACCTTGAAACGAGGTATGTTGCGCACCAACAATTCGCCGGTGCGGTCGTACATCACGCCGCGCGCGGTTTCAGAGGTGACCAGCCGGGTGCGGTTTTGCCGGGCCATCTCAGTGTACTCGGTCCCGGCGACGGTGTGCAGCCGCCACAGCCGCCAGCCAAAAATGGCAAAGGCCAGCACAAAGCCGATCTGCAAAACGGCGATGCGGCGCAAAGAGATCGTTTGCAAGCGTTTCAACGTTGTCGTAAGCATCGATCTGTTCCCGATCAGAAAATGGGTTTCCGGTAGGGGCGCATCACGATGCGCCCCTACGATTATGGCCCGACGACCAGGGCCATATTATCCAGATACGCGAACGAGCGCATAAATTCGCCTTCGAAATAAAATTTAGCCGTGCCGGTGTAGGGATCGTTGACCCAGAACCCGTCGGCGTTGTAGCCAACCACAAGCAGGGCATGCTCAAAGGGCACCAGGGTGACCACCTCGCCGTCGCTCAATATGATCTCACGCGGCGTCTGCACTTGCAGGTCATAGGTAACCCAGGCAATGATCACTCGCCCGTGGCGCAGATGGTCGCGTAACTCGGGCGTGCCGCCGACAAACGTCTGCACCTGGAGGCCAAGATCGGTCAAGACCTGACGTAACGGCCCGGCATAGACGCCGTAATCGTCCAGGCCGCCATATGCCCCGTCGACGTTGCCGCGAAAACCCCGGTGCGGGTTCTCATCAAAGGGCAAGGCAGCGAAAATATCGGCCTCGCTGACCTGTACGTCAAAAAAATGGGCAGCCATCGCCGCCGCGCTCAATTCGCAACTCAAACTGCGCTCTTGTTCGAACACCGGCGCGTCGAGGACAAGGGCCAGTGGCGGCTTGATCAGCACGGTCGAGGCCTCAGATGCAGCTTCAAGTCCCGCCACACGCGCGCCCAACAGCGCCAATTCGGCACGCGCCCGTTCCAATTCTTCCGACTGTTCAGCCTGGCGGGTCTGCGCAGCCAGGACAAAGGCCGTCGATTGGGCACTAACCGTCGCCAGCGAATGGTTCAGTTCTGCGTATCGTTGGGTATTCTGAATGCCCGGAATCGGCGCACGGTTGTTCTGCCGCGCGTAAACGACCCAACCGGCAATCGCCATACAGATCAGCCCAATCAACAAGAGTGCGCCCAATACGACGGTCACCGGATCGATGGGACGCTTGGCGTGCCGATGAGCCAACATCTCTCGCGGTGCGTCGCTCACAAGACGATCTCCTCGCGGTGCAGGCAGCGATGCAGCGCGCGCAAAATCAGGTAAATCGGCGCCATCAACAGCGTATTCAGCAGCATGCTTGGCAGCACAGCCCGGCTGAAATACGCCCCAAATGGAGCCGACCAGCCGGTCAGGTACAGGCCGCCCAGCAGAGCCAGTTCATAGCCAAGCGTTGCCAGCGGGATGATCAGCAGCGGCATCAGCAGGTCGGAGCGAAAGATGGTGCTTTCACCCAGCCCCGATAAAAAACTGACTAGCAGCAGGGCGAGAGTGTGCAGCCCAAATGTGCCCGCCGAAAGCAGGTCGAGCGGAATGCCGCCGATCAAGGCCCACAACATGCCTTCCTCCGCGCCGCTCAAAATGCTCCACGAGATGACGACCATCAGCATCAGTTCGGGATGGACGCCCCACAGAGTGACGCGAGGCAGCACCGTGCTCTGCACCAACGCCAGTCCAAAGAGCAGCAGCATGGTCAGATAGACGTTCATGGGGTTGGCGTCGCTCTCTGATCGGGCGTGGGGGTGAGTTCTGGCTCAACCTCGTCGCCGCCATCCTCGATGGTTTGACCGTTGTCGTTGAGCGCCGCATCGATGTCGATCGGCTCAAAACTGGTCAACACGAGCACGGTCTCGATCTGTTCAAAGTCAACCGAAGGGCGCACGATAGCCTGCTGAAAGGTGGCGACGTCGTTCTGCACCACCTCGACGATCTGGCCGATGACCAATCCCTTGGGGTAATTGCCGCCCGTTCCCGAGGTGAGCACCATCTCGCCGACGGCGATTTGTCCTTCCTGGGGGACATAATCCATCATCAGGTCCTCGCCGAGCCGCCCGGAGACGATGCCTTGCAGGCGCGAAGCCTGGATCAACGCGGCAACCGAATTGGAGGGATCGATGATCAGCAGGACTTTGGCCCAGTTTGGCCCTACAGCGCGGATGTGTCCCACCAGGCCGCGCTCGGTGACCACCGGCATGCCGACCCGGATGCCGGCGCGTTTGCCCACGTCGATGATCAGGATCGACATAAAATTGTTTGGCTCGGAACCGATCACCCGCCCGCGCACTTCGGCGGCCTTGAGGGTGTACTGGGGATGCGTTTCAGTAAAATCGAGCTTGCGGCGCAGGTCTTCGTTCTGCGCCTCGATCTCTTTGAGGCGGACGTTTTCGATCATCAACTGATCGACCAGACTCGTAAGCTGACGATTCTCTTCGCGCAGATTGCGCAAATCGCGCAGCGAACTGCCGGTCCCGATGACGCGCTCGGTGATGCCATCAACCAGCCGCAGGATCGGGGTGGTCAGTTGTAAAAACAGCCCCTCCAGAGGCACCAGCGCGCCGAGTTCGTCGAGCACCAGCCCGGCGACGACGAGCAGGGCCAATGTTCCAAAAATGATCGAACGAGAAGAAAGGTTTTTCACCTCGCCTTTTCCATTTGTGAACCACTCGCAGAAAAAATCAACGGATCAAGCCTTTCAGCGGATCGCCGGGTGGTCCGCTTGAATCTGCTTGATCCGCTGATCGTTTCGCGTATAAACGGGTGTGACTGACTAGCGGCGCAACCGCGGTGCAATGCGTTCTGTGGGAGCCAGCACCTCTTTGTAGCGATCCAGGTCTTCCAGCACGCGGCCCGCGCCGCGCGCCACGCAGGTCATCGGATCCTCGGCCACATAGCAGTGCATTTTGGTTTCTTCGCTCAACCGCTCGGCCAGGCCTTGCAACTGCGCGCCGCCGCCGGCCAGGCAGATTCCCTGTTCCATCAGATCGGCAATCAGTTCGGGTGGCGTTTCGTCAAGCGCATCGCGCACGGCATCGACGATCACCAATACGGAAGCGCTCAGTGCCTCGCGGATCTCGATGCTGCTGACCTCGACCGAATCGGGCAGGCCGGTGACCAAGTTGCGCCCGCGTAAAACCATCGTTTTTTCTTCGGGCAACGAATAAGCCGAGCCGATGGTTATCTTGCAGCGTTCGGCCATCCGCCCGCCGATGAGCAGGTTGTACTTTTGCCGCGCATAAGCCTCGATGTCTTCGTCCATCTCGTCGCCGGCGATGCGGATCGAACGGCTGATCACGATGCCGCTCAGCGAGAACACGGCCACTTCGGTCGTACCGCCGCCCACGTCGACGACCATCGATCCGACGGCCTCGGTGACGGGCAGGCCCGCGCCGACCGCGGATGCGGTGGGTTCTTCGATCAGAAAGGCTTCGCGCGCGCCAGCCGAGATAGTGGCCTGATACACCGCGCGCCGCTCGACCTCGGTGACGCCGCTGGGGATGCCCACCACCACGCGCGGGCGTGGGTTGGGAATCATAAAGTTGTTGTGTGCGCGCTGGATAAAATAGCGCAGCATCGCTTCGGTAATGTCAAAGTCCGAGATCACGCCGTCGCGCAATGGGCGAATGGCGACGATGTTGGGCGGCGTGCGCCAGGCCATCTCTTTGGCTTCGCTGCCGATGGCCAGCACCTTTTTCGTCTTGGTGTCGATCGAGACAAATGAAGGCTCGTTGATCACGATGCCTTTGCCGCGAACGTAGACCAGGGTGTTGGCCGTGCCGAGGTCGATACCAATGTCCTGGGAGAAAAGGCCCAGCAGGGCGTTCAATGGATTAAACAACGGGTTTCCTCCAACCGAGATCGCCGTCCGGCCCCTAGTTGGCCGGAGCGCGTGGGATATTATACCACAACTTGGACAATTACAAAAACAAACCGCGATCGCGCTCTTGATGCCGCGCTAACACCTGCTGCGGCGTCGCCGTGCCGGTGACGCCAATCTGCTGGATGGTGATAGAAGCGACCAGATTGCCGACCAGGGCTGCCTCGGCCGGTGAGGCTCCGGCGCACAACGCCGAGACAATGCCGGCCATGGCGCTGTCGCCCGCGCCGACGATGTCGATGGGGCCGCTCACGCGGATACCGGGCACGTGGGACATTCCCTGATCGTCAAAGACTAAAATGCCCTCCGCGCCGATGGTGAGAAAAACCGGCCGCCCGTTGCGTTGATCGAGTTCGCGCCCGCACGCTTCGACGGCGGCGCGGTCCATCTCGCCCACCCAGTCAGGGCGAATAGCATGGACTGCCTCGCGCTCGTTGGGCTTGATGATGAGGTTGCGAAATTCGCCGATGCGCGCCCGCGAATCGGCCGCGATGACCTTGCCGGGGTGCGCCAATGCCAGTTCGGCCAATGCTGCGCGCACCCGGTCGGTGACGACGCCGCAGTTGCGCTCCTGCACCTGGTCGGCGACGATGATGCCATCGACTTGCCCGATCCAGTCGGCCGACTGTGAAATAACTCGTTCTTCTAACTCTGTTGAGAGCAGCCCTCGATTTTTTATATCTAGCCGGTTCAGTTCATGGATGCGCCCATCCGCTTCCTTCATCATCGGCTTGGTATAGGTGGGCGTCAAGCGGTCGGCGGTCTGAAGCAGCGGTTTCGTATCGACTCCCCACTGGCGCAGGCCGCGCAGCAGTTCATAACCCATGCCGTCGTCGCCGATGACACCCAGGGCGGTGACGCCCACACCCAACGCACGCAAATTTGACGTGACCGTGCCCGCCGCGCCGGGGCTGGAGCGCACGCCGGCCACCTGGTATGCTTCCAGGCCGGTTTCCAGCGACGTTTCGCTCAATGCGCGGTCGAGGTCGAGGTACAGGTCGAGAAAAAAGTCGCCGAGGACCAGGATGTGGGTTTCTGAAAAGCGGTTGAGTAGCGTTTTTAATCGCGTTTTATTCATCTGTGTCATCCTTTGGCGCAAGGTATTTTTCCCGGCCCTGCACGCCGCTGAGCACCTGCTTTCGCCACGTTTGCCGGCGCGCCTGCGCCCCGTCGACGCTGCCCGGGCCATAGGCCAGCGTTTCGAGCAGGTAGATCACCTGGGTCATCGTACCATCGATCAGGTTGACCGCCACCGGGCGCGTAAAAGTTTGTACCTCCCGGATGATCCCTTTGTGACACTCGTGAACGATCCGGTCGATCAACAACATTTTTTGTTGGGGCGTCCTGGCTTGGGGCAAGTCGTCGACAAAGGCCTGAAACACATCTACCGCGCCGCCGCCGTGAAGCTGCTTGCGCTTGTAGCTTTTGAAATAATCGCCCCAGGAGAGCATCCAGGCGCAGTCCGGGCAAACCAAAAGCGCCTCTTTGTCAGAATGATGATCGATGATCTGCCCACACTCCGGGCAAATGACCCGTCCGAGCGACGCTTCGGTGACGGTGAGGATGCTCTGGCAGCGTGCGTAAAAGGCATAGGCCACCTCGTCGATCAATTCCTCGTCGATCAGGCCCAGTGCATCGCGTTCGTAGAGCTGGCGAATTTTGGCTGCTGAAACTTTGGGCGCCCAGCGCGGGCCGGGGGAACCATTCATTTGTCCATTCCTTCAACAATCAGGCGATGCAGCGCAGGCAGCGTTGCTTGATGATAGTCCTTGATATAATAGCTCTCGCCGCCATCCTGCACGGTGCGCACCAGGATCGTCTTGAACGGGCGGAAATAATACGCCGGCTGTGCCTTGGTCGGCTCTCGATGCACGTCTGGCCCCAGGTCTTGCACGTCAAACACGGCGGTGGTGAACTGGTTGATCGATTCGCCCTTTTGACGGGCCACGTTGCGGGCCATCGCCAGCGCCTTCAAATACACCTCCGGGCCCATAATCGAGGTGCCGAAATTGAGCAGCACGCCGCCTTGCAGGTGCGAAACGGCCTCGGTGACGATCAGAAAATCGCGGTAGGAGGCCTCGCCCAACGCCGCGCCATCGCAGTTGGGGTGCTCGTGGATGATGTCATAGCCGATACTCACGTGGACGGTGACCGGCACGCGCAGGCGATACCCGGCGGCGAAAATGCTCACCGCTTTGTGTAGGTAATCGCCTTCTGCTATTGCCTTCCCTACCGCTTCGCCAAAGCCCAATCCGGCTTGATTGCCCACGCGGACGATGTCGTTGATCTGCGCGGTCTCCTGCCACAGGCCAAACTGTCCGTCCTGGATGTAGCGGGCCACGCTCTCGGTGGTCGCGCCGATGAGGGCCAGCTCGTAATCGTGGATGGCGCACGCGCCGTTAGCGCCGATGTGGGTGACGAGGCCGCGCTCCATCAAATCGATGACAAAGCGCGACAGGCCGACCTTGATCACGTGCGCGCCCATCATCAGGATCACCGGGCGGCCGTTTTGGCGCGCTTGAACGACTTTTTGAGCAACGGTATGTAAATCTGCGCTGTCGTTGAGTCGCAGGTCGGCGTCGAGGGGTAGCACATCGTCCAGCGTCATGTCGTGCTTGCGCTCGGCGAGTGGCAGAATGCTCAATTGGCTACGATCAAAAATGGGATAAGACATGGTTCCTCCAGTTATGAAATGCAAGTTGCCATGATGTTTCACGCCCCACATTTTGCGTTAGATTTCATAGAACACTTTTGCATAGTAGGGGCGAGGCATCCCCAAACAGACCCTGCTTGGCAGGCATGGCTCTTCCATACGAGCATTCTGGTCAGCGAGCTGCCGACAAGGGATGCCTCGCCCCTACCGGCTATCTCTCCAATTCTTCCAGCAACTCCTCGACCGTGGCCTACAGATCGCGCGCCCACTGCAGGTACAGTGTGCTGAGGTGGCCGCGACGGATGGACTTTTCTCTCGCGCTGGCCTCGTTGGTCGCCTCCAAGGGCAGAGCGATTTGGTCTTTTGCGATATTGCTTTATAAAGTTATCGTGCCCCTGTCACAAACCCACAGGCGCAATCCTCAGAATCTTTACCGCCTCTGGATTTGCTATCTGGTAATCTACGATCTCTTGAACAATAACCTGAACTGCTAGTGGATTCGTATCACACTCGGTTACCTCCACTTGCAGTGGCTTGATCGCAGTCCAAGCCCCATTTTGTTTGTCCATAATGAATACGCAATCTTTATCACTATCCATCGCAACTATTCTCAATCGTGAATGGTCATTGATTCCAAGATAACGTTCTTTGCCTTCGTGAATATCGTGAATTTGGAAATTCGAGTCATATTGGAGTGCAGAGAAGAACTGCTGGTGAGGTATGACTAAAGCAGTTGCTTCATATCCGGCCTCGTTTATCTTTTCGACAGCTTGCACGACGCTGTCAAACGTCAATTGCTCTATTTTGATAGATTCTATGGCATCGTGGGCCAAGAGAGTATCTGTGAGATAGGCCATCTCATCGCGGATAATACAAGTGATCGCCTGGAAATTGTCGACTTGGGCTGGTGTCTCTTCCGGCTTACCAAAAGCGATTAACGTGAACTCCAATTTGTCAAGACAAGGTGGTGTATGGCATTTGCCCACCAGTGAGGCGGGCATTAGCCCTGCATCACTCCCAGGCATCGCCAACAAATGCACTTGACTCTGAGCTTCGTAGGTTCGTTTAGCCGCTTCCTGGTAAGCCTCAACTCGGCGATTATCAAGTGGCAGGCTCTGAACTAGACTGTCGGCTCTTTCCTTCCATACCTGCCTGCGTTTTGCGTCCTCAAACCATTCCTTGGCCTTTTCGAGCGCCTTTGTCGCTTTTCCTCTGAATACATCGTCCCATTCGTTCGCCATGCAAACAATGGCTTCATATTGTGTCAGCACCTGATCTGCATGATAGGGCAAGTCGATCAGAAGAGTGTAGCTTGCCCTTAATTCCTGTCCTAACAATGATGAGTACTCGTTGTCCCCACTCAATTCATCTCTTGAGAAGCAAGGAACCGGGGGATACCAGTCACTAATGGGATGCTGTAGTGCGTAGGCCAAACATAACAAGTAATATTGCAAAATGTATATTTCTGCTCCATGATAGCCTTCTATCTCCCAGGGCAAGGCAGAAGTAAAGATCATTTGGTGTGTTAGAAAACCTATGTCCAGGTAGATGAGACTGGCGTTGCCCGAATATGCACTGGCATCAGGCGGGTTCACATGCTGCCAAAGCTCTTTTATGTATTCATATCGATGTATATAGAAAGAATCGATGCTGGTGACAAAGAAAGCGTTATATATTTTAGTTACTGCTCGTAATTGCTGAAACGATTTCCTGACTTTCTGTGCCTCTTCCCGAAGTTCTTCCTTGGATTCGGGGATCAACTGTTCAATTTCAGACAGTGAATGCTCCAAAAGCTGATCTTTAGCTGGGGTTATCCAGGCATGCTCTAATTCTAATGCTATTTTTTGCCATATTCTCCATTTTCCAGGATGAACTGGAGTCTGATCGAAGAGGTGATCGAGCAGTACCGGAAGATCAAGCCGAAGCGAGCCATAAGCATCTTCCACTGAAGGTATCTTGCTAAAATCGTGCAACGCGTTCTTCCATAGATCAAAATCCTGATAATTGATGATTGCCCTGTTTGCTCGTTGAAGGGCTGCCAAGCAAATGTCCAAGTATTTCTCATTGCGGACTTGCTGTCCATAGAACAAGGCTTCTCTCAGGTTGCGCATTAGCAAGAATCTGCAAGTATCCTTGTGTTCTATAGCTATCTCGACGAATTTTTGATATTGCTGTAGAAGAATCCCTCGCAGGAGCTGATCGCGACCATCTTGGCCTACGAGGTCAATAATGGCCGCAGATACAAGACTTGCGATGTGTCGGGTCAGTTCTTCGCTTTTTTCCTCAGCCGCTCTTCGAAAGAGTCGGTAACACTGATCCACAACCGGAGAAACGATTCCGAATCCAAACAAACCAGCCGCGAATTCCTCACCTGTTTTGAATGCAGGCGTCAGACCCGCCCCAATAAGGGTCTGCTGTATCTCAAAAAGGCTATCAAGGCATGTTCGAGCGATTTCATCTTCCCCTCTCTCAAACGCTTTAACCGCCATATCGCCCAAGGATGTTACAGTGCCGAAAAAACCTGGGTGATCCTGCTTTTTGACGGCTCGTCTGCTTTCATCAAGAATTCGCGCAGCCAAGTTTCGAGGATTAAGGAGCCAAAGAACTTGTCTAAAATATTGGAGCATCATCAGAAGGCAAAGAACAAAGAGCCAACTTATGGCCAAGAATCCCCACCTGTACATGGGGATCGTCTGAATACCGATTGCGACGACAGAGATCAGAACGCATCCAAGAAGGAGGAGAAAGGTCAGCCAGGTCGTTCGATCTCTTGCAAAGTATGAAAACAGGCGCGGAGTGTATCTATCAGAGGAGATCTCTACAGCGAGCACCGAGAGCGAAAAAACAATCGCCAGTATTCCAGCCAGCACTTGGGCTACCGTGGCCAAGAAGGAATTTGCAATGTCCGCATCCAGTGCCTCATATAAAGGAGTTCGTTCCCACAGGAACAGAGAAATCGGCACGACAATAGATGCGACAAATATAACAACTAATTCGATCCATCGTCTTTTTCCCATTTCTGTGCTCCTCTGTTGCATACCTGTACACAGCACGGTATTACTCAGCTTGGCGTGCTTTCAATTTTCCACGATCTCTTCCAATCATAATTCACACTGGGCATGCCGAAATTCGGCTTGTGGGCGAGTGGCTCGGCGGGTAATGCCCAGATGGTGGGCGCGGGTCAGCGCGTCGGCGACCTCCAGGGCAACGGCGAGCGTCTGTTCGATGGGTAGACCTGCCAGGTCTGGGGAAAACCTGGCAGGTCTGTCCAGCAAGTCGCGCAGCGATCCGCCGGCAACATATTCCATGATCAAATAATGTTGCCCATTTTCTTCCACCGCCTCCACCAGCCGGACGATGTTGGGGTGGTTGAGCTGGCGCAGCGCTTCGCCCTCGCGCACAAAGCGCTCCAGCAGGCCGGGGCTGCCGGCCACCTCCGGCCGCAGCGCCTTGATCGCCACCGGTTGGCCGGTCTGCGTGTCCAGGCCGCGATAGACCTCACCCATCCCACCGCGGCCGAGCAAAGCATGCTGCAAATCGGCGACGACGAACCGGTGACCAATGGTCAAATTGTTTGCTGGGAGTGTGTTCATAGTACCATCTTTCTTGTCCAATCACCGTTTTTGGTAGGGGCGAAGCATCCCTAGTCAGAACCTGCCCATCTGGCAATGGCTCTTCTGTATTCGTATCCTGGTCAACTGACAACTTGAAAGGGATGCTTCGCCCCTACAGCGCATTGGGTACATTGGCTCAGGCTATTCATCGAACAAATACGTTATCAATTCATCTTGCTCTCTAAAATCTGGGATAACGATATCTGCCCCGGCCTCGATCAGCCGACCACGTTTCCATTCGTTGATCCCTCGCCGGTTCACCTCGTCGCTAGCCACGCCCACGGCGATGCCGCCCACCCTTTTCGTCTCCTCGATCTCGACAAAGCCGTCGCCCAGGGTGAGCAGGTGTTCGCCGCCGAGGCCATGATCGCGCAGGATGGTTTGAATGATGATCGCTTTGGAGAACCGTTTATACTCATCCAGTGCGCCAAATATATGTTCATTAAAGTAGGGAACCAGCCCTAAAGCGGCCGCTTCGTCAAGCACATAAGGCTGATCGGTGCCGCTAGCGAGGTAAAGCGCAATGCCGCGCTGCTTTAAATTCTCCAAAATGTCGAACGTGCCGGGGACGACCATCTCGACCGGGGCGACGCGGCCTGCTTTCAGCCCCTCTACGCGGTGGGCGATGCGCTGCCACAGCCGATCCAGGTACATGCGCTTGTATTCCAGCGCATCCAGCGGCCGCCCGCCGCGCCGCTCGATCTGGCTGCACAGCTCGAGCATCTGGTAAATGGTCTGTTTGCCGGTCAGCCGGTCCACGAACTCGGTCACCAGGGTCGTCAGTGCGGCTTCGCTTTCGCCGCTGCCGAGGTCGAGCAAAATTTCGACCATCATGGGGATCATGATGACCTGCCAGCCTTCGCGGATCAGCGACAGGGTGCCGTCAAAGTCAAAGAGGACGGAGCGAACCTGTCCGCGCTGAATTTCCGGGTTAACGAGCTCGATGTGGGTGTGGGGAAGAAAGGACATGACAACTCCAGCATGCGACTACCGGCTGCGATGGTCAAAAATAGGACGCGCTCAGACCGATCAGCACCTGCCCGGTATAGTAAAATGCCAGACTGATGCGATGATATTTGAGCGGCTTGCCAAAGCGTCCGTAGGCGAGGATCAAGTCGGATATGTAAAACAAGAGCGCGCCGATGGCGATCATCCAGCCCTGCGCTGTGGCAAACGTGGGATCGTAGAGCGTCGCAATGGCGCGGTTGACCATCAGCGAGATCACGGCGATGTACAAACCAACCGGAATTTGCATCGCTCCCAGATTAGGTCGCAAGCTGACAAAGACCAGGACAGCCAGGACGGCCAGAACGGCCAGCGACGCCAAGTCGGCGACATGGACGCGGCCCACGCACAAGAAGGTGATCGTATAGGCCACGTGACCGAGCAAAAACACGATCAGCCCGCTCAGAAGAAAGCGCTTGTTCCCGGGAAACATGAGCAGCATATCGCCGATGAACGACAATATCAAACCGATCAAGATGCCGCTCAAGTATGTGTCGTTCCGGTTGGGTAGAAGCAGGGCCAACAGCGCCACCAGGATCATCGAGGCCGACGAAATGGGCTTGAGCAAATAAATCTGGCGCTGGTTTTTGTTCAACTCGGCTCTGATCAGCAGGGGCCCGCTGATCAACAAAGGGATGATCGGCCACAGTGCAGGCTTCATTTTGCCTCTCCTTTCTCCAAACGGTGAGAAATAGCCGCCGGTGTCAATTTTTCCATCCACCGCATATAAAACCGTAAATTGTGCATGGTCGCCAGGCGCAGGGCCAGCGTGTCGCCAATGCCAAACAGGTGATGGAGATAACTGCGCGAGTAATGGGTGCAGCACGGGCAGTCGCACACCTCGGAGACCGGCCGCCCGTCGCGCTTGTATTTGTCATCCTGGATGTAAAGGAATGAATGTCCAGAATCATTTTCATCAAAGCAGTACAACCGTTGGTGGCGGGCATCGCGGGTGGGCAGCACGCAATCGAAAATCTGATAGCCCATCTCGACACAACACGCGATGCTTTCCGGGCTGCCCACGCCCAGCGCATACTTGGGCAAGTGATCGGGCATCAGGTCGGCGGTGCAGGCCAGCGTTTCCTCGGCCAGATTGCCGGCCGGATCGAGCGGCCAGCCGCCAAAGCCAAAGCCGTCAAAACCCAGCGGGATCAGCTCCTCGGCGCACTGTCGGCGCAGCGCCGGGTCATAGCCGCCGTGGATGACGCCGAACAGCCTGGGCCGTTCGGCGCCCTCCAGTCGCCGATTTTCCACCTGACGGTCGAACTCGGCCTTGCAGCGCTTGGCCCAGGCCACCGTCCGTCGCACCGACTCGCTCACCGTCTGCCGGTCCGCATCAGGGCGCGGGCAGTCGTCCAGGCAGACCAGCACATCCGCGCCCAGATCGAACTGAATCTGGACCGACTTGTCCGGCGTGAGCTTGAGCTTGGGCTGCTCCTTAGCATCGACATTGGTAAACATAATCCCTGCATCGCTGATCGTGCCATAGCGCGCGTTCTCGCGGATCATCGACATGGCCTGAAAGCCGCCGGAATCGGAGATGATCGGCCTGTCCCAGCCCATGAAACGATGAATGCCGCCCTGGCTCTTGATCAAGCCGACGCCGGGCGATTGGGCCAGGTGCAGGGTGTTGACGACGATGCCCGGCACGCCGCAGCGTTCCAGGTCTTGGGCATCGACGGCGCGCACGACGCCGCGCGTGCCATCGGGGAAAAAGGTGGGCAGCGGGACGACGCCATGGCGGGTGATTAACTCGGTCGGTCGGGGTGTCAAGTCTTTTCTTCTTTCATGTTGTGCATTCGGCGATCAGCGGCCAGCGGCCCCGCCGATGACAATGACGTATTCACCGCGCGGCGGCTCTTGTTCCAGGCGGGCGATCCCCTCGCTCAACGGGCCGCGCCAGACGTCTTCGTAGAGTTTGGTCAGTTCGTTGCACAGGGCAATGGGACGGTCGCCGAGCACGCGGGCGTCGCGCAGTGCGTCGAGCAGACGGTGCGGCGATTCATAGAGCACCAATGTGCGTGGATCGTCTTTAAATTCTTCAAACATCACCTTGCGTGCCGCCGATTTGCGCGGCCCAAAGCCCAAAAAAACAAAAGGCATCGCCGGCAGCCCGGATACGCTCAACGCCGCCATCAATGCGTTGGGGCCGGGCACAGACACCATATCAATGCCCCGCTCGCGCAGCGTCCGGGCCAGTTCGTAGCCGGGATCGGCCAGCAGCGGCATCCCCGCCTCGGAGACCAGGGCCACATCGACCTGCGCCAGCGCGTCGAGGATGGCCTGCGTGCGCGCCTCCTTTTTGCGCTCATAGGCATCGGTAAAGCGCATCATGGGTGTGTGGATGTCATAGCGCGCCAGCAGGCGCTGCGTTTTGGCCGGGTTTTCGGCGGCGATCAGCCCCACCTGGCGCAGCGTGCGCAGCGCGCGCGGGGTGATATCTTCCAGGTTGCCGATCGGCGTGCCGACGACGTACAGGGTGTGGGCCATCGTTATTTGCTCACCACAAAAGCCAGCTCGGTCTCGAAATCCAGCCGCGTCACCGACCAGGGCCGGTCAGCGAGCATCGCCTCAAAGGTCTGGGCATAGTGCGCGACCATCCCCTTGGGCCGCCGTCCCAGGCTTGCGACCGGGTAAGTGACGACAATGTGCGGCGCGTGAAGACAATCGAGCAAGGTCAACGTGCTCCCCTTTTCCTGCTGCTCCAGGCAGGCACTCGATTTGAGCAGCAGCGCCACGTCGGCCTGTTCCTCCGGCGAGCGGCAGAGAATGTCGTGCAAGTGCGCCCGCCCACGCACGCCAGCCAGGTCGAAAAAGTGGTTGAGGAACTCGATCCGCTGCGCGTCGATGTCGTAGGCGTTATAGACGGCGTCGGGAGCCAGGTTCATCCAGGGCAAGGCCAACGGGCCAAGACCGCAAGCCAGGTCGAGCAGGACAGCCGGCGTGCCGGTGCAAGCAAAGATGCGCTCGAAGAAATGATCCAGGATGTGCAGCCGCTCGCGCGTCGAGGCGTGCAGCGAGAGCAGCTTGTGGCAGGTCAGTTTAAACGCCGACCGATCGGCCATCGTACTCGATGACGACATCGTGTACGATGTCGAGAGATCATCGAGCGCGCGGCGATAGTTGATCGTCGATCCATACGCGCCGTAAACCTGGTGGAGCTTGGATTTGGTCGATTTGATCGCCTGCGCGAGCGTTTCCTGCCGGGCCAATGCCTGGGCAGCGATGCGCCGCACCGTATCGGCGCAGACGCGGCGATATTTAGGCGAGGCGAGCACATTGGCCGTAATCTGTTCGAGTGCGTGTGATTCTTGCATATCGATCCTCTACGCTTTTTAAGGCCGCCTGC
The DNA here is from genome assembly GCA_016931365.1 of Anaerolineae bacterium. Next base: position 44,204 of record JAFGEY010000217.1, read on the forward strand.
TCATTGTAACGTTTTTTGGACAAAAGTCAAAGGCTTGCTGCCGAACAAAAAAGCCTCCGGGCAGCGATCGCCGCCCGGAGGCTCAAGACCAAAGAAATCTATAAAACTATATTCTTTTACGAATTACGATCAGGGCGACGATCAGCGCAGCCAAGGCGATACCCAGACCAATCTCAGCCACCTGCCAGGCGATGCGCGGCGATCTGATTGGAAGCGGCGCTTCCTCCAGCGGCGGTTCGGTCCACGCGGCCTCCGGCGTTGCGATCTCTCGTTCTGCCGCCAGGTTAGTTTCCGGCGCCGGCGTCATTTCGGTGGCGGCGAGCGGCACGGCTTTCTCAGTGACAGTGACCGTCGCGGCGACCTGGACGTCCATCGTCGCGCCTGCGCCGCCTGGTTCTGCCTCGGAAACCATCACCCGCGCCTCCGGTGCCGGCGTTGCCTCTGCGGTGGCGTCAAGCGGCATCGCCTCCGGCTCTGATGTTACACGCTCAGCCTCACTCGGAACAGCTTTTTCACCCACCTTTTCCCCGTCATCCGTGCCGCGCGGCGACATTTCCGGTTCTGCCACGCCATATTCCTGGACGAGCATCACCTCCGATGCGGCTTGGGTCGCCATCGCCACACCTGGCGCTTGGGAGGCCATCGGCATCATCGGGCCGCCGGTCAGCACATCGCCGACGAGGACAAAAACAAAGAGGAGCGCCACCAGCGCCGTAGCCCACTGGGCAGCGAACAGAGTTCGCCGCCGGGGGGAAATCAACGCACGTTTTGCGGCAGGCCGGCCCTCGAGGTCGGCCCGTCGAACGACAAAAGCGCGCGGCACCGGGATCGTCGGCGCTTGCCGCAGCAGGCGCTTGGTCCACAGCAGCATTTCCAGTTCCTCGCGGCACAATTCGCAAGATTCAAGGTGAGATTGTACCCGCGCCCGCTCCCGTTCCGGCAGCGCCCGATCGATGTACGCCGAGAGGCGTTCACTGATATATCTATGCTCGGTTTTTCCGATCTGTGTCTTGTTCATCGTTGTCCTCCGAGCCAGCGAACGCCCATCCACTCCAAGAGCAGATATGCCAACCCGGCAACACCTCCACCTTTGTTCTCTAGACGGTAGCGCGCAGGTAAAAGTTCCGTGTGCCCCTGCATAAAGTCCCGCAGTTTGCCGCGCGCACGGTTCAGCCGCGACTTGACCGTGCCCAGCGAAACGCCCAACGCTTCGGCGATTTCGTCATATTGCATCTCCTGAATGTCGGAGAGAATGAGCACGGCACGCTGCTCTGGGGGCAGTGTGTTCAGCCCACGCTGGATCAGATCGCCCAGTTCTTGCTGATCGACGTATTCTTCGGGGCGCTGTTCTCGTTCGCCTTGCAGGCGTGTCTCTTCGGGGTCGGTGTACAAGACGGCATCGAGCGGGGCCGTGGGACGTCGCTTTTTGACGCGCAACTGATCGTAACAGGCATTGGTGGCGATGCGCATCAGCCAGCCTTTGAACGACCCGCCGCGAAATCGATCGATGGCCTTGTAAGCCGAAATGAACGCCTCTTGCGCAGCATCGGCAGCGGCATCGACGTCACCCAGAATGCGATATGCGACATTATAGATAATCGTTTGATAATGCACGACCAGTTGGTTAAAAGCTTCCAGGTCGCCACCCTGCGCGGACGCGATCAGGGCCAATTCGTCGAACATAGTAGTCCTCAGTAGTGCAAGCCCAAACTTGACGAAATCACATTTTCGGTTTATACTCTAGTTTATAAGCCGGAGTGGCGGAACTGGCAGACGCGCGCGACTCAAAATCGCGTGGGGGTGACCTCTTGTGGGTTCAATTCCCACCTCCGGCATATTTATTATACCAGCTTTAAAACAAAACGCGAATCGATAAGGTGCATAGAGGGGCTGGTCCCTGTCCCAGGGAGTAGCCTCTTATTTTGTCCCCTCACTTTCAAATCGACGGAGCGGCGATGTCTGGCAAGCATGGATGGGTTGTCATTTTAGCCATGATCGCAGGACTGTTTAGCGGTATCGGCCTGGGCCTGCTGATCGGCTGGGTGATCGCCCCCGTGGAATACGTGGACACGGACATCTCGTTCCTTCACCCCGCCTACAAACAAGAACTGATGTTGATGGTCGCCGAGGCCTACCTGATCGGCGGTGACCTGAACACGGCGCGCGCCCGGCTGGCCCTGCTCCGTTTGCAAGACCCTGCCCTCGCCGTCGCCGACCTGGCCGAACAGCGCATCGCCCAAAATGGCCCATTGGCCGAAATTCAGGCCCTGGCGACGCTGGCGTCGGCGTTGGACATTCAACGCGACGGATTGCAGCCTTACGTGCTCCCCGCACAACCGGATGAACCTTCAGTCGAAGGAGCAGGGCCATGATCTCGGTTTCGCCCAGACGTAAGCCAAGTCGATGGATGCTGCCCGTACTGCTTTTGATCGCCCTGACATTGGGAACGGGCATTGGACTGCTGGTTAGTTGGGCGCTCTGGCCGGTTGAGTACGTAAACGTCGCGCCGAGCTCGCTCTACCCCGCGCACCGAAACGAATACCTGGTGCTGATCGCGGTATCCTATGCCCGCAACCGCGATCTGGGCCAGGCGCAGCGCCGCCTGGCCGATCTCGGCAGTTCGGCCCAAATCGAAGCGCAACTGGTCGCCCTGGCCGAAGACTATATCCTGAACGGCAAAAATGCTTCGGAAACGCGCGCCCTGGCCGGACTGGCCTATGCCCTCGGCTATCGACGCGCCGCACTGCTGCCCTACCTGCCTGAGGTGCTGCCCACAGCAACCTGGACGCCCTTCCCGACCGTGCCGACATCGACTCTCAGGCCGCTGCCCACAGCCACTGAGACACCGATCCCGACGCCGACTGAGACGGCAGTGATTGACCCAACCCCCATTGACGCCACCGCCGCCCCAAGCCCGACTCCGGTCGAAACACCGACAGCACTGCCGACGACGACGCCAATGCACACACTGCGCCCTACCTGGACGCCAACCATCACCCCCACGCCCAGGCCGCGCTACAAGATCGTCGAACAGCAGCGAACGTGCGATCCACCCGGCGGCGTTCTGGCCGTAACCGTGCTCGATGAGACCGGACGCCCCCAACCGGGCGTGGAACTGCTGGTGCGTTGGAATGGCGGCGATGATCGCTTTTTCACCGGTCTCAAGCCAGAGCTAGGCCCCGGTTACGCCGATTTCACCCTCGCGCGCGGACAGACCTACGAACTGGTCATGGTGGGAATGGAGAGCGATGTCGTGCAAGGCCTCGACGCCGAAGGGTGCGGGGAAGCACAACTGGCCTCCTGGACGGTGGTTTTGAGGCTGAACCGGCCATGAAGCAGTGGAGCAGGGCACTGCCCAGGCTCACTTTGCTGGCGATTTTATTGCTGGGCTTTGGGTTGCGGCTGTACCGTCTTGGCGATCAGCCCATCTGGTGGGACGAAGGGCATGCCGTTTGGGCCGCGCGGCAGTCGCTTTACGAAACCACGCGCATCACCGCATACGATGTTCATCCCCCCTTGTACCTGTGGCTGCTGCACGGCTGGCTGCGGCTGGCCGGAGAAAGCGAATTTGCGGTGCGCTACCTGTCGCTGATCGGCGGGGTGCTGACCGTGGCCCTGGTTTATGTAGTCGCCCGGCGGCTGCTCGGCCGGCGCGCGGCACTGCTGGCGGCGCTGCTCCTGTCGACGGCCCGCTTTCACATCTGGTGGTCGCAGGAAGCGCGAATGTACGTCTGGGCGGCGTTTTTCAGCTTGATGTCCGTGCATTGGTTTACACGGCTGCGCCAGGGTGGTTTGCGCGCGTGGTGGGGGTACGTCTTTGCCAGCGCGGCGGCGCTATACACACTCTATCTATCGGCGCTGATCTTGCTCATCCAAAACCTGTTTGTCGTGCTGACCGTGTGGCATCATCCCCGTCGACGCCACGTTTTGTTCACCTGGGCGCTGTCACAACTAGGCGTACTGCTCCTCTACGCACCGTGGCTTTACCTGGCTATTCCTCGCATCCGCCACGACACGGCCCGAGCGCCGTTTACCCTGGCGCAGGTCTGGCGGTTGTTCGGCACAGTGCTGACCACCGGTATTTCGACCGATCTAGATCGATACACCGGGTTGCTGGTCGTGTTCGGCCTTATTGCGCTTGCCGGGCTGGCGCTGCTCGTCCTGGATCGATCACAGCCGCAGCGCTACGGTTTTGCCGGGTGGGAAGTGGGCCTGCTGCTGGCATTGCCACTCCTCGTGCCGCCGACGGTGATTTACGGCCTGTCGATCCCGCGCGGCTTTTTTTATTCGCCCAAACCCGAGGCACGTTATCTGCTACTTTTTGCACCCTACTTGTACATTCTACTAGCCGGAACGCTGGCCAGGTTGTGGCCCAAAGGACGTTGGGCGCGCGCGATGTCGGCGCTAGCCCTTGTCCTGGTGCTGGGGGCGTGGGTCGGCGTGCTGCCGCAGCACTATGCCGGGCGCTACCTGCGCGATGACATGCGTTCGGCTCTGCGCGCGCTGGCCGTTTACGCCCAGCCTGACGACGCGGTGCTGCTCGTCTCCGGCGATCGCTACCCGGTGTTTCTGTACCATTACAACCGCGCGTTTCCTGATGGCGACGGCCCGACGGTATACCTGATGCCGCGCCACAGTTCGCTGTTTGCTGCCGAAAACGTCGACGCGGAACTCGCGCCACTGCACGAACAGCACGACCGGTTGTGGCTGGCGAGTTTCGAGCGATCAATGCAAGATCCCGACAACCTGGTCGAAAGCTGGCTGGACGCCCGCCGCGCCTCAGTGTTGAATGTCGCTCAAGACTACAATTTCCTGCGCCTGTACACCCACAAAAGCATTACTCCTCTCCCCCGCACCGACATTCAGCCGCAATACGACATTGCATACTCGGCCGTTCGCGGAATTTTGGGCTATGATTTGCCAGCCCAAGAGTTTCGCCCCGGCGATGTGCTCCAGGCAGCGATTTACGTGCAGGCAGAATCGATGCCCAACATGAACGTGTATCTGGTCGATCCGCACGGACAACGGATCGACCGGCAGACGTTTGCGCTGCCCGGAGGCGTGCCGGGGCGCGTGCCGCTCGCGTTTCGCATCTATGAATACACCGCGCCGGGGCGATACGTTTTGATGGCATGTGCCGGCGATGTCAGCGACGTTGATGCAGGCAGCGTTGACGCTGCCTGCGTCGATGTGCCGGCCGGGCGGGTGACGTTGAGCAAGCGCCTGCCCAAAGGCAAGCCGGCCGTGGCGCAGCAGGTTGATCTCGGTGCGGGACGGGTTCGCTTCCTAGGCTACACCCTGTCGAGTGAGCGGGTGCGGGCGGGGAAAATATTGACTGTCGATCTACACTGGCAGGCGCAAACTGCGCTGGATCGCCCCTACACGGTATTCGCTCATTTGCTCGGCCCGTATAATCCGGCCACAAGTGGCCCGCTGTGGGCGCAACACGACGGCCAGCCCCTCGACGGCGGGCATCCTACCACGCGCTGGCTGCCGGGCCAGATGGTGATCGACCGGCGAGTGTTTGAAATCGGCGCGGATACACCGCCCGGCACATACCAGATCGAGATCGGCCTGTACGACGCCCTGACCGGCGAACGGTTGGCCGTCGCCGGAGATGAGGCCAACCGGATTTTGCTGGCCGACATCCAGGTTATTCCATAGGAGCATAGCAGACCCTAAAGGTCTTGGAGACCTTTAGGGTCTACTTTTTCTTCGATATAGCCGCAAAAAAACGACGCCAAACAAGATCAGCAAACCGCCGCCGATCTGCGGGCCATTCAGGCGCTCGCCGAGCAGAAAATAAGCGATCACGGCGGTAAACGCGGGTTCTGAGGTAGCGATCAGGTTGGCGACGCTGGAAGGCAGGTAGCTCAGGCTCACGTTGTACAGCCCGAAGCCGGCGACCGTCGGCCCCGCCGCCAGCAAAAACAAAACGCACCAGCCGTCGATCGCCCTGCCCAGCCAGAACAGATCGGTGGGGCGCGTCGACGAGCCGGGCAGCAAATTGAAAGACAGCAAAAAGAGGCTGGCAAACCCAAACGTGTACAGCAACGTCGTCCAGGGATTCAAGCCGCGTTGCGAGGCCGAACGCCCCATCAGGCTGTAGGCGGCGTAACTCAGCCCGGAAAATGCCCCGACCAGAATGCCGGACAGCGCGCCAGTCGGGTCAGTGTGCCGAAATGTCGGGCCTGACACGCCCGAAACCAGCACGCAGCCACCCAGGCTGAGCGCGACCGCTACAAGCTTGACCCAATCCAGGCGTTCCTTGAGCAGCCACCAGCCCAGCAGCGCCGTGAACGCGGCCGAGCAATATACCAGCACCGTGGCGATCGCGGCCCCGTTCAAGGCGACCGAGAGCGTCCACAAAACGTTAAAAATAGAGAGAATCAGGCCATAAGCAAGCAGGTAGAGCAAGTGCCGGCGCTCCACGCGCAGCAGACCGGGACGAAACAATCCCAGCGCGGGCAGCAAAGTGAGAACCACCAAGATATCGCGCCAAAAGGCCAGCACCAGCGGAGGAATGTGATAGACCTGGGTCAAATAGCGAATAAAGATCGCCGTGGTCGACAGGAATGCCGCGCTGATCAGCGCGATCATATACCCACGGGCGAGGTTCGAACCGGCGGCCGAGTGTGATAAGGGCGTCATTTTCTGCTCCGTTTTCGACATGGGTGTGCTGCCGTATGCCCATCCGATCAAGCCGGCAGCAGGCAATCGGCATGCTGCACTGTGCGAGCAGGCACCAGCCGGCTCATATCGACCAACGACAGGCCGCAGGCATCGGCCATCGCCAACCCTTCGCGCATATTGGCCACAATGTCTTCCGGACGGTGAGCATCCGAGTTGACGATCACAGGCACGTCATACCCGGCGGCGAGTTTCCAGAAAGACAGCCAGGGGTATTGGCGTCGCGGCCCATCCGGCGTATCGATCACAGGCTTGCGCAGGCCGTAGCCATTGATTTCTAGCGGCATTTTGAACGCTTCTGCCGCCCGCAGGATGTCGTGCGCGCAGGCGACGGCGTTGGCATCCCAACGCAAATAAGCGTTGCCGAACAGATCGGGATGGGCAATAAAGGCGAACAATCCGCAGGCCATCGATTCGATCACGTAACTTGCGTAAGCCTGCAGCGTAGACAGGTCGGTCGTGCCGTCGTACACATTGGCCCACGCACCGCGATACGGGAAATAATGCGCCCCACCGATCAAAAAGTCGAAGCCCAGTTCACCCAGCAAGGTGTCTCGATAAAAAGAAACGTATTCGGCTGCGTATTCGCACTCCATCCCCTTCAGGATGACCAGTTCGGGATGGGCGTCGCGGGCAGCGTCGATCTCGTCGTTATAGGCGCGCAGTTCAGAGAAATCCATGCGCACGTTGATCCAGCGATTGTCGGGCAAAGGCGTGTGATCCGAGATGCCGAGTATGGCCAGCCCCCGATCGATGGCGGCGCGGGCGTAATCGACGACGGCACCGGTGGCATGTTTACAGCGACGGGTGTGTGTGTGCAGGTTGCAGGTGATAGAGCATGGAAGACAAGTTGTAGACATCAAATTTTCTTTCTTATCATAGATTTATTTTGACTTTTTCTCGATAGCATACGAGAAAGAGAAAGATACCACTAGAAACCCAAAGTGTCAAGATGCGACGATCAGATCGCCCTTTGCCGGCCTGACAAAGTACCAAGCCTTTTTTGACTTTGTTCTGGTTTGCGTGTATCCTTGTACCGATATGAATTGGAGGAATGAACAGTGTTTTTTGATGAGGCTAAAATTCACGTCAAGGCCGGCAACGGTGGAAACGGCTGCGTTGCCTTTAGGCGTGAAAAGTATATACCTTTTGGGGGGCCCTCAGGCGGCAATGGGGGCAAGGGCGGCGATGTCTATGTCCGCGCCGTGAGAAACCGGAATACACTGCTTGCTTTTGAGCACGAAAATCTCTTTAAGGCCGAAAACGGCCAGAGCGGGCGCGGCAAAGACCTCTATGGACGAACAGGCGAATCAGTGATCATCAAAGTACCGCTGGGCACGGTGATCCGCGATGCACAAACCGGAGCCATACTTGCAGACCTGCTTGAAGAAGGGCAAGAAGCGCGCGTTGCCCAGGGAGGGCGCGGCGGGCGCGGAAACGCCGCGTTTGCTACGCCGACCAACCAGGCGCCGCGCATCTCGGAAAAAGGCGAACCGGGAGAGGAACATTGGCTGGCGTTAGAACTCAAGTTGATCGCCGATGTGGGGTTGATCGGTATGCCCAACGCGGGCAAATCGACGCTGCTGGCGGCGGTCAGTGCGGCGCGTCCCAAGATCGCGCCGTATCCCTTTACCACGCTCCAGCCCAACCTGGGCGTAGTCCCTCTGGACTGGGACACTTCGCTTGTGGTGGCCGATCTACCTGGATTGATCGAAGGGGCCAGCCAGGGGGTAGGGTTGGGCCACAAGTTCTTGCGACACATCGAGCGCACGCGGCTGCTGGTCCATTTGCTGGATGGCACCTCTGGCGATCCGCTGTCCGACCTGGACATGATCGACCGAGAATTAGCGTTGTTCAGTCCCAAATTGTCTGAAAAACCTCAAATTGTCGTTTTCAACAAGATAGATGTGACCAACGTGCGCGAGGTCTGGCCGTTGGTCAAAGAGATGCTTGTCGAGCGAGGCCTCGAACCGATGTGCATTTCGGCGGCAACAGGAGAAGGGGTCAAGGAACTGATCCATCGCGTTGCCCACGAGTTGGAAGAGCTGCCCGCCGAAGTCTGGGCTGAAACCGTCGAGCCAGCACCTGATGTGGATGAAAAGGTGTTTACCATCGCGCAGACCGAAGAGGGTTGGCGTGTGCGCGGAATTGCCATCGAACGCGCGGCAGCGATGACCAACTGGGATCAAGATGAAAGCGCGGCGCGATTCCAGCGCATTCTCGAAGGGATGGGGATCACGATGGCCTTGCGCGAGGCCGGCGTCGAAGAAGGGGATACGGTGTTCATTGGTCAATCTGAGCTGATCTGGGGGTGGGAGCAGCTTGCATAGAAATTTGGGAGTGTATTTGACAACTTGATCGGATGACCTTATAATGCTCACATTGTTCGATCTATTTATCTAGGAGGATACATATGCCACTGGTAACAACAAAACAAATGCTCCAGGCAGCCATGGAAGGACACTTTGCCGTCGGCGCGTTCAATGCCAACAACATGGAAATGGTTCAGGCCATCGTCGAGGCGGCAACCGAAGAGCGCGCGCCGGTGATCTTGCAGGTCAGCCAGGGGGCGATCCGCTATGCGGGGATGCCTTTTGCCGCCGGGATGGTCAAGATCGCAGCGCAGAACACCGATATCCCCGTCGCCCTGCACCTCGATCACGGCACCGACTTTGAACAGAACGTGCTCTGCCTGCGCGAGGGATTTACTTCGTTGATGTTTGACGGATCGGCCCTGCCGCTGGAAGAAAACATTGCCATCACCAAGCGCGTTTGCGACATCGCCCACATTTGCGGCATCCCCGTCGAAGCCGAACTGGGCAAGGTGCTCAAGCGCGGCGCGACGCCGGAAGAGATCGATGATGCAATGGCCAAACCTGAGGACGCCCGACGCTTTATCGCCCAAACCGGCGCCAACTCGCTGGCCGTGGCCATCGGCTCGGTGCACGCCCTGCTCTCACGTGCCGCTGGCTTGGACATCGAGCGCCTGAAGGCGATCCATGTGGCGATCCCGGAGACACCCCTGGTGCTGCATGGCTCATCCGGCGTTTTGGAAGACAGTGTCGTCGAAGCGATGAATTACGGCATTGCCAAGATCAACGTTGCCACCTACCTGTCGCAGGCATTCACTTTTTCAATGTTTGAGCATCTCAAGGCCAATTCCACCGACGAGGATCCGCGCAAGCATCTCGCTGCCGGTCGCGAAGCGGCCAAAGAGCGCGTGCGCGAAAAGATTCGCCTGTTCCGCTCCAATGGTACTGTGACCAGCGGCGGCTCATTCAAGAGTATGTCCACTCAGCACCGCGTCGCCGACATCGGCGAACCGGAATAAAACGCGACATCCATTCAGGGAAGGGGACCAACCCTTCCTTGAGCTTTTCCCGCATATATCCAGCGAAGCAACAGTCGAGTGGTAGAAACCAGGTTTTTGTTAAAAACCTGGTTTCTTTTGCCGAGTCATTGACCCTGCTTGCCAACTATGCTATAATGATAGTGCCTCAGACAGGTCGGCCGAGTTTTTCTTGTCAAGCAATCCAGAGTACGACCACAAGGGGGAATTCATGAGCGAACAAAAGACAATCAAACCACCGTCCGTCGATCCGGCGACTCAGGCTCCAATTTCCACCCAACCTCTTATTTCCAAGAAAACGCGCACGACGACCATCATTGTCAGCGTGCTTGTCGTGCTTGTGGTGCTCGCCGTTCTCATCGGATTGGGTTATTTGTTATTTGCTTCGTACGATTGGGCGACGGATGGCACCGTTCCGGTGACGGTTCGCCTGCGCGACATTGCCTTTATTGTGATGGCCCTTGAGACGTTAGTCTTGATGGTCTTGGTATTGATCGTCATTGTCTTGCTGGTAGTTTTGGTGGTGCTCATTTACGACCGGGTGATCCCCATCCTGGAACAATTGAACAAGGCGATCAACACGGTGGTCGAAACGACGCATACCGTGCGCGGCACGACAACCTTTGTCAGCGAAAAAGTGGTCACACCCTTTATCGAAGTGTCGAGCCTGGCGGCGGGCATCACGCGCATTCTAAAGGGGATTTTCGACCTCGTGCCGCGCCCGCACAAGTCGGTTCAGGTAAAAGCGGTTCAAGCAGATGAGGGGGAAACGACCTCCAAATCATCGTAAATATATACAGATTTTTCAGAAAGGAGTTCTTTGCGATGGGTAAAAAAGAAGAAGCTGGTGCCTTTTTCACAGGGTTTTTGGTTGGCGGACTGATCGGCGCGGCGACAGCACTGCTCCTGGCCCCGCAGTCGGGCGAAGAAACCCGCATGCAGATCCATGACAAGAGCATCGAGCTAAAGGAAAAAGCCGAGGTGACTTACGCTGAGACGCAGAAAAAACTTGAGGCCACAACCGCTGACTTGCAGAAAAAATTTGAAGAACTCAAAGCCGAAGCGCAGAAAAAGTTCGAAGAACTGTCAGCACAGGTGCAAAAGGCTGTCAAAAAGGCCGAAGACACAGAAATGGCCGCAGAGTCAGACGAAGCGTAACAGCGCGTCTTCTGCACAGTCTAGAGGGGTGTTCCTATCAGGGGCACCTCTTTTTTTATCTCACGCTCCACCTGGGGTTGGCTTAAAAAACAAGGGGGCGACGGCCGGCACCGTCGCCCCACATATAGAGGAAAGGAGTGAAAATCCTGCCTATAAAAACATCTGGAGGCGCAATTGGTTGCGCCGATTGGTCGATTTGTTGGACATTGGCTCAAATGTGTTGTAAAATGCACAAGTATCGAGTATTGATCTGCGCAGGGAGGAAGGGAAAATGGTGCTAAAGCGATACCGCAAGCCGTTCGTGTGGATTGTCTCGATCGCGCTTGTCTTGCTTGCCGGAGCCGGAGGCTGTGCCAAGGCCACACCGACCCCCGAACCGGTGATGATTTCTTTTGCTTTTTCCAACTCGGATACCGAATATTACCAGCGCATATTGCAAAAGTTCAACGAGGTGTATCCGTACATCACGGTCAATTTACAGCCCAGGCGTGGCGATATGCTGGGCGGGATTGGGCCGGGTAATGCCGATGTATTCATCTCGTCTCAATTTGCCCAAGCCTGGCTTAAAGAGCAGGGCAATATCCTCGACCTGACTCCCTTGACCGAACAAGATAAAGCCTTTAGCTTGAGTGATTTTTATCCCGGCACGCTGGGGTTGTACAGCAGCAAAGGCCAGATTTGGGGCATTCCCGCCGGAGTCGACTTGATGGTCATTTATTACAACCAGGACCTGTTCGACCAATACGGTGTCGAATACCCACGCACCGGCTGGACCTGGAACGATTTTCTATCTACGGCGATGATGCTGCGCGACCCGGAGGCCAATGTTTTTGGCTATACCCCCAATTATGGTGCGTTCGATGCACTGGTGTTCATCTATCAGCACGGCGGGCGCATTTTTGACGATCTGCAAACGCCCACACGCACCACTTTTGACGATCCGCTCACGATCGAAGCGCTCGAATGGTATGCCAGCCTGATCTACGATACCAACGTGAGTCCGACACCGGAACAGATGCGCGAAGCGTTCAGCTCAAACAGCGACCCGCGGATTGGCGTGCAGTTGGGCCACATCGGGATGTGGTCTGGGCTGTTGTCCGAGCGCAATTCGACCTGGATGAAGGATTTGCGGGTGGGTATGGTGCCGATGCCCGTCGACAAACAGGCGGCAACGATGACCCTGATTGAAGGTTATTTTGTCTCTTCACAGACGCAGCACATCGATGCGTGCTGGAAGTGGATTTCCTTTTTGAGCCAGCAGTTCCCAGAACGTACGATCCCGGTGCGTGAATCATTGCTCGAATCCGACGAGTATGAAACCAAGGCTGGCAGCATCCTGGCCAACATTGCCCGCATATCCATGCGCGACGCCTTGCTGCTTTCTTCCGAGTTGGCTCAGTTTGAAGAGGCGTTGAACGTCTTTAACCAGGCCTATGAGGCCATCATGGCTGGCACATCGTCGCCGCAGGAGGCGATGACCCGGGCACAGCAAGAATCAAAATTAAAGTGAACTGACGCATCAGAGTTGGCCTATTGGAGGATCAATATGGACAGAAACGAAACTGTCCTTGTCATCGATGACCGTCCAGAGAATCTGGAAACGCTGACCAAAAACATCTTGGAGCCGGCGGGTTACACGGTCATGTCTGTCACGGACGGCAACCAGGGATTGCAGATGGCCCTGCAAAATCCTCCCGATCTGATTGTGATGGATGTGCGCGCACCCAGATTGGGCGGCATCGAGTTCTTGCAAGAACTGCGCAAAGCGGGCCGGGACGTTCCGGTCATTCTGACAGCCTTTCATGGCTCCGATCAGGCCGCGATCCAGGCGTTCAAGCTGGGGGTCAGAGATTATATTCTCAAACCATACGAGCCGCGCGAGATGCACAGTGCGGTCGAACGCGCACTGGCCGAGCAACGTTTGCAACGCGAACGCGACCGGTTGGCCGAAAGCGTCGCTTCCCTCAACCGCAAAATGGAGCGCCAGGTCAAGGAACTGAGCGTCCTGTTCGGGATTGGCAAGTCGGTTACTTCATTGCTCGACCAGGATCGGGTGCTCACGCGCATCGTCGAGGCCGCCGTGTACATCACCCGCGCCGAAGAAGGGTTCTTGTTGCTGGTTGACGAACAAAGCGGCGAGCTGTACATGCGCGCCGCGCGCGGCTTTGGCGAAAAGTACGCGCGTGGATTTCGCCTCAAAGTCGACGACAGCCTGGCCGGCGAAGTGGTGCGCAGTGGCAAACCCCTGATCATCGCCGCGAGCAGCCGCGACAGCACGGTCAAGGTCAAAACCGGCTACCTGGTCAAGTCGATCCTGCACGTGCCGATCAAGGTGGGCAATGTTGTCATCGGTGTGTTGTCCGTCGACCATATGATTGAGGACCTGTCTTTTGACGATCATGACCTGTACGTGCTCTCGGTAATTGCCGATTACGCAGCTATCGCCCTGGAGAATGCGCGCCTGTACAACCGCCTCCAGCAACGCTTGAGCGAGTTGTCCGATGAAACGCCGCTGCCGGAGCCGGTGAGCGCAGTTCCCGCCGCAACTAGAGTCATTGCAGCGCCAGAAACAGTCGAAAAACTGGCGGCGACCCTCCAGCAGGGCCGCGAGCATCTGACCAGCTTGCAGGAGCAGGTGTCACTGTTTGAGACCTGGATCGAACTGCTCCAAGTGGAGCATAAGTCGCTGGCCGATCTGTCTGCCACACAGGTCACAGCGTCGGTTTCTGCCGATATGTCTGAACCCAGGTTGGATGATCTCCTGAACAGCATGGATGACGGCGTGTTGATCATCGGCCCGGAAGAGCGCGTTGTGATCGCCAACCGGGCTGCCGAGGAAATTTTAGGGGGCAAGCTGATCGATCAACCGGTCGAAACCGTTTGCGGCGATCCCCGCTGGAGCAAAACCTATCGCATTGTCCAGCGCGCACTGCAACTCGAACTAGACGCGCCGGGAGCTGACATTGCCGGCGCCACGACTGCACTCAACATCACCGGACAGATTTTTCGGGCCACCTTCCGGCCTTTGATCGCCCGGCAACGTCCTGCAGACAGCTTTATTGCGGTTTTGCGCAACGTCGATGCCGAACAGCGCGCCCAACGGGCCAAAGATTCGTTTATCGCTTCAGTCTCACAGGAACTGCGCACCCCGGTCACGTCGATTCTGACCTATACGGAACTGCTGTTCGACGCATCCATTGGCCCGCTCAACTCGACGCAAAACAAACTGTTGGGACGCATCCGCGTCAATTCGGAGCAGATGACTACGCTGCTTGAACACCTGGTCGAGATGACCTTCACCGACAGCAGCCAGTTATCGCTCGTCACCGAGACGACCGATCTGACCAACACCATCCGGCAGGCTGCAACCAATCTGGAAGCGCAAACGCAGGAAAGACATCAAGCCTTGTCGCTCGATCTGGCGGCGGATTTGCCCGCTGTCCAGGCCCACGAAGATGCCGTTTATCACATCATCACCAACCTGCTTCGCAATGCACTGCTCTGCTCGCCCCAGGGGGCCGAGATCGTACTCAATGCACAACGAATGCAAGAGAACCGCGAACAATACGTCACCGTGTCGATCACCGATCGAGGCGGCGGCATCGCCCCTCAAGACCAGAAACGCATCTTTAATCGCTACTATCGCTCCGATCACCCCAACATTGCTGGATTGGCTGCACCCGACGTTGGTTTGTATATCGTCAAGATGCTGGTTGAGGCTCAAGGTGGACGTATCTGGTTGGACAGCCGTCCTGGCATCGGAAGCACGTTCACCTTTGTACTGCCAGCCTACACCCGTTATGATGAGAATGGCTAGACAGAATCGCCTTGCCCGGCCTTTTGAATTCAAGTATAATGAGCTTGTCTTTTTTGCATAATCATACGAGATTGTCATGCTTGAAAAACTTTCACCTGTTTCGCTCAAATGCTTCGACGCGGCCAAGCAGCACGCCCGGCGGCTCAAATCGTCCGACTTGAACCCGCGCCACTTGCTGCTGGGTGTCGTCCAGCAGCAACGCGACTGGTTTGAAAACCTGCTCAAACCCTACAACTTGAGCGTGGAGCAGGTTATGCGCGCTCTTGAGACGGATTTGGGTACCGGCGCCGGGCAGGTTTCAGCCAAGCTGAACGTGTCTGCCGAATTGAAAGCAGCGCTTCAAGACAGTGTTGCCCTGGCACAGGACAAGCCGGTCACACCGACACATTTGCTGCTCTCGCTGTTGCGAACCGACGAGCGCACGCGCGCGCTGTTTGGCAACCTGAACATCCAGATCGAGCAGATTCAGGCAACTCTGGACGGGCACGTCGCTGCGCCGGAGACAGTCGCCGTAACTCCACCGCCGCCTCAGGAAGCATCTGTGAGCGAGGAAGCGCCTTCTGAACCAGCCCAGCCCGAGAGCACTCTCGCCGTCAAACATAAACCCACGCCGACGCTCGATCGCTACAGCCGTGATCTGACTCAACTCGCCCTCAAGGGCGAGTTGTATCCCGTCATCGGGCGCGACCGCGAGATAGCCGCCACCATTGAAATCCTCTGCCGCCAGATGAAGCGCAACCCCATCCTGGTCGGTGAGCCAGGTGTGGGCAAAACGGCGTTGGCTGAAGGGCTGGCTCAACGCATCGTCGAAGGCAACGTGCCCCCCCAGTTGCAAGACAAGCGGCTGATCGAATTGAGCATCAGTTCGTTGGTGGCGGGAGCCAGCCAGATCGGCGAGTTTGAAAAGCGCCTGCGAAAATTGATCAGCGAAGTCAAAGAGGCCGAAGACGTCATCCTGTTCATCGACGAGGCGCACGCCCTGATGGGCGCGGGGGGCATGTATGGTCTGCAAGATGCGGCGACGATCCTCAAACCGGCCCTGGCGCGCGGCGACATTGTGTGCATCGGTTCGACGACAACGCACGAGTACCGCAAGTACATCGAAAAGGATGGCGCGCTGGCCCGGCGCTTCCAGCCAGTGCGCGTCGAAGAGCCGGATCGCGCCGACGTGCTGCGCATTTTAGAGACACTCAAGCCGAGATTCGAAGGCCATTTCGGGGTCGACATTCCCGACGATCTGCTGCCCCAAACGTACGACCTGGCCAGGAACTATTTAAAAAACCGCTACTTTCCTGACAAAGCGATCGATCTGTTGGAGCGAGCCACCTCGCGCGCGATGCTGACCAGCGGCACGTCTCCAGACGACTGGGGCGAACCCACGCTCACCATCGATACGATGCTCTCGGTGCTGTCCGATATCACCGGCATCCCGCTGGAAAAGCTCGACCAGGGTGAGATGGAACGCTACCTGCGCATGGAAGAGATTCTGCGCCAGCGAGTCATCGGCCAGGAACAAGCGATCCAGACCGTGTCCAGCCTGATCCGTCTCACCAAACGCCGCCTCGACCTGGAGCCCAAGCGGCCCGACGGTGTCTTTTTGTTCATCGGCCCGGCAGGAGTGGGCAAAACCGAACTGGCCAAAGCGCTGACCGAGTTTCTCTTTGGCGATGAGGAGCGCTTGATCCGGCTCGATATGTCCGAGTTTTCCTCCGAGTTTACCGTTTCCCGGCTGATCGGCTCGCCGCCGGGTTACGTTGGCTATGACCAGGGCGGGCAGCTCACTGAACAGGTGCATCAACAGCCGTTCTGCGTCATTCTGCTCGACGAGATCGAAAAAGCGCACCAGGCTGTGCTCGACCTTTTCTTGCAGGTCTTTGACGACGGTCACCTCACCGACGCGCAGGGACGGACGGTGCATTTTTCGGATGCAACGATCATTATGACCAGCAACCTGGCCAGTGATCTATGGCTGCGCCGCCGGATGGGCTTTGGCGAAGGTGACGATGCGCAGGTTCAGGTCACTGAGGAAGCAGTGATGGATGTGCTGCGGCGCAAGTTATCCAGCGAATTTCTGTCCCGCGTCGACGAGGTGGCCATTTTCCGCCCGCTTCAAGATCGAGCAGTAGCCGAGATCGCGCGCGCCAAACTGGACGTGATCGTCCGCGACCGCTTCAAGCGGCAGGATATTCAGGTCTCGTTTACGCCACAAGTCGTCGAGTACGTGGTCAAGCAGGGCTACGATCCGCGTCTGGGCTGCCGCCGGCTGGAGCGTGTGATCCAAAAAGAGGTGCTCGAACCGCTGGCTGAACAGATGTATCACGCCGATTGGCAAAAGGTGAACCAAATTCGCGTCGATTTCACCACCGGACAGATGGCGTTCCACAAGGAGGCATAATATGGCAGTCACCCCAGAGATCATCGCGGGGTATTTTGAGCAGTACGGGTGGTCGTACGAGCGCGTCAACGAAACCGATTTTCGCACCGGGTTTCGAGGGGATGTGTCGCTCTTTCGGATCACAGTGCGCATCGCGGGCGAGTGGGTCTATTTCTCGATCTCACCTTTCGTCATTGCTCCCCAAGACCCCGAATGCGAGCGCAAATTACATCGACACCTGCTCAAACTAAACCACGAGATCAATATGGCCAAGTTCACAGTCGATGAAGACGGCGACGTGATCCTGACTGTCGAACTGCCCGGCGAAAGCCTGGATTACAGCGAGTTTTCCGATGCCCTGGGTGCACTCTCGTACTATGCCGACGACAGTTATGCGCAGGTGTTTATCCTGGCTCAGGTGCTAGATGCCCATCACATCTATGAGGAGCGCGACGACCTGAATTGGGGCAACGAGTGAGTTCTTGGGCAATGGAAGAGTTCGCGCAAGGAGCGCACAATGTCTGTAACCACTGAAACGCTGCAAGGCTATTTTGAGCAATACGGCTGGTCATTCGATCAGGTCGAAGAGGATCGTTTTGTGACTGGGTTCGCCTCCGACGTGGTCGAATCATTTTCGATCCTTGTCACATTGGCGACTCATTGGGTGTATTTTGCCATCGCACCCTTTGTTAAAGCGCCGAGCGACCCGGCGTGCGAGCGAAAACTGTACAAACACTTGCTGCGTTCGTCTCAAGAGATCAACCTGGCCAAATTTTCCGTCGATTCTGACGGCGATATCGTTTTGGCAGTCGAGCTGCCCAGGGAAAACCTCAATTACGCCGAGTTTTCCGATGCACTTGATGCCCTGTCTTATTACGCCGATGAGGCTTATCGGGACGTGTATGCGCTGGCCACCGATCCTGCCGCCGTATCGAGTTTTGAAGAGGAAGAGGATCTGAATTGGGGCGAAGAATAGGTCAAGGATAGATAGATGACTACGACGCGTAACGTTTCCACTCTACTGCCGGTCGATTTTTTCACGCGCGGCTACCGCATTTCCGGGCACATCGATACACGCGCCAAAACGGTGGGCGATTTGCTTAACGACCCGCTCAGTTCGTACATCGAGTTGAATGACGTGTACATCGGGCGGGCAAATAATCCGGGCGAGATCATTGCCTCTTATCGATATTCGCAGTTGCTCAAAGACAACTTGTTATTTGTCATCGTCTCAGAAGAAGAGAGCTTTTCCAAGCGAGGGCGCTCGGTCAGCTATTTCGGCAAGCAAAAATTCAGAGCGTTTTTAGCCCTGTCTACGTACGAGATCGAGGGCGACTTTGTCGTCACCGGGCGTTCCGCCGACTTTGAAGCCTATCTGGCCAAAGGGATTGATGCATTTATTCCCATTGAGAGTGGCATCGCCCGCTTATCCAATCATCCTGACATTACCTTTGGAGGCGAAGCCTTTTTGGTCAATCGTAAATGCATTGATTTATTCTGTCTGGAGGGGAAATAATCGTCACCGGGGGCAAAACGCTTGGTCTGGCATTCTATTCTTGAATGCTTGAGGAAGGTGTGCGATGTTCAAAGTACTTGTTGTGGACGATGATGCTAATATGCGCAAATTGTTGGACATGTCCCTGCAAAAGGCAGGGTTTTCAGTGTCACTGGCGCGCGAAGGCAACGAGGCATTCATTATGGCGATGGATACTCCTCCTGATGTAGCTGTGCTGGACGTGATGATGCCTGGCCTGCATGGCTACGAACTGTGTCGCCGGCTGCGCGCCAACCCGGCCACGACACATACAAAAATCATCTTTTTAACGGCGCGTTCGCAACCTATCGACCAAAAAGCGGGCCAAGAAGCTGGCGCCGATCTGTTTCTGACCAAGCCGGTGATGCCTGCCGATCTCGTCGAATACATTATGACCCTGGTCTCCGAGCCGGTACCGCGTACCGATCAGGTTGAGTTACCGGCAGATGCCCCGAAACCAGCACCGGTCATTGCGCCAGAACCAGAGCTAGACTCGTTGGACGATGGTTCCAAGGGAACACTTATTGCCTGCTTTAGCCTCACGCCCCAGGTCGGAGTGACCACGGTGGCGATCAATCTGGCCCTGGCCTTTGCCCTGTCGCGCCGCATCCAGGTGCCGTTGGTTGAATTGCATGCCCAACCATCCGGAGCATTGGCGGCGATGGGACTTGCGGCTCACGCTGACCATATGCCACATGAGGCATTCAGCTTGGCCGGGCTAGAAGCCCATCTGGTTAAGCACCCTCAAGGCGTACAGGTCTTTTCTGCGCCCAAGTCAGACGATCCACCTTGGACAGCGTGGATCAAACCAGCAGTTGCAGCGCTGAGACGCCAGTTTCCAATCACCGTTGCCGATATGACCAGCAAACCGGACGCCAACATACAATCGATCTTTGCTCAAGTCGATTTGATGCTGCTGGTCACAACACCGGAGGTAGAGTCAATTCGCGCCACGGTACGGGCTATCGATGGGTTGCGCAGGCTTCAATTTACCGACTCGAACATCTTGCTCGTTATCAACAACATCGGGCCGCAGGCACAGGTGCCGGTCGACAAGATCGAACAAGGGATGAAACGCCAGATTTTTGCCACCATCCCCTATGCTCCAGAAGCCGAAAATTCACTCCGCTCCGGGCAGCCAATGATCCTGTCCGACCCACACTCGCCAGCCTCGCAGGCAATCGGACGGGTCGCGGTGCGCATTGCACGTGGACTCAAGCTGCCAGGCACCACCTATCAAGTTACTGCCGATGCGTAATCGAGTGGAGGCCAATACCCCCGTGATCGCCATTTGACACACTTGCCCAATTGCTTTAGAATAGACCCGTCAAACAAGTAAAGTGGCATCTCTGGCGAACGACACAAACCAGATGCATTCAGCGAGGAGGATAACTGTGGCAGAAGACAAAACAATTGAATTTTTGGCCAAAATCCCGCTTTTTGGAGACCTGAAACGACGGCAGCTTGACCTGTTAGCCCGTCTGGTCGGGGAAAAGACCTACCAGCCCGGCGAGGCGATTGTCAGGCAGGGCCAGGGAGGAGTGGGATTGTTCATCATCGAGGCAGGCAAGGCTGATGTGCTGCGTCAAACTGTTGATGGCACTGAGACCGTGGTCAATACGCTTGGGCCGGGGGACTTTTTCGGAGAGTTGGCCCTGTTGGACGATGGTCAGCGCACAGCGTCGGTCGTCGCCGTCGAGCCGACGACATGCATGTCGATGACGCGGTGGGATTTTATGCCCCTTCTCAAAGACGACGCCGATATGGCAATTTTGATCTTGCAAGAAATCGTTCAGCGTTTCCGGCGCGCGCTGGATACATTCTGAATCGAACTCCAGGCAGCAACACCCCCGGTGCTCGTCGAGAGCATCGGGGGTGTTTTGTTGGGAATCAATCGGCTTGAGGTAAGAGCAGGTCTCAACTCTCATGCTGATGAGAATCTTGCGCAAGCAGCTCACGCGCGATCTGTCGTGTATTCTCTCCGACGCCGCCCAACATCTGCGCCAATTCATCGATCCGCTCGTCTTCCTCCAATAGCTCGACCGTCGTCGTCGTGCGATCGCCGCTCAACGATTTCTGCACCCGCAAGTGCAGGTCGGCATAGCCGGCCAATTGCGGCAGGTGGGTGACGCAAAATACCTGGTGCTCGCCGCCGTCCGTCCTGGACAGCCCCCACAGCTTTTTGCCGACGATGCCGCCCAC
>JAFGEY010000218.1 GCA_016931365.1 Anaerolineae bacterium
CACCACATCACCAACGGCAAGGCCGTCATCGATGACCGTCTCGGCATCGACGGTGACCGAGATTCCCGAGACGATCCAATAATCATCGACCATCTTTTCGACCGTGCCGACAAAGGCAAATAAGAGCGCAGGCGTTTCAACCAGGTGGATCGATTCGGCCCGCAGCGTCCCATCCGGTTCAATACGTCCCTCGACGCGCACCCAATCTTCAACCTCGATGCCCGACTCGATCTCGGTTTCGCCATCCACGGCAATCGCCTGCCCGGCCACCGTCCAGGTGACCGTCCCCGTCGCTTCTACCTTGCCGGTGAACGCAAAACTGGGGCTTTGCGGCTCAACCGGCTCGATCATCCGCGCCAACCAGGTGGTGTCTTCATCGTCCAGGAACACGCCGCGCACACGGGCGATGTCGCCTACAGCAAGGTCGCCCTTGATGACCGTCTGGGTATTGAGAGTGACCGAGACCCCCGAAACCACCCAGTACGACTCGGCGATTTCCTGCACCACGCCGACGAAACTAAAGGGCACGCCCCGCTCATCGACCAGCGCAATCGTCTCGGCGAGCAGCGCCCCGCTTTCCGGTCCCTCGATCACGCCTTCGATGCGCACTCGATCCCCGACCTGGATGCCCTCGTCGATCGCGGTGGCCTCGTCCACGGCAATTTCCTGGCCGGCGACGGTCCAGGTGAGCGCACCCATAGCCTCTACCTCGCCCGTGAGGGTGAAACGGTTCGCCGGCAAGCGGCGCAGCAACACGATCCGGTCGGCGACACGCGTGCCATCTGCCAGCAAGCGCCCATCGACGTGCACCCAGTCTCCAACTTGCGGGTTGCCGACGATGACCGTCGCTGCGTGGGTCTGGAAATTCTGCCCGGCGATCCGCCAGGCCGCGCCGGTTGCCTCGACCTGGCCCTCGCCGCTGACACGAAAGACCGGTTTGCTGGGCGGCGTGTTGGCCTGGATCGTCGTCAACTGCCCGGCAATGACCACCACCGTAACGTCCAGGTGAGTCACTGCAACCGCACCTTCGTCTACGCGAAAATGCACCACCATCGCTGTTGTGACGGACACGTGAAAGAACGTGCCCTTGGCCGCTCCAGTCCCCGACGGAGTGTGTACCTCGTAACGCGCCTTTGTGCCATACGAAGGCGCGACATCGTGATCGGTCTCCCCGACCCACTGTGTCAGCTCGACGATGCGCGACTGGTCCTCGGAGTTTTGCCCAAGCGCATCGATCGAGACCTCTGTGTTCGGCTCCAGGTAGGCTGTGCTGCCGTCATAGAACATAATGTTAGCCCTGGAAAGCGCGCCCGTGCGAACCCGCGCGTCAGCCTCGATGGTCTGCCTGTCGCTGGCGACAGACCAGTCGCCAGCCACGTCCTGCACTTCGACCACGCCCTGTAGTTCTTGCAGCATGGCGCGGTGCGGCGGCAAGGGCTTGCCGGCGAGCGGGAGATATACCGTGTGCACCGGCTTGGACTCTTCTTTCGGAGTTGCCGTGGGTTCAGGCAGGGGCGAGACGGGTTGGGCTACGTCAGCCGTTATGGTCGGGCCGGTTGTGATGGGAGTAACTGAAGGGAACCCATCGCGGCCTTCCTGAGCGACGGCCGCAGTCGACGTCCCACGCAATGCGTCGGTGTTCCGCAGCCCTCGCCAGGCAAGGCTTCCGCCAATCACGGCGAGGATCGCGCAGATGAACAGCACGGTCACGCTTGCCGAGAGGGCAGCAACGGGCAGTACCCACCTGGGCCCGGCACGCAGTCTGATCTTTAGCGCATCGAGCAGGCTTTCATTCTTTTGCCCTCCGCGCGCTTGCGCCGCTTTGGCTCGGGCGGCCTGCACGAAACGCCGCTCTCCTGCGGCCAGCATCTCCGGCGTGGGCGTCGGAAGCGACACCCCTCTGGCTGAATCACTCAAGCGCAACAGCTTTTCCAGATGGGCGGCATGCTGCGGATAGCGCGCCAGGCACCCTTCGATGCTGGCCTCTCCTGCCGCAATGGCCTCCAGACAATCGTTCAAGATATCAGCAAATGCACGATCGTTCTCCATCGTCAATCTCCTTCAACTTGTCTGTGCGACCAGTTGCCGCAAGCGTGTCAAGGCCCGCAACTGGAGCATCTTGACGGCGTCAGCGCTTTTGTCCATCACGTAGGCGATCTCTTGCAGCTTGAGGCCGGCCACGAACCGCAGCAGAACGACTTGATGCTGCTCAGCGGTGAGCCGTTCGATGGCCTTGCCCAGCTGATCCATATCGAGATGGACATCTACCTGCTGGTCGAACTCGTCTTGTGCAGGCAGGTGTTCCTCTTCCAGAGGCAGCGTTGGCCTCCGCGCCTGCCGGCGAAAGTGATCGGCGATGCGGTCGTGGGCGATGCGGTACAGCCAGGCAGAAATCGAGACGCCCCGATGTTCAAATTTCTGCAATCCCTCCAGCGCGCAAAGAAACGCTTCCGAGGTGAGGTCGTCGGCCAAGGCTGGATCGCCAACCCGGCTGGCGATGTAGCCGTAAATCCCCGGCGCGTGCTGGCAGTACAGTTGGCCGATCGCGGCTTCCTCTCCTCGTTTGGCCCGGACAATGAGACCGGACTCTTGGTGGTCGCTCAATGTCGTCCCTTTCTTCGCTGACACCGGCTGCCGCCGGTCGACGAGAACCAATTGTGCATTCATGCTATTGTAACACACTCCATTCGACCTACAAACCCGGTGACAGCCCAAGCGAAACTCGACTCATATGCCCAGGACACTAGAGCAAGCTGGGGGATCACTTATTGATTATATACCGTCGCAGCACGGCAAAAGGTAACGAAAAAAGCCCGGAGCAATTCCGGGCTCCCAAAATTCGGGATGACTTGTGTTGAGTGTGATCGAGGCGATGGAGAGGCTAACGGTGAGCTTCAGGCGCGGCGCGTCTTGCCCTGCGGCGAAGCTCAATGTCGCCATCAAACCACATTCCGGCGGGTGATCTTGGCGGCCTTGCGCCGTCGGAAATGGTTGATGAAAGTGGATCATTGAAAACAGTGGCCGCTTCCTCAAACGTCACGCCGTGCTTACGGCGATTGATTCTTGCTTTAGTTGGGTCCCATTCTACGGTTACTTTCATTATAGCACGCTTTCTTCTGCCTGTAAGACTTTCTTCTGCCGTGATTGGGCTTGGGCAAGGTTTCTTGCTCGCCCTTCAGATCCAAATATCTGAAGATGCTGCATCTTGCTGTCTGCGTTGCTGGTATTGACGTGCCAGCCATCTCCTGCGGTCTAGTTTCCGAGGCCAAGCATATTCCCAATTGCAAATGCAATCCAAAACACACCTGGAATCACACCGGCCACCAAGCCGACCCATGTTGGCCAGCGGCGGTCATGCCTCAGAATAGCCCCGATGCCGACGATGATCGTGGTGGATGCAGAGCTGATAGACACCAGATTGCCCCCAATTCCGGTTTTCGTGAACATCCCGAATACGAAGGCCGTAGTGGCAATTACTCCGAACGCAAGGGTCAACCAGCCGAGTGCGGTTGGCTGTGTTGCCGAGCCGTCAGAGTCCGGTTCACATGCACGAGTAATTGCCAGGATAATCCCAGCGCTGACAACTCCAACGACAAACGCAACGATTGCCCACATAGTATACCTCCTGCGTTGGTGCATCTGGACGTTCGCCAACGCGTAATTGCGGCAGACGCAGGCTCTCAGTATCTCCATGCTTGGCATTGTGCCATGCCCGGCATCGTGCAGAAAAGGAGACGTTACAACTTGGCGCAGCGGGCCCAACGACCAGCATCACCCGCGCGGCGGCTCAGGCCCACGGCACCTGCCCGAAGTCACCTTGGCAGGCCTGCCAACCTCGCAAGCCGCGGCGATAGCCGCGTCGGGTGCAAGCCGTGGTTGGGCCGTGCCGCCCACATCAGTATCTCCCAGCTCGTTTTGCACCTTCAGCTATCCTCCTCTCCCCGTTAGCTTGAGAGAAAGAACAAACGTCCACTGAAAGCCCGCGAGCATTGCTGCCCTCTCTGCCAGCCCCATCGCTGGGCCTCCCGTACTCAGCATGAAAAAGAATGCTGTAAGAACTACTACACCGGCCGTAATGAATGAATATGTCCGAAACCCTGGCAATCCTCCTTCTCGATCAAACCATGTTCCCAACAGCATCAGGTAGAGAATCCCCAGCAAACCAATAGTACCGTGTAGAACCTTGTGCATCTCGCCATAAAAAGTCGCCGGCGAACCCCAGGCATCTTGCGGAAAAACGGTCGCAGTAAATGCGCTGATCACTCCCACCGCTATGAACAATGACGCTCCAATAACCCCTATTCGCTGAGACGGTCCTTGCCTCCGCACGGTTTGCAGCACACCGATACCAAACAGGACCAACAGAAGTGCATACATTGTGTGCAGTGTGTCCAGCAGGAACTTGTTGGGCGATCCAGGCGAGAACAACTCACTGATTGTGTCCGAGATGTGGCTATACCCTGGCCTCAAGACACCGCCCAAGATGATCGTGAACAAGAAGAGTGCGGGAGCGATTATTCCGCACACAGATAGCAATCGTTGCTTCATCCTACCCCTCAATTGCCTTGCAGGATATCAGAAACTCGAATCCCCATTCTCTTTCCTCTGCACCTTGTGCAAAGGCAAGGCCCAACGAAATGGCTCACCTGCCGCCGATTATATAGCTTTTAAGAAAAAGATTTGTACTCTATGCGGCGGCTTGCTCTCCCAGCGACTTGCAGTACTTGCCGATCAAGCCGCGGA
>JAFGEY010000219.1 GCA_016931365.1 Anaerolineae bacterium
CGCTGTTCCCCAAACTGCGCCAGGCCGTCACCGCACTCGATCCGATGTCGCTGGCGCACCAGCTCCAGAGCGGCCAGGCGGTGCCGGTCGATGTGAGCGGCGTGATCATCGAACTGCTGCCCGCCGAGGCCCAGGTGCGCATGCGCGCGCGCGAGGGGCTGGCCGTCGCCGACGCGGGCGGCGTGGTGGTCGGTATCGATACCCATTTATCGCCCGAACTGGTGCAGGAGGGCCTTGCGCGCGACCTGGTACGGCGCATCCAGGACGCGCGCAAGGCCGCCGGGTTCGCGATCGAGGATCGCATCGCCCTCACCTACCAGGCCGACGACACATTGAACGCCGTCTTTGCGGCGCTGGGCGCGTACATCGCCGAGGAAACACTGGCCGTGCAGATGGTCGGCGGGCAGCCCGCCGAAGGGAGCTTTGTCGACCAATTCGAGCTGGACGGCGAGCCGATCACGCTAAGTGTGCAAAAAGTAGCGTAACCACAACTGAAACATAAAAAAAGAACCCTGGATTTTTGGAAAATCCAGGGTTCTTTGATAAAATGACGCTATGACGAATTCAGACTTGCTCCACCAGGCCCGACAGGCCCTCCAATCCGGCGACCGCGAGCGAGCGCGCCGGCTGCTCGCTGATGCGCTGCGCGCCAATCTGCGCGATGCGCAGGCTTGGCTGCTGATGAGTGAGGCTGTGGAACAGCGGGCGCACAAACTCGACTGCCTGATGCGTGTCCTGGCCATCGAGCCGGAAAACGCGACGGCGCTGGCTCAACTGGCACGACTCAACCCGCAGCCGGAGCCGCCTTCAGCAAAAAAAACGCCTCCACTCTCAATGCCATCTGCAGAGCCAATGGTTTTGCCCGTTCAGTCGGGTTTGATGGCCAATATGGCTACGCGAAACATTTCTCCTGTACCCTCGCCAGCGGAACGTTTAGAGATCGAACGGCAGCACAGACAAGGCCGCCGATCCCTGATGCTCGCCGGAGCGCTAATCATCAGCATGTTTTGCGGTATCGTCTTGCTTACCCTGACCGTCACCCAGGTGGTACCGCGCGGGCAGGCCATCCGCCAGGAGCGGCTCAGCGTCCCCCCCACGCTCGAACCGATTTTGTACCAGGCGACATTGTGGTGTTCATCCTGCGATCAAGCCGGGGATCCGGTCATCCTGTGGGAAAAGGTTGGCGACGGGGTTTCGCGCGGAGGCAAGGTGGGCGAACTGCCGCACAACACAACGGTCAACGTGCACAAAGAGGTGTGGTCAGAGCCGGAAGGGCGAACCTATTATCACATCTCGGCCGGGGATCAAAAGGGCTGGGTACCGGAGACGTTCATCAAGGAATAGAAAAGCGGTCGAGCACCGCTTTTTATTACACCAAGTCGCGCCACTGCCCTTTGTCGAGCAGTTCTTTGAGGCTGACGGCAATGTCGCTTTCCCGCCGCCCCAACATCACGCTGGCGATGAGCAGCCCTCCCCCTAACCACTGCAAGAACGTCAATCGCTCGCCGAGCCAGAAAAATGCCACCAGCAAAGCGACCAACAGTTCGGCCAACCCGAGCAACGAGGTTTGCGCGCCGCCGAGGCTTTGCAGTCCGGCAAACATCAACAGGCGGGCCAAAATAGTCGGGAAGAGCGTCAGCCCCGCGACGGCCAACCAGCCGTCCAGCGAGATGGGCGTCCAGGGCGCGCCATTCACCAGCCGTGCGACTGCCGTCACCAACGCCATCGTCGACAGGGTATACAACGCAACCGAGCGTGAATCTACGTCAGCCAGCGTCCACTGCCCCAGCACCAGGTGCCAGGCGTACAGCGCGCCAGAACTGATCAGCAGCATCACGCCCAGCCAATCGACCAGCCTGGTGTTGGTGTAAGTGAGGGCAAAAACGCCCAGCAGAGCCAGCGCCAACCGGGCGAGTGACATGCGCGAAATATGATGCCCGGCAGCGATCAAAAAGACGAACACCCAGATCGGATAGAGCGTGTAGAGCAATTGAGCCAGCGAAGCGTCGATGCGCCCCAGGCCCGAATAGTAAAGCAGCGAGCCGATGCCATTGGCGAGGCCCATTCCCACACAGCCCATCAGATTGTGAAAGTCGATCGGAATCGCGTCGCGCCAAAAAAGGAGGTAAAAGAGCCACAGCGCGGCTGCAGCGCCAACCGTGCGCAACATCACCAGTGTAAAAGGCAGCACGTGCACGCGAAATGCCAGCTTGCCAAAGATGGGCGCCATTCCAAAAAAAATGGTCGAAGCCAGCGCAAGCAAAATGCCGCGTGTGCGCGCCTTTTTATCCGGCAATGCCTCTTGCTTCATAGACTCCCTCAAGCAAAGACGGCCCGTTGGGCCGTCTTTGACCTCTGTGCAAAACCAGATATTATCCCAAAATATCTTCGATCTCTTCCAGAATGTCCGTGCTCAAAAAAGTGCCTTTTTGCAGTAACTGGCGCACATGTCCATCGAGGCGCTTGCGCTCTGTCGTCGTCAGTTCTTGCGCAGTGACCACGATCACGGGGATGTCGCGCAGGCGCTCGTCAGCCTTGAGTGATTCGATCACCCCAAAGCCATCCACTTCGGGCATCATCAGGTCGAGCAGGATCAGGTCAGGCCGGTTGCGGCGAATGATCTCCAACCCTTCACGTCCGTTGTGCGCCTCGTCGATCTGATAATCGCCCTGTGCCTGGAGCACACGCCGCAGTAGCCGTGCCGCGTCGATGTTGTCCTCGACGATGCAAATACGCCGGGTGCGCTGATCCAGGTTTTCCAGTGAGGCCAGCAATCCCTCTTCCTGGGCGACCGGCTGCTCGTGTTCTTGCTTTGCCAGTTCGATGCTTTGCTGCCAGTTGTCGCCGAGCAAGAATTTTTCCACCGGGAAGGTGTGCCCGGAGCAGTTGACTACGATGACATCGTCGGGCTGGATCAACCCTTTGGAGGCCATCTTGAACAGACCGGCAAAGGCCATCGCCGCAGCAGGCTCCATCGAGACGCCTTCCATCTTGGCCAGAACGTGCATGGCGCGGAAGGATTCTTCGTCGGTCACTTTTTCAAATGCGCCGCCGTGCTCCATCACTACTTTGCGCAAATAGGTGTAGGCCGCACCGGGCCTGCCGGTGGCGACAGTGGCGATGAGCGTCTGTGGATTGAGCACCGGATCGGCCTCGATCAGCCCTTTGTGGAACGAATCGGTGATCGGCGCGCAGCCGGCAGCCTGGATGCTGGCCAGTTTGGGCGTCCGATCGACCAGGCCCATTTGCTTCATCTCTAAATACGCCTTCCAGACGCCCACCGGTCCCATAGCCCCACTCACGGCCTGGAAATACCAGTCTGGCGTGCGCCAGGGCGTGCTGCTAGATGGGCCAAGCGTCTGCGCCAACTGTTCGGCGATCTCATAGCCCAAGGTTTTCATTGCTTCGCGGGCAGCGATGTTTTTAAGACCGGTGTCGTAGAAAATGTCCTTGGCAGCCGCAAAATCGACGGCAACGGACTTAGTCTGATCGTAGGTGCCGGTCACTTTGATCACTTCGGTGCCATAGAGAGCGATCTCGCGCATCTTGTCGGCGGGCACGCTGCTGGGCAAAAATGCCCACAGCTTGATCCCGGCCTGGGTCGAATAGGCCGAATACGAGATGGCGACGTTGCCCGTCGAAGCCAACACCGCCTCGGTGATGCCATTTTCGCGCATCGCCGAGATGGCCAATGCCGCCTGGCGATCCTTGAACGATCCGGTCGGCCCCTGACGCTCGTCTTTGATGTACAGGTGGCGCAGGCCAAGCATCATCCCAACATTGTTTAGCCGATAAAGCGGCGTGCCTCCCTCACCCATTGTCACCCGGTTTGACAGATCGCGCAGGGGCAGCAGATCGTGATAGCGCCACATCGTAAAAGGCCGTTTGGATAGCTCGGCGTCCCATCGCCAGCGTATCTTGTCGTACGGATAACTGACATCGATCCAATCGTGCCCACAAGAGGGACACACTTTAAAAAAACGGATATATGGCTCGCGCCACCCACATTTGGGACATTCCAGATCAATCTCTTGCACAGTTCCCCCTAGGAATTATTTTCTCGAAAGCTGTTTGAACAACTCGATCATCTCTCTTGCCACGATTGGCTTGCGCAAAAACGCCGAAGCGCCGGTGCTGATGGCCCGCGCGCCCTCGCTCGACCGCGAGCAGACGACCACCGGCGTCTGGCGTGTATGTCGTGCGCGCCTGAGCGCATCCAACAACGACCATCCTCGATCGCTCTGACCGATCTCTACGTCCATTACGATCGCCAGCGGGTTCAAATATCGCGCCCAACGGATTGCCTCTTCAGGATCGTACAACCCCACAACCTGATAGCCGACGCTTTCCAGGAAGCGGCGATAGTTTTCCACCTCGGTATCATTGCTTTCCACCACCAGCACGATACGCTTGGTCTTGTCAATAACCAAATTGGCCAATTCGGGAATCTCCTCGGCCTGCGGCCCACCGATGGGCAAGTAAAAAGTAAAGGTCGTACCGGCCCCCGCTTCGCTTTCCACCCAGATACGCCCACCGTGCAATTCGACCAGTGTGCGGCTGATCGGCATGCCAAGGCCGGTACCCTCTGCCGCGCGCGTCGACGAAGAGTCGATCTGGCGGAACTTTTCAAAGACCAGGCCGAGCTTTTCAGCTGGCATACCAACACCCGTGTCGGCGACACTGACGTAAACCAAGTCTTCTTCGTGCCAGGCTTTGATTGTGATCGAGCCTTGTTCGGTGAATTTGTCGGCGTTGGAGAGCAGATTGCGCACTACCTGACGGAGACGCGCGCCGTCGGCACGAATCGTAGGTATGTCGGACGCAAAATCGCGGACCAGCTCGATCGACTTTTCTTTCTGGCGGACCTGGATTTCAATCGTTGAGAATTCTTTGATGAGCAACTCGACAATATCCACGTTATTTTCGAGGATCAGTTCCATCTTGCCGGAGTCGATCTTGGATTGATCGAGAATATCGTTGATCAGGCGCAAAAGGTTTTGACCGTTGTTGTAGATGGCTTCCAGATCAGTCTGCTGCATCTCGTTAAGCGGACCATCGATGCCTTTGAGCATCACCCGTGAAAAGCCG
The DNA here is from genome assembly GCA_016931365.1 of Anaerolineae bacterium. The sequence goes on from JAFGEY010000219.1 coordinate 5,089, forward strand.
ATGATCGAGTTCAACGGCGTGCGCAATTCGTGCGACATCGTGGCTAAAAAGTCGGCGCGAAACTGGTCGATCTCGCGCAATTCCTCGGCCACGCGCTCGATCTCCACAGCACGACGTTGAACTTCTTCGAACAACTGGGCCACCTCGATGGCCGATGATAGCTGTTCGGTCACAGCGTTGATGATTTCCAGCTCTTCGCCTGTCCACTCGCGTTGCACACCGACCTCTTGCAGGCCCAGCATACCGATCACTTGGCCGCGGCGGTCGATCGGCGCAACGTAGGAAGTTTCGGCATCGCCGTTGCCAGGCTTGATCCAGGCCAGCGGCTCGTGCTGCGCAAGCGCATAGGCCGCCTCAGACGGGATCGCCGACAACTCGGGCACGCCCGGTTGGCGGAACACAAAGTCGATGTCCTGGCGAGTAGACATATAACTCTCCCAAGACTCGCGAAGCAAGCTCCGCTGGAGGGTCGTAATTTCGGCTAGACGTTCCTGCGCGTCTTCGAACAATCGCGCATTCTCCAGCGCCTGTCCCATCTGATCGGCCACTGACTGCACCAACGACACCGCATCTTCAGACCAGGTCCGCTCGCTGCCCGGATCATGGATGCCCAGGACACCCAGCACGTGACCGCCATAAGAGATCGGCACGGCAATGTTTTTCTCATCAATTACCGGACGAGACAGAGCCATCACTTGTTTAGCTTCCGGCTCGGGGCGGTACGACAACGGTTGGAGATCGCCACCGAAGAGCCGATACCCCACCGAACGCATTCGCGGGGCCAGGCGATCCCACGACTCGCGCACGTAACGTTGGCGGAGCTGCTCCAGATCGTCGATGGCACGGTGCGTTTCATCGAGCACGCGCAAGTTGGCGACGCCGCTGGCGATCTGATCGGCAATGGAGGTAAGGGTCGAGACCTCCTGATCGCCCAAGTGCACATCTTGCGTGCTTTGTAGGCCCAACACACCTTGCAACTTGCCGCGCGAGAGCAGCGCAATCGCCGCTTCCAAGCGCACACCTTCGATCTGGTATGTACCGGCCCCAGGCTGATACATCACCTCTTGTTCGAATCGAGACTGCATATGAGCAGCACACCACCCGACGACCGTCCGATCGTCGATCTGGAGACGGAGGCCCACGTTCGACCCCGGATAACTGGAAGCGCTGAGGACCATCACTTCGCTCTCCGGCTCGACCAGGAACACCATAACATGCATCTGAAACCCCTGGTGCAATAACTGTACTATCTGGGCTAATAGTTCGCCCGGTCGCTCCTCCGAAGCGATGATCTGTGAGATCTGGACCGACATGTTCGACTGTGCAGCCTGTTGGCTCAACTCAGCATTGATCTGTTCCATCTGCCGGTTGAGCACATCCTGCGCTTCCAGGCTTTGGCGCAGGTCGGCGCGGCTTTGAGCCAACTGTGCCGTCCGCTCTTCGGCGCGCTGATAGTTATCCCAGGCCGAATAAATGGCCCTAAACAACGGCCCGGCAGAGAGCCAGGTGATCGCCCCACTGAGAACAGTCAGCAACAGCGCCCCTCCGGTCAGCGGGGGCAGCGGATTCCCCAAAATGACTGGGACCAACATCGTCCCGGCAACCTGCAAACCAAATACGGCCAATAGACTCCACAAAGGAAGCAGCAAGCCCGTGATCCAGGCCAGAAGCGGAAAGACGAAGGGAAGAATTTGCCACGAGACTTGCCAGACACTGCCGTGCACATTGGCTTCTGAAAGTGCGGCGACAGGAATGCACAATGCGACAGCGTAAAGCCCTACAAAAAACCAGGCTGCCCAGCCATAGCGCCCCTGATTCAAAAACTGCCAGGCAGCAAGAGAGGCAATCAACCAGAGGCCGGGCAAGGCAAACCAGATCGGATGGGCACCGGGCAACCCTGTTACCAGGAGTAACTCGATCGCCACCACAGCCAGATTGGCTTTCCACAGCGTTGCTAGAAGTGACTGGCGAAAGTCAAACTGTGACTGTTGAATTGTCGATGAGGTTACACTCATCCCGTTCCTCCAATCCGCACAAACTACAGGCAGTTTGAAACTGAAGACAGTTTGAACGGAATCATTCTTCCGAAATGCGGCCTTGAGTGCTCAATTGTACAAAGGCCGAGGGCACATTCAATGCCCGCGCGAGGTCGGCAACGGCTGTCTGCATCAATGCATCCAGGCTGACGCGAGCCTGCATATTGGCGCCGATCTCGCGGATCTGACGCTCACGAATCTCGCGCAACTGCGTCTGCTGGTAAAAGCGCGCCGCCTCAAGCGCATAAGACAGTTGCTCGGTCACGTCTTCCAACCAGGATATCTGCTGCTCCGTCCATTCTCCTTGTTCGGCAGGTTTGAACGTGTTGAGCACACCGATCATCTCATCGCCGATACGGATGGGAATCGCCAGGGTCGCGCCGCCACGCGCACGGGAAATCTGGCTTCCCTGAGACACATCCTGGATACTTTGTGTAATTGTACGTCCTTCACGCAGTGCCTGCTCGACCTCGGGAGCGGACGCCTGCGCCAAACGCATCACACCCCGATCGTCACTGCGAAAGGCCACTTGCCCTCCGCCGTGAAGCAAATCGATCCAGGCACGACTGCTCATTTCGCCATAAGCGCGCCGCGCCGCACCAAGCGCGTCCTGAACCTGTGCAAAGAGGCGTGCGTTATAGATCGCCACAGCCACCTGATCGGCCATCGTCTGTAAAGCGACAAGCGCGTCCTGATCAAAAACACCCACTCGCTCGCTTTGCACTGAGAGCGCGCCAACGACTCGCCCTTGCGAGCGCAAGGGCAGTGCCGCCTCCGAACGGGTATCGGGCAGCTCGACAGCAGAAACGCGCACGCCATCCTGCCCGACGTCAGAAGCCACGCGAATCTGATCGTTGGCGACACACCAGCCTACCATCCCCTCTCCGACGCGAATGCGATGCCCACGCGCCAGCATTCTTCGCCCATACTCACCGGTGCCGGCCTGCAACACCGCCCACTCGCCGCTCCCATCGATCTGAAAGAGGCCAACATAGTATAATCCAAAACGGTCACGGATCAACTCGGCCACCTGCCGCCGCAACTGATCCAGATCCAAAATCGAGGATACGGTGCGTCCCACCTCTGCCGTTGCCTCCAGATAGGCCGTGCGCTGCGCCAGAGCGCGCGTTCGCTCTTCTACGCGAACCTCCAGTTCACTGACCAGATCGCGAAGCTGGGCGGTCATACTGTTGAATGCCTGCCCCAGAGCACCGATCTCATCCATTCGCTCGATCTCGGCTACCAGTCCTCGCTCCCCCAAAGCGATCCGCCGGGCAGTCCCAACCAGCGCAGAGATCGGCCGGGCAATCCTTTGCGTCGTCGTCAATGCCACCACAACAGCCACCACCAGCACCGCCATACCCACTACGACGTTGGCAATCAATGTCACCCAGACCGCACGAAGCGCATCTGCGCGTGGCACCTCGATCAGCAGTGCAGCCTGCAGTTCCGGCAACCAGCGATAAACACCGATGACTGTCACTCCCCGATAGTTCTGATATGTCCCCATGCCGTTCAATCCCGCAATCGCTTCAAGCGAGCCGGGCGTTTCCACATAAATTCGCTGCTCAGGCGAACCAATGCCAGCGAAAGCAATGCGATCCTGGTTCACCATATAGTTCTCGACATTTTCAGCCAAAAACGCCTGCGCGCTCATCATATCTTCCAACTGGTCCATGTTGACCAGACCGCCAAAGACGCCAAATGTCTGCTCTTGTGGATCAAGGAGCGGCTGAACGACGACGACACGATCATCGCCAAACAGGTAAACCGATCGCTGCACCAATCCCCCTTGAAAGAAAGGCTGATTCTGATACAATTGCCGGGTGTCCAATTCGCCGAGCGAAAAAACCATCCGTCCTTCAAGATTGATCACAAAAAAAGCGCTAAATATGCCGCTGCGTCCTGCCTGTCGGTTCAACAGAATTTCCAAATCATCCACAAGCGCCGTCGATACGCCGGTGTCAGAAGCCGGGGTAACGATGAATCGAGCAAAGGAATCGACATCGACTGCCAGCGCGATGGCTTGCAATTCGCTGTGCAGACGAGCAACCCAATCGGCGATCTGTGCCTGCTTGAAAGAGGCTGACATATTGAGTTGCTCGACGGCATAGGCGCGGCCGGTCTGCCACTGGCTTATCGCCGAAATTGAGGCGACGACAACCACCGGTAAGATACCGATGAGCAAAAAGGTGAGCAGCAAGCGAAAGCGGATTGTATTCGAAAAACGCAGCCTGAACCCGGGCCCCTGATTTTGTCCGATCATACTTTTCTCCAGACCATATATATTTACGCTATGTACCTTCTGTTTCAGCTAGCGGCTCGTCTCTCTTTCGATCCTGAACCGGATTGGTCAATTGTACCACCACTTCGGGCAATCCCAGAGCCTCACGCACCTGCTCGGCAGCCGTACGGAGCACCGTTTCAATGTCCAGAGTTTGGCGAATGTGCGAAGTCACTTCGCTGAGTTGCTGCTGATAGGCTGCCCGAAGCTGGGTTTCCTGGTAAAGACGCGCGCTATCCAGGGCAAGGCTCAACTGGTCGGTCAGCGACTGCATCAACTCGATTTCGTCCTGCGTCCAAACATCGGCGTCGTTTTCTTTGCACAGCCGTACCACCCCTTCCACGTTATCGCGGATATCGATCGGCAAGGCGAGCGTCGCACCGTCAGCTTGAATGGTTTGTCTCTGACTGTACGCCTGGATCATCTCGGGCTTCCACTCATCTGCCGCTCCTAAAACGCCGTAGGCGCTGCACACATAGCCAATGTCGCCCTGCGAGCCAATCGCTTCGCGCCAGGCCTGACGGCTGATTTCGCCATACGCCCGGCGCTGCGCCTCTAGTGCCTCCTGGCTTTGGGCAAACAATTCAGCATTCTCGATGGCAACGGCCAATTGATCGGCCAAGACCTGCAACACGGCGACATCCTCTTGGGAGAACGCATCACGCTTGGAACTCTGCACGTCCAGCACGCCAAGCGCGCGGTCGCCAGAGACAAGCGGCAGAGCTATCTCGGAGCGCGTATACGGCAGCAGTGGGTTGTTGAAATAAACCTCATCACTGCCCACATCAAGCGCAATGCGCGGCGTGCCCGTCTCGGCCACATGCCCGACAATGCCCTCAGATTCCTGCGCATTGAGCTGCCCCACCACAAGCCGGTGCCCGCGCGCAAGCATCAACTTGCCCCCCTCGCTGTTCGACGCACGCAGCACAGCATAACGCAACCCGCCTTCGCCAGATGGTTCATCGATCATGAATATGCCCACATGGTAAAAGTCCAGCCGCTCGGCAATCAAGGCCGTGACTTTCGAAAACAGTTCTTCCATATTGCGTATCGATGCCGCGACGCGCCCCACTTCAAGCGCCACTTCGAGTTGGCGAGCGCGCTGCTGCAAAACACCCGTGCGCTCGGCCACTCGATCTTCCAGCGAGGCACGGATGATTTCGAGCTGACGGTTGGCCTCAATCTGAGCGCGCTCGTTGGTCTGTGCGCGCTCAAGTGCGACGTTCAGACTCGACATTGCCGAACGCAGCAGCAGTCCAATCAGCAAAAACGTCGAAAATAAAACGACCACCATCGACCACGAGATCGAGGTCATTGGATAACTCACCAGGCCCAAAGTCTCGATCAACACAGCACCAGCGACAGCACACCCGCTGAGCAACATAAAAACAATCGCTGCGTTGCCGCCCAAAAGCAACCCGGAAAGAACAATGATCAATGGATAGATGAATGCAGTCCCATCGGAAAGAAGGCCCGAAATGGCCCAGATGTACGCCGTGATGAGCACCCAAAGCACCGACACAAAAATTGCACCGGCCAGCACCACCCGTCCCCGGCGCAACAGGAAAAACAGCCAGACGCTCAACAGCAGCAGCACACACGCAAAAATGATGGTGATCCCTTCAATAAACGTCTCCGGCAGTCCATTGACGACCAGAAGCAACGGAACTCCCACCATCATCACAGCGCCGAAAACGAGCAATACCGTCCGCAGCAGGCGCGCACGGCGCGTCTGGTTCTCATCATCAAAGGTCGGAGGAGACACAAAACGTCTGATTACACCCAACATACTTTTTATTCAACCTCGCTCTTTCCGTTGCCCTGATTCGGCGCGGCACCCATCCTGATCTCAACTTCCTTGAGGCCCAAAGCAGAACGCATTTCCTGTACGGCACGTTTGAGCACTGTGTGAATCTCGAGCGATTCGCCGATGCGTGCCGAAGCTTCACTCAACACCCGGTCGCGCACAGCGCGAAGCTGTGTGTCACGCAGCAGACGCGCGCTTTCCATCGACAAAGCGAGACGGTTAGCAACCTCTTCAATCGTCGATAGTACATCGGGGGAGACAGCGTGACCCGCAAAGCGCAAGTTGAGCACACCCACGACCTGGTCGCGCAGGCGGACGGGCACAGCCACCGTGCTGGCCTCCCCGGGCTGATCGCCCTCCGCGGCCGTGACGACCGGCGTGCCAAGCTCAAGCGCACGCCGGGCCTCGGCAGTTTGCTCCTCGGCCTGTTCTACACCCATCCGTCGATAACGATAGCCCAGTTGCTGCGGTCCGCGCGCCAAACGCTGCCAAGCCTCACGCGTGTACTGGGCCGATGAGGTCTGGAGATCGCGAACTGTCTGCCGCATCTGGGCCAGCAGGCGCACGTTCTCGATCGCAACCGCAAGCTGGTCGGCGACAATGCTTAAAGCAGCGACACCCTCATCATCGATGCCACCCACCTGATCGCTCTGCACGTCGAGTGCCCCGATCACCCGTCCACCCACCTGGAGCGGCAGCACGGCTTCGGCGCGCGTACCGGGCAGTATAGAGGCAAGAGATTGCGCGCTCTGACGAACGTCCGGAATGATACGAAACTGCCCCGTGGCAGCCACACGGCCAATGAGCCCCTCTTGACCCACCCTGATCCGCAGCCCGCGCGAGAGCATCTCAGACCCCATCTCGCCAGAAGCAGCCGCCAAAACGGCATATTCCTCCGGGTCATCGAGCATAAAGATCAAGGTATGGCTCAGGCCGAACCGCTCGGCGATCAAGGCCGCGGCCCGGTTCAACAAGGGATACAACTCGCGTTCCGAGGTCGCTTCTCGCGCCACCTCGGATGCGGTCTGAATTTGCGTTGCGCGGCGTTCCATTTCAGAGGCATAACGGGCCAGTTCCTCCTCAGCCTGTTTGAGGGTAGTAATGTCACGGGTGATGCCCACAAACCCAGTGACGACGCCGCTTGCGTCATGCAGAGGCACTTTGGTCGACGATACCCACTGGTGCTCGCCTGTCGATTGATCGATAACCTCTTCTTCGTGCTCAAGCATGGGTTTGTCGCGTGCCATCAATGCCTGCTCACTGTCATAATACTGGGTGGCAAACTCGCTCGGAAAAATGTCAAAATCGATCTTGCCCACCAACTCTTCTTGAGACTGTGCGCCTAACACGCGAATATGTGCCGCATTGTTGACCACAAAGCGGCTCTGTCGATCCTTGATGTACACATAATCAGGGATATTATCAATCAATGTGCGCAGTAATGCACGTTCCTGAGCCAGCACAACCTCCACCTGGCGACGCTGCTCTGCAGAAAGCGCACTTTGCACCGCTGTGGAGAGTTCTTGCTGCATCAGGGTGTACAGGCTGCCATCCGTTGGGCCGATCTCAAGAACAGCAAACCCCAGTTGCCGTCCCTGAGTGTAAAGCGGCAGGACAGCCAACTGATATGCGCGATCGACGGGCAGGACGTCTGGTGGGAGCAACTGCCGAGATGGATAACGTCGTCCACCCGCCGGGAGCGCGATCTGTTCTACATCGCGTGCGATGGCGCGATAGGCTAACACGAGTCTGGCCTCGTTCAGCGGCTGCTCCGGATCGTCGTACAAAGCCAGATAGCCGCTGCGAATCCCAAGCCCAGGCAGTTCCTGAGCAATGATCTGCACCAATACCTCGATGCTCTCCACAAGACTCATCCGCAGTTCAAACGCGCGCATCAAACCACTCTGGTGGGCCCGTTCCAGCCAGAACTCAATCTCGGCTTTCCGCACCTCATATCCGATCAGCGTCCGCGCTTGCTGCCACAGCGTTTCGGCCAGGGCAAATTGATCGACATCCAGCAATGGCCGCAGACATCCGCGCAATGCAGACAACACCCAATGCCAGCGGCTGGCCTGCCTGTGTTCCAATTTCACCTGGCGCATCGTGTTTTCGAGCGCCGACAGGAAAGCGTCAGCCGAAGCCAATCCGGCCCAAAAAGCCGACACCAACTGCTCTGCGCTCTGCGCCAGCGCATCGGCGGACGCACCCGGAGCTATACTCTCTAGCGTGTGAGTTAGTGCAGACACAACCTGCTCGCGCGCCACACTGGCGTCGCCACCCGCCGATGTTTCACCTGAAAAACCGGCCATCGAAATTTCATTGGGCCAGCAGCCGCACGAACGACGAATGATCAACTCAGCAGGCACATCCTGCAATTCCTGCACCGACTCGCCCCGAAGCAAGGCTAGTGCAACCTGCAGCGCCTTACGTCCTGATTCGTAAAACTGTTTTTGCACCGTCGTCACCGCCGGCATGACGGTCTCAGCCCTGGCGATGTCGTTGAACGCAACCACCGATACCTGGTCAGGCACTGACACGCCGCGCTCATGCAACACCGCTAACGCACCTACCGCATACTGCGCTTCAGTGGCGATCAAGGCATCAAAGTCAATGCCCGGACGCAAGTGGCGTTCATCCAGCAACAGCCGCATCGCCGCCGCGCCGTCTGCCTCGAGCCACCCGCACGGTGGGCTGACCATCCTTTCATCGGCAACAAAGCCATGCGCTTTCAATGCGTCGGGCCAGGCGCGCGCGCGTTCTTGATTCTCAAAATGGCTCGCCGGGCCGCGAATCAAGGCGATGCGCTGCCGACCATGTACCTCGATAACATGATCGATCATCCGCCGCATCGCTTCGTAATTATCCGTAAAAATGCACGGAATTCCTTGCAAGGGCTTTTCGACGTTTACAATGGGCAGCCCGTTGTAGCGATCCAGGAACGCGCGCGTTTCAGCCTCGTCCAAAAGCCCCAACATACCAGCGCCGCTGCTGCCCCAGACGATCAGTGCGTCCAGGATGTCGGCACTGGCCAGATCGAACGCCACATTCGGCGCCGAGGTCGCCGCGCCTGGCTTGGCCTGGAGGTCGCCGACAAAACAGATCAGATTAACTCCTTGGGCGCGTGCGTAATCAGCCGCGCCCAACCACATCAATTGATCTGGATGCGTTTCAATCAACGTCATACCAATTGTCGGGCGTTTTTTGTTGCGGTTATCTCGGGCTTTGCGCTCGACACTACTCATAAAGATTCTCCATCAGACAACCGAAAAATAGGCCTGGGTTATACTTTAGGCACGTCCACATGCACCGACACCTCGGTTACGTCGGGCAGCCGCCCCAATTCGCGCACAGCAGCGCGCAGCAGCGTATCCAGATCGAACGCGCGCGCAAACTCGGCGGAAATCTGGCCGACGGCTTGCTCACGCGCGGCCTGACGCTGGGTGCCCTCGTAAAGACGGGCGTTGTCCAAGGCATCGGTCAATTCCTGGACCAGGATCGTCATCAATTCGATCTCTTGCTCCGTCCAGGTTGTACCATCCGGTTTGCGCGCGTCGATGACGCCGATCACTTGATCGCGCACCTTGAGCGGAATGCCGATTTCCGCACCGACGTGCGCCAGCTCGCCCGTTTGCAGCACCGTGCCCATGTGCGGCCGCCACACATCGCCCGCCTCGACGAGTCCCCGTTTGTCACGCACGAACCCGATAGCAGATTGAGAGACGATCAAATCTCGCCACGCCTCGCGCGTAAGCTGGGCAAACGCACGGCGCTCTGCGTCGACGCTGGCCTCGACCCGCGCAAACAATTGTGCATTGTCGATCGCCACGGCGACCAGATCGGCCATCGTTTGCAACACGGCCACATCGACCTCGATAAACGCATTTGGATCGACGCTCTGCACGTCGAGTACGCCGATAATCTGGCCGCGCGCACGCATCGGCACACTGGCCTCAGATTGTGTATCGGGCAAATCGGGGTTATAGACAAAAGTCGTATCCTGGCGCACATCTAGCACAACACGCAGCTCGCCCGCCGATGCGGCATAACCCACTATGCCCTGCTTGCCGACAAGCAAGCGATGGTTGCGTGCCAGCATTCGCTGCCCGCCTTCGCTCGAAGCTGCACGCAGCACGGCCCATTCGCGCGCCTCGTCTAGCAAGAACAAACCAGCATGATAGAATCCAAACCGCTCGCCAATCAACTGCGTGACACGCGGCAACAGTTGGTCCAGGTCAAGTACAGCAGATACTTCGTGAGCCACTTGAGCCGTCGCCTCCAGATAGCGCGAATGACGCTCCAGGCTTTCAGTTCGAGCCTGGACCTGCCCTTCTAGGCCCTGAACCAACGTCCGAACGCGGCTGGTCATATCATACAATGCCTGGTTGAGAACACCCAATTCGTCGGAACGGCTCGAAGGCGCAATGGCCCCCCAATCGCCCTCCACAGCGCGACGAGCCGCGCGCATCATCTCACCCACCGGCGCGGAAATCCACAAAACCATCCCTACGGCAATGGCAGCCGCAATAAAGCCGACCATGACGCCCAGGCCGATGAAATTGCGGCGCACGCGACCGGATTCCTGCTCAAAAGCAGATATCATCTCTTCAGCCGGTTGGTTAAACTCGGCGATATAAGTAGTCGCCGCGACGCGTAGGTTTGTCCCCTCCACCGGCGCAATCGCCATAAACTTGCTCTCGACGCGGCCGTCTGCTTCCGTCCAATCGTAAAACCCTTCGACGCGAGTCCCATCCAGCGACCTGAAAAAGAGAGCCCAGAATTCGGGACGGCTTTCGGCGAACATGTCCATATTTTTGCCAACCAACTGCGCGTTGGCGTGAAAATGAGTCACCCCCTGGGCGTCAAAGACCGCCGTGTATCCTGTCTTGCCGACCGGCTGAACAGAAACGGCAATCATCTTGGGATCGTCATGCAACAAGGTAATATCCTGTAAACCCTCTTTCAGAGGGTGTTCCAGGTAAATCTGCACCTGGCGTGCAACCGATTCGGCCTTGTCGCGGATGTTGGCCGCCGCCAGCTTTTTGATCGTGTCCTCGGTGCCGCTTGTCATTAGGATTTCCATTTGTCGGGTCGCCAAAAAGACAGCAACCAGAGTAGGCACCACGCTGATAAAGACGAGGATTACAACCAGGCGCAGACGAATGCTCATTGTGCCTCCTCGTCAGCCAAGGATTCGGGCGGAGCCAGACGGATCACCAATTCGTCCAAATTGAGCGCCTGGTACATTTCGTCGGCCGCCGTTCGCAGCACGCTCGCCACGTCGAGCGTTTCACGCATGCGTGTGGCCACGTCACGCACTTTGCGCTCCTGTCCGGCGCGCATTCGGGCTTGTTCAAAAAGGCGGGCGTTGTCCAGAATCAGCTCCATCTGCTCCGAGATCGCGCGCACCATACTCACCTGCCCCTCGTCAAGCGGTTGCGATTCACGATCGGCCGACAATCCCAACAGGCCGATCACATGGCCGCGTTGCGAGAGAGGCACCATCAAGTCTTGTCCTTCGACGGACGTGCCTCCATCGCCAGATGTTTGTGTGACCAAGTGATCGATCTCTTGTTCCCCCAACGGAGCGATGCCCGGCTGTGTGAACTGAAACAGGTCGCGCTCCTGGGTGGGCAGGAATTGCTGCCACGCCTCACGCACATAATACTGCTGCAAGGCTTCCACCTCGCGCAGGCGCTCCTGCACCTCGACCAGCGCGCGGTCATAGGCAATGGCGACAGCGACCTGATCGGCAAAGGTGCGCAAGGGCACCACGTCGCTTTGCTGGAAGGCGTCATCCTGCAGACTCTGGATCGCCACCACACCAATCGTCTTTTCCTGAGCCACCAGGGGCAGCATCAACATCGAGCGCGTCTGCGGCAACACAAACGCGACGCCGATCAACTGATCGCGGTGAGAGGCAATGCACGCTTCCCCGGTCTGTACACACTTGGCAAGGGTTTCATTATCGTCAACGCGCAACCTCGTCGCCCGGTCTGAAATCTCGGTGGCATCTTGATGGCTGAATGCCTGGAGGATCAAGTTTTCGCGCTCAACATCAAGCAGGTACAGGCTCACATCATAGAGATTGAGCCGCTCGCGCACCAGGGCAACCACCCGAGTGACAAAGGTTTCCGACTGCAACACCCGCGTCGAAAGATGGCCGACCTGCGCGCCTAGCTCAAAATGCGAGGCCTGGCGCTGTAATACCCGGTTGGCAATAGCCAGCTCTTCTTCGCGCGCGCGGCTCAAGGCCTGGGCCTGTTGCAGCGACCGGTACTGTGTATGCATCCGCCGCGTGATCTGATTTTGCGTGCGCGCATACAGCCAGGGCACCAACGTCATCACGATCGCCATCAGCGGAAAAGTCGCAATGACCACTAAGAATTGCGCTATGTTATCTACAAAATCGATCGGCGACTGCACAAACATAAAGCCAAGCCGGTAAACCACAACCAAAGCGACGAAAACGACCGTGTGCACGACGCTCGAAACGATCCCAGCGCGCGGGCCGATCAGCACAAAAAAGAACAGCGACACCGCAAACAAATACCACGGCCCGGTGCTCATCGGCCCGTTGAACCAAATGGAGAGTCCGGCCACACCATAGGCCACGGCAAAAAGTATGATCGATCGCCAGCGCACGGCCAACCGGCGCCAGAAAAAGAGCAGGACGATGACAAGATACCCCGCAAAGAAAGGGATGTAGGTTAAAAATCGCTCGGGTTTCTGAATGCCGGCGAGGATCATGGCAACTATCCCCACCGCCCCGCCAATCACCACGCCGCCCAACAGCAGGTTGAGGATGCGCTCACGCCCGCGTTCAAGGTCTTCCTCTTGAACCACACTCCAGTCGTCGCCCTCCCATCGCCGCAGCGGGCGTGTGCGAACGCGCTCTGTCCGAGAAACCATTGGATCCGATGGCGGCTCATCGAGCGAGAGCATCCCGGCACCTGGCGCTACCTCCTCTTTGACAGGCGTAGTCACTGGCGGCTCTGATGCAGCTACTTGCAGTTCCGATGCTGCCGGCCCGGACAGTGAATCAGGTAGCGGCGACGGGCTCGATCGGTCTGGTTCGGGAGTGCTATCCGAGAACAGCCCCTCAAGGTGACGGTCCAATGGGTCATTACTCATAGCGGATCAACTCCTCAGCCAGGGCACGATATTGTTGTGCGCCTCGCGTGTCGGGTTTGTACAGCGTAATCGGCTTGGAAACCACTGGGCTTTCGCGCAGCTTGGTGTCGATCTCGATCACCGTCTCAAACAGAGCATGCGGAAAGCGTGCGCGCATACGCTCCAGAATCTTGACACAGATGCTGTTGCGCCGGTCGTACATCGTCACCAGAAGGCGATAACGCAACTCCGGGTTGGTCTTTTGGCGCGTCAATTCGATCAACTCAAAGACGTTATCCAGCGAACGCACCGAATAGTACTCGGCCTGGATCGGCACGATCAGCAGGTCAGAAGCGGTCAGCGCGTTGAGCGTAAGCGGGCCAAAGGCCGGCGCGCAATCGATGAGCACGTAATCATACATATCCTCACGGATCGCTTCCAGCGATTCCTTGAGGTAATTTTCATAGCCATGCCCGCGATAGAGCACCTTGTCAATCGTCGCCAGGCTGGGGCCGGAAGGAACGATCTCCAATCCCGGCACCTCTGTCTCCCGGCTGACGCTGACCAGTGTTGTATTGTGCAAGATCGAATCGGCCACCGTGCGCCGCAGCGAGCGAGGATCGATACCCAAGGACAGGGTTAGACTGGCTTGGGGATCGAGATCGATCAACAGGACTGACTTGCCCATCTCGATCAAACAACCGCCCAGAGACAAACATGTTGTCGTCTTGGCGACTCCTCCTTTTTGATTGGCGAAGGCAATGATTCTCGTCATTGCTGATTTACTCCTCAGACCGGCTCGACACAGCCGGCGGTTCTTCCGGCTCGGGCACTTCGCTGGTCAAGCGAATAAAGGCGCGCGAGACGCCCAATGCCTGCCCCAACTCACGCACGGCGGTGCTCAAGATCGAGTCCACGTCGGCGTGCACGCGCATCCGGTTGGTGATCTGGCGGATCAATTGTTCGCGGCGGGCGCGGCTTTCTGCCTCCTGGTAAAGGCGCAGGCTGCGCAGCACGATCGCTGCTTGGTCGCTGACCGAACGGTAAATCCGCAAATCGTCTTCGCCAAAGACGTGCGGTGTCTTGACCGTGACAGACACATAGCCCTGCCACTCCTCGGCCACGGTCAGTGGCACCAACGCCAGTGCGCGCGCGCCCATCTGGGCTACCGCCTCTTTGAACATCCCCTGAATGCGTCCATCCATTTCGGTGTCCGAAATGGTGACCACCTCTCGCGCCGTGAGCAGCATCAAGAAGGGGTCCTGCTCGACAGGCCGTTCGGTGCCGAGCGGGAAAGGTATCTCGCCATCGTTGCGATCCCAAAAAGCGGCAAAAATCTCCCGACCCGATGGTCTTTCAGTGCCTTGAACGGGCTGCCCAAAAACGAGAATTGCAATCTGATCGATCGCCGTACTGCTTATCGTATCGAGTACGACCGGATAGACCTGATCAGGCGACTCGGCCGTGCTGATCCGCTGGCTGGCTTGATAGAGCAGTTCGGTCTGTGCGCGGGTGAATTCGGATTCCTCAAAGAGCCGCTCAGACTCGATCAGATCGCCTACTTCGTCGACCAGCGATTGGATAAAAGCCAACTCGTCCTCAGACCATTCGACGACCTCTCCCTCACGGGCGATATCAATGACACCAATGGTCTGCCCACGGTGGCGGATCGGCAGAGCGAGTGATTTGGCTGATGCACCCCCATCATCACCCTCGCGCCCCGGAGCGATGACCTGCTCACGCGTCCGGACAACAAGCTGCTGGCGCAGAAGCGCCTGTTCCATTTCGGGCGTCCAAAAGTCTTTGGCGGGCATTATTTCGTCGGGTGTCGCCAGGTAGCCCTCGACTTCCTCACCCCGCCCCGACAGGAACCCACCCCACGTTTCGCGCAGGTAGCGCCGGTGCGTGGCCTCGGCCTCGGCCAGCGCCTCCTGGGTCATCTCGGCCAGACGTGCACTTTCAAGCGCTTCGACCGCCTGATCGAGAATGGCCTGCACTAATGCCTGGTCTTCGGCCGACAACGGCAATCGCGGATCGTTGTCAATGCCTACCACGCCGATCGACTCACCGCGCAGTTGCAGCGGCAGCGAAAGCACGGCTCCCTGCTCGCCGCCCTCCAAACCCGACACTGTGCCCAACGCCCGGCGCGGATCTCGCTCATCCACAGTGGCGACGGAGAACAAAGACGGATCGAACACGTACCCGCCAGGCAGATCCGTCGACTCGCGGAAAGACTGCCAGCCTTCGCGGCTCACCGTGCGATAGAGCGAGTTCAGTTCGCGCAAGCGCTCGTTGAGTTCAGCTTCAGCGCGGCGGCGCTCGGTAATGTCGCGAGTCATGCCCACCAGGCCAACGATTTGTCCCTGCTGATTCCGCACCGGCACTTTGGTGGTACTATTCCAGTGCGCGTGGCCTTGGGCGTCTACATTCGGCTCCTCGTGGTCCATGAGTGGCACGCCGTCACGCAGAATCGGTTGCTCGGAGGCTATGTATTGTTCGGCCAACTCGCGCGGATAAAAGTCCAGATCGCTTTTGCCAATCAGGTCTTGGGGTGTCCCGCCCAGCAACCGCGCTGCGGCGACGTTGGCAAGGGTAAAGCGTCCTTCCGTGTCTTTGGCATAGATATGATCTGGAATGGCGTCAATCAACGTGCGCATCAACTGCTCCGAGTACTGTGTTCGCTCGATCAGGCGCGTGCTTTCCATCGCGATGGCGATCTGGCCGCACAAGCTTTCCAGAAGCAATTGGTCTTCGATGGTCAGCGTACCTGCATGGTCGCTCTGCACATCCAAGATACCCAAGACTTGGTCGCGCAGCTTGATCGGCACCGCCAACTCACCTTGGGTCGCGGGCAGGTTAGGATTAGGCTGCCAGTCCGGGTTTTGGCGCACATCCGGCGCGAGCACCGACGCGCCAGTAGCAGCTGCTGTGCCGACTACACCCGTGCCCATCATCAGGCCGTGTCCTGCCGCAACCATCCTGGCTCCGGCCTCGCCATAGCCGGCGACCACCACCATCCGATCTTGTTCGGGGTCGTAGCGGAAAATCTGCGCGTGATAGTAACCCAACCGTTCTCTAGCCAAAGTCACCACATAATGGAACAACTCATCCAATTGAGGCACGCCAGCCAACTCTTGCGCAACCTGTGCGCTCACCTGGGCCTGCTGCGCGCGACGCTCGAACAACCGCTCCCGCTCCATCTCAGCCCGCTTGCGTTCGCTGATATCGCGGATTGTCCCCACATTGGTTTGCTTGCCGCCATACTCGATCACCGAGCCTGACACCTCGACATCCTTGGCTGCACCATCTCTACACTGCAACTGCGCTTCATATACCGCAGGCACATCCTCGCCGGCCAGTCGCCGGCGCACGCGATCGGCAATCAACCCTTTGGACGCCTGGGCAACGTGTTGAATAAAGGGTGTCCCCACTATCTCGTCGGGTGAATCGTAGCCCAAGATATCGGCCAGGGCCTGATTCGCAAAAGTGATTATGTTGTCCTGGATTAACAGCACGCCATCCTTGGCTTGTTCGACCAGGATCGCATACCTCGCCTCCGAATCACGCAATGACTGTTCCATTTGCTTGCGGTCGGTAATGTCCTCATACATGCCCAAGACAGCCCATATGTTCCCATCGGCATCGCGCAAAGGCACCTTACTGGTCCGCAGCCAAATCTGCCCACCATCTGCTCTGCTCTGTGGCTCCTCGAAATTCAGCTTGGGATCGCCCAATCTCATCACCTGGAAATCGTCGCCACGATACAACTCGGCCTGCGCTTGCCACGGCATATCGTAATCGGTCTTGCCTACGATTTCTTGCGGTGAATTCATCCCCGCATCGCGGGCAAAGTTCCGGTTGCATCCCAGATAAACGAGATCGCTATCCTTCCAAAAGATCGATTGCGGAATGTTGTCCATAACTAACTGCAACATCTGCTGCGACGCCTGTACTGTTTGTTCAGCCTGCTTGCGCTCGGTGCTGTCGATGACAATACCTTCATAGTGCGTGATAGCGCCGTTGGCATCGCGAATAATCACCATGCGGTCGTCCGTCCAGCGGATCTGCCCATCTTGGGTAACAATGCGGTACTCTTGGGAAAAGCTGCTGACGCCGCTGGCCGAAAACGCGGCCACCTCGCTAGCGACGCGCTCCAGATCATTGGGATGCACGAGGGAAGCGTAAGGTGTAGCGCCAGAAAGCAGATCTTCTGGTGTATAGCCAAACCGCCGAATGCCGTCGGAAACCAGTTCGACCGTCCAGTGTTCGTCAGCGCGCCAGCGGAAAAGGATGACAGGACTGCTCTCTACCACCAGGTTAGCCTGGCGCAGCGCTTCTTCCGCCGCCCTGCGCTTGGAAATGTCAATAAATGAGGTCAACAAAGCGGGCACACCGTCATACTGGATAACCTGGGCTGAAAGGAGCACCCAGGTCAGACTGCCATCTTTACGCTTACCGCGCAGCTCAAAACCTTGCACCGAGCCTTGGGTCTGAACCAGGTGCAAAAGCTGGAGTCGATCTCGAGGATCATTGTACAGATCGGGGCTAAGACGTCCCAGGATTTCTTCAACAGCATAGCCGGACATTGCCGCGAATTCTCGGTTAGCATATTTGACCACCCCATCAGGCAAGCCGGTCACCAAAATCGCCGTCGGTGCGGTTTCCAAAATCAACCGTTGGCGATCCTCGGCTTCCTGCAATGATTGTTCGACACGCTTCCGCTCGGTGATATCGCGCATAGAGACCTGGATCAGCGTGCGCTCATCGACACTGATTCGGTGCAGCGAGACGAGCGCGTAAAACGGCGTGCCATCCAGACGATAGTGCTGCCATTCTAACTGCTGCGGCTCGCCAGCCAGCACAGCACGAATAACCGACCGGGCGATCTGGGCCGAATCATGCCCGTCGGGCTGCGTGGGTGGCGAGAAGGTAAGCATCGGCCGCCCGATCAGGTCTTCACGCGCACAACCAAACAGGGTCAGCGCACTCGCATTGCACTCGACGAATTGTTCATCCTCGATCAGCATAATAGCATCGCTGGAGGATTCAAACAATATCCGATACAAATCATTCTCTTTGCTCATATTAGGCATCCTCTTGCGTCCGCCGCTGCGGCTGCGCCGCAGTGATGCGAGCCAGACCTTCACCACTGACCGTCACAAATGCGCGCCGTCCCAATGTCTGTCCCAACTCACGGGCCAACGTCCGCAATACGCTGTCCACATCTGGCTGGCCGCGCAGACGGTCGGTGATCTGGCGTAAGCGCCCTTCCTGCTCGGCACGAGCCTGGGCCCCATGCAGCAGTTCCTGGTTTTCAATGTAGCCGCTCACCCGCCGGGCAACGTCTCCCAACAGCGCACTCTCTTCATCCACAAACTCGTGCGCCTCAGTGTAGGCTATACACACCCGGCCTCGCAATTCGCTACCGATGCGCAGCCCCATCACGATCTGCGACGGCAAATCCAACGCCTCTGGCACACCATAAACCTGCTTATCGAACTCGATTGCGGACACGCACATCTCGGCACGGCGCATTGCCAGGGGAATGCGCTCTGTCACCCACTGCAAAAACTCGGGTACGGACGGTGTCTCTTCTGTTTTGTGACCGATGTCGTTCAAACAGTCCAGGTCGCCCACCCGTTCTCCCATCAACGATGTCGCCCGCTGTGCCTCCTCAAACAAGCGCTGGTTCTCAAGTGCCAGAGATACTTGCTCGACGACGGCCTCCAGCGCAACGATGTCTTCTGGATGCCAGCCCTGTGCGCTGCGCCCACCCAACACCCCAATCACTTCACCAGCGACAGTGAGCGGAACGGCCAGCATGTCGCCCTGTTCTTGCCCTTGCTGAATAATCGTTCCTTGTTGTTTGACCGCTTCAGCCATCACCGGCAGCCAGCGATCTGTCGTCGGCCCTGCCTCGTCGCCGGCGCGGAAATAACCATATGACGCCTCAGTTCCAGACGCATAGCGCTCCCAGGCTTGCTGAACATAGCGCCGCTGGGTAGCCCGCACCGATTCCAACGCCTCCTGAGTTTGATCGTAGAGACGGGCGTTGGCAATGGCATTCGCCAACTGCGCCGCCATAGTCTGCAAAACGATAATATCCTCTTGGTTAAAGGCCGCACTTTGGTCGCTTTGCACGGTCAGAGCGCCTATCGTCTCTCCGCGACTGCGCAAGGGCAAGGCCAATTCGGAGCGAGTCTCGGGCAGCAGTGGATTTGCCTGGCGCACGGCCATATTTGCCACATCTTGGGCAATGCACACCTCACCTGTAGCCACACACTGGCCGATCATCGACTGCCCGCCCACGGCCAGCCGGTGATTGCTGGCCACCATCTGCTCTCCAGCCTGCCCCGTGCCGGCGCGCAGCACGGCCCATGCGTCTTCCACCAAAAACAAGCCCACGTAATACAGGTCAAATCGCTCGCGCACCAGGCTGACCACCTGCTGGATCAACGCGTCTGGATCAAGGATGCTGTTCGCCGCACCGGAAACCTCGGCCGCGGCCTGGAGTTGCCTTGCGCGGCGTGTCATCCGCTCGGAAAGCAGCACCCTGTACAATGTGCCACTGATTTGCTCGCACAACACCGCGTAGACGGTTCCATCCCTCGGACCGGCCTCGAGCAGCACAAAACCAAGCTGTTGTTCGCCGACGTACAATGGCAACAACACGAAATTGTGTGACCGGTCTTGAGGCCATAAATCCTCCGGCACCAACTTTTGAGTGGGAAATGCCTTCCCGCTCGCGCCCAGATCGATCTGACCTTGCTCGGTATAGGCGAAAATCAGCCGTGCGCGCGCTGCCGGTGCTAGCGGATTCTCATAGAGTGAGAGGTAAGCACTGGTGATGCCCAGAAGGGGCAATTCTCGGGCCAAAACGTCACCCAGGTCTTGCATATTGAGCGTATTGGACAGTGCCGTGCCGATTTCGTGCAACATATCTGCCTGCAAGCCAACCCGGGCCCGCTTGCGTGCTTGGGTCTGCTGAGCCATTCGTTCGACGAAAACGCGCCCTTGCTGCACCAGGTCTTCGCCCCGCTGTCGCTGCTGCACGTCGCCCAGACAAAACAACAGATGACGGCGCATCACCGAAAGCACGTCCTGCCAGGCTCCGACGTCACCGTCTCGCTGCTCCACCGCGCGCAGCACATCATCAAGTTCAACAATAAAGCTACTCGACAGACCATCTAACTCACCAACAAAGGCATCCAGTACCCGCGCCGCGCACGTCTGTTCGGTCTGCACACCCCCTGCGGCCTGCGCCATATCGGCAAGGACCTGCTCTTGCCGCACAGCAAGTACCTCGCTCAGAGTTTCGTCGTGACATTCGGTGGGCAAAACTATTGGAGTTGCGATCTTGGCCACAACCGCATCCACACAGCCACAAGATTGGCGAATGACCAATGGCGCGCGGATCACGGTCTGTTCGAGCACTTGATCTCCGCGCAATTGAGCCAACATCAGTTCAGTTGCCTGTTTGCCCATCTCGTAGCGGGGCATCCTGACCGTAGTCAGCGGCGGCATAGAGACCGCCGTCTCTGGCATATCATCAATTCCAACCACGGCCACATCATAGGGAACACGCACACCACGCGCCCGCAGCACTGACAAAAGGCCCAACGCTTGCGTATCAGACCAGGGAATGATTGCCTCCAGATCCTCACCCGGCCGCAAACCTTGCTCGTCTAGCAAATAGCGCACTGCGACTTGGGCATCGTCCGTCGAGCCGGGAAAAACAAGTCGTGAGTCCAGGTCAATGCCGTGCTCGGCCAGCGCGTCTATATAAGCCTGCCGGCGCGTATCTGACACTTGGTTTCCAGGACGCTGGCGGGCCACATAGGCAATTTTGCGGTAGCCATGCACCGTAACCAGATGATGAACCAAATCCCGGACGACCTGCTCGTTATTCCAAGCAACGCCAGGGTATCCTTCATACAAACGCATCACATTGACCACTGGCAAGGGACGATAGCGCGAATAAAATTCGTTAAACCACTCCTCGTTCTGCCACCACTGAAAACAAACCAATCCATCGATCGACTGAGCATCAATCAAATCAACCAAGGCCGCATTTCTTCTGGACGACAACTCGCTTTCATTGCGCAAATTGCCAGAAACGAAACAAATCAGATTGGCCCCATTTGCCTGTACAGCATCAATAGCACCACGCCAAACATCGCCAGTATGCGTATCAGCAAAGTCAAAGGTAAGTAGCCCAATCGTGGTCCGCTGGGCAGGCGATGACACATTTCGCAAAGCATCTGTTTTTAGTTGATCGTGCATATTGGTCAGCTCCTAAGGCGCCTTTGGCAATCATTTCCAGGCGGTCACTTTTTATCCGACTTGGGGAGCAAGCTCTGTCCTGTACCCAGACGCAGCACCAATTCATCGGCTTTGAGCAGCGGGCTCAACTCTTCAACTGTAGCACGCACAATGGCCGCGACATCGGCTCCCCGCCGCACACGGTCGGTGATCGCACGCAGTTGCTGCTCACGTTGAGCACGGGTTTGAGTTTCTTGCAGCCGTCGAATAGACTGTACGGCTACCGCCGCTTGCCCGACCAGCGCCATCAAACGGCGCAGGTGGGCTTCGCGGAATTCAAAAGGTTGATCCTGGTACACATCCACAAAACCGATCCATTGTCCGGCGACCACTAACGGCAGGAACACGACACTGCGGGCGCCAAATTCATCCAAGAACAGAGAGCGGGTTGCTTCATCCACGGTCGGGTCTGTTTCCACGTTGCCCAAAACCAGCGGTGCGTCGAAACGCAACAACTTGAGTATTGGAAATGCCGAGATTTCATACCGCGAACCGACTTGATCGGACGACGCATCCCCACGAGCATTCCACGTCGCGGAGGTGATGATGTATTCAGGCCCATCGTCGCCGCTCCACGGACGATCGAACAACGTCAGCGAGATCATGTGCAACGTGGGCAATTCGACGCCTTGCCTGATCGCATGGAGCACATCGTCGAGTGTATTGGCTGTGTTAAGCGCCTGACTGGTCTGATACAAAGCGCCTGTTTCGGCTAACGCCGCCCGCGTTTCTTGAGTCAGCCGCGCGCTCTCCAATGCCTGCGCCACCTCATTCGCCACCAACTCCATCAGATTGAGGTCCTCGGGCGGAAGAGGATGGTCAGGATCGTCATAAACGCCCAGCGCACCCACAATCTCACCACCTGGCACCGACAGCGGCGCAACGGCCGCGGGTTGTTCAAAAGTGGTGACAATCATTTCGCCCGTCGTCACCGCCTCGCCAACTTCGGGCAACCACAAATCGTCGGCGCGTCGAGGTTCGGTACCATCATAGAGATAACCGCCAGGCAGGACAGCGAATTCACGAAAGTTCTGCCATCCCTCTTCGCTGATCGTGCGGTATAGGCTGTTCAACTCTTGCAGCCGCTCTTGCATCTCGGCTTGCGAGCGTTTGCTCTCGGTGATGTCGGTAACGATGTTGACAATGTGCCGCGGCTGCCCCATCTCATCCCTGAGCAAGAAAAGGTTATGAATGGTCGGAATCACTTGCCCGGTTCGCGAACGCATATTGATCTCGCCTTGCCATTCACCGTCGCGCATCGTCGCGGGCACGATCTCTTTCTCCATCCGCTGCTGTTCTTGGGCATCATAGTAGGTCATAAACAGCGTGCCCATACTAGATATGTCGTCCGTTTCACCCACCATCCGAATCATCGCCGGGTTGCTGTAGGAGATGCGACCGTCTAGCGTGCCAATCTCGATCCCCTGGCTCGTGCCTTCCACAAGGCGACGGAAAGTGCGAGCTTCTTCAAGCGTCTCGGCATTACGAATAGCAATGGCGATCTGGCCACAAAGACCTTCCAGCACCAGTTGATCGTCGTCAGTCAATTCACCCACCTGGTTGCTCTGCACGTCCAGGATGCCCAAAATCTGATCTCGCCAACGGATAGGCACGGCCAGCTCGCCGCGCGTATCGGGCAGATTGGGGTTTGGTTGCCAGTTCGGATCGACACTGGCATTAGCAGCCAGCGCCGGCTGCCCGGTTTCCGCCGCCATACCGACCACACCGGTGCCTCGAGGCAGAATATGCCCGGCCGCGAGCATCCTGGCCCCAACTTCGCCATACCCGGCGACCAGAACCATCGCATCTTGCTGTGGGTCGTGGCGGAAAATCTGGGTGTGATAATAGCCAAACCGCTCTTTGATCAGCGTCACCACACGCCCCAAGAGATCGTTGAGCGATGTCGCGACGGCGATTTCCTGCGCCACCTGGGTGCTGATACGCACTTCTTCGGTACGCCGCACGTACATCTCGATGCGCTCACGGTCGCGCAACACACGATCGGTGATGTCGGTGTGCGTGCCGATGATGTGCGCTGCTGAGCCATCCTCGTTTTTCTCGACCATCTTGCCAATGGCGTGAATCCAGCGGTAGCCGCCCTCTTTGGCTTTCATCCTGAAATCCAGGGCGAAATCGGCCCCTTGCTGAATGTGATGTATCACCTGCGCCTGGACCGCCTCCTGCTCCTCAGGATGAAGCAGCCCGACCCAGGTAGCGTAGGATTGCGGCAGTTCGCCGGGCTCATACCCGAGCAGTGCAAACCAACGCGAGTCAAAATAGGTTTCCATGGTCTGTGGATGCAGTTCCCACACGCCGGCGTCGGCGGCTTCCAGGGCCAGGGCCATACGAGTCTCGTTCTCTTGCAGGGCTATCTCGCCCAGTTTGCGTTCGGTAATATCCTCCGACGTTCCCAGCATGGCCCAGACCTGGCCATTTTCGTCGCGCAATGGGATCTTGTTTTGCGAGCTCCATCCTCGGCGACCATCCTCGAACACGCGAACATTTTCTTCGCTGACGATCGCCTCGCCCGTTTCAAGGATCGCCCGATCGTCAGCGCGGAACTTGTCGGCCATATCAGCCCACCACAGATCGTAATCGGTCTTGCCGACGATTTCGGCAGGCGAGTCCAGCCGCGCATCGCGCGCAAACGCGGCGTTGCAGCCCAGAAAGACCAGGTTACGGTCTTTCCAAAACACCGTTTGCGGAATATTGTCAATGACCGATTGGAGCATCTGCTGCGACGCACGCACCGCTTCGAGCGCTTCCATGCGCTCCGTCACATCAATGGCCGTGCCCAGGATGCCCACCACATTGTTCTTTGCATCAAACAGAGGCACTTTGTTCGTTTCCAGCCAGACGCGCCGGCCGTCAGCCCGAAGCTGTGGTTTGACGATGTGCAGCTTGGGCATTGCCGACTCTATTACTTCACGGTCGTCGGCGAGAAAGACACCTGCTTCTTCGCGCGTCCAGGCCAGATCGGAATCGGTCAGCCCGATGATATCTGCCGGCGTCCCCACGCCAGAGGCCTGGGCGAAGCGGGTGTTGCTGCCCAGATACACCGATTGGCGATCTTTCCAGAAAATCATCTCGGGAATGGTGTCGATAATCAGTCGCAGCATTTGCTGCGACTGTTGCGTTTCTTCGTATAACCGGGCGCTTTGAAGCGTCTGGCTGGCGACGGCGGCCGTACTTTGCGCCAAAGCAATTTCTTCTGCGGTGAACTCGTGCGGCGTAAACGAATCCAGTCCTAACGTGCCAATCACACGATCACGCACAACCAGCGGGACTAGGAGCATCGACTCGATGCCAAGGGTTTGGGCCGCCTCGCGGAACCCGCGCTCTCGCTCGTCATCCTGAACGTCCGAGATAGCCAGCGGCGCGCGGTTTTCGATCACATACTGGCTGGCCGGATTGTCCACCACTGAAATGCGCATGCCCAACGCGGGCGACTCGTCACTGGCGCGGTAGTGGGCCACAACTTCTAGTATGGTATCATCGTCGCGCAGCAACGCCACGCCAGCTTGAGGCAAATCGAACGCCTGGGCCAGTTCGCGACAGATCGTCTCCAGCACGGCGTTCGGCTCCATTGCTGAAGCGGTGGCGGTCATCACCCGGTTGAGCAGCATCGTCTCGCGCAGGCGACGTTGCGTCTCCTGCTCCATCTGCCGTCGTTCGGTGATGTCCTCGTACATCGCCAATACAGCAACCACTTGGCCCTCGGCGTCCTTGACCGGGATTTTGCTGGTGCGCAGCCAACGCTGCGCGCCGTCGGGCGTGATTCGCGGCTCTTCATAGTCGAGCTTGGGCTGGCCCGATTCGATCACCTGGCGATCATCGGCGCGGAAACGCTCGGCCTGCGCGCGGGGTGAAAGGTCAAAATCGCTCTTGCCGACCACATCATCGGGTGAGGAAAACCGCCTGCCTTGCGCATAGGCCCGGTTGCAGCCCAGGTAGTTGAGATTCTGATCTTTCCAGAACACCGACTGGGGAATGTTGTCCATAATCAGGCGCAGCATTTGCTGCGAGCTGGACAGCGCCTCCAGCATCGACACGCCTTCGAGCAGGCGGCCCACCGAGAGGCCATAGAGCCTCAGAATTTCGACGATGTAATCATCCCACGCACGCTGCGTGAGCAGACGGTCGGCAACGAGCACACCGAGCACATCACCCCCGGCACCCTCAACCGGCACCGCAATGTGCCAACCCTCGCCCACCACATTGCCCTGGTGGTCGCGCAGCGATTCATAGGTCACTGCCTCCGGTAAAGTACCAAGAGCAATCTGTCCAAATGTTGAGTCTTGGCCCGTTTCCATTCGCGCCTCGCGCTCATCGCGCGTTTGTCCTTGCTCATCAGTGCCAAAAGTGCCTCGAAAACTTCCCGGCGAGCCATCATTCAACCAGATGCTCATCCGGTCGACGTCCAGATGCTCCCTCCCCAATTCGACGGCGAGACGACAGAGCGTATCGGCATCATGTTCCGCCGAGAGCAGCGCAGTCAATTCGGTGACGGCGCGCAAGTGGGTTAGTCGACGCTGTGCGCGCTCGGCGGCCTGCCTGCGCTCGCTGACATCCTGAATGATTCCTTCCACCACTTGCCCTTCAGGGCTGGAGATCAGGCTGGCATTGACAGACACAAGAACGATCTGGCCTTGGCGATCAATACCACCGCCAAGTTGGCAAAAAGCAGTTTCAAAATCTGACACTGGCCCCTCGACCAGCAGATCCAACAGCCGTTGGTGATCGGCAGGGTCATAGTAGAGAGATTTGAGGCCCACCTGGTTGATCGCTTCCAGCGAGTCATAGCCGACAATGTGCAAGAATGCCGGGTTGACTTGTATCATCTGCCCATCTGGCGTGACACCAAAGATGCCCACCGGCGAGCGCTCAACGACCTGACGAAATTTTTGCTCCGACGCGCTCAGCATGCTGGCAATCTCCAGGCTCACCGCCTCTCTTGACTTGGAAACGGCATAGCCGAAAAAGCGAGCATCGTCCAGCGAATTAACCAGCGGCCATATCACGTCCTCAAACGCACCCACTGCCTGGAGCAGCGACTCGGAGGCAACCCCATGCATCAGCACATCACGACTGCGCGCCTGCAAGAACTGGACTAACGGCGTCACATCTTGAGCCTCCAGGCAGGTTACGGCCAGGTTCAAATACGCCCGTGCCAGATTTTGCCTGGCTTCGGCCGGAACTGCCGCATAAAACGGCACGGCGTCCAGATTGCGCTCAAATGCCTCGACCAGTCGGTCAAACTGATTTTTGATACTTGCTGCAAGTTGTCCCATCGATTTATTTCCTTCTCGATCTTGGGTCTGCTCAGATTTCCGAAACTTGAGGGGGCTGAGCCAACTCTTCGACACTACCCAGGCGTACAAATGCACGCCGCCCCAATGCAGTGCCCAACTCACGCACCGCCGCGCGGACGATAACGTCGGGATCGGTAGAACTGCGCACCCGACTGGCAATCTGACGCAGAATTTGCTCGCGCCGCGCACGCTCACGCATTTGGGCAAAAAGCCGCGCGTTTTGTATCGCAACCGATGCCTGGCCGGCAATCGCCGTCAGCATCGCCTGATCACGCTCGGTATAGACGTTGGCGCGGTGATAATCCTGCACCGCGATCAAACCCTGCACCTGATCGCCGATCAGCAACGGCACCCCCAGAAAACATTTTGCATTCTCGCCCACCACCTCAATACCATGCCCTTGCATCCACAGATCGACACTCTCTCCGATCAGCACACTCTGACCGGTGCTGACGATATATCCAGAGATGCCCGATCCAGCCGGAATAACGGTGATCTTGCGGTCGGCCACCGACTCGGTGACATTGAGCGGGAAGGAGATCCGATCTCGTTCCGGTTCATACAAACCGATGTAGAAATTGGTCGCATTCATCAACCGCGACACGCCGCGATAGACCTGATCGAGCACCTGATCCATCTCGAGTCGCGTGGTCAGCGACTGCGCCAATTCATAGAGCACGCGAAATTGTTCAGCGTTGGCCTGCGTCGCTTCGAACAAACGCGCGTTCTGAAGCGCCACAGAAGCCTGACCGGCAATAGCACTGAGCAATTCCAGATCATGCTCGTCGTAGACCGTATCGCTCTCTTCACTTTGCACGGCCATAACGCCCATCACTTGATCGCCGACGATCATAGGGACGCCGGCCCATGATCTGGACATCTGGCCAATTTGCTGCACGCCCTTGAACCGCTCGGCATGTTGATCGAGACTGCCGCGAATCAGACAAGGCTGGCGGGTGCGAATGACATATTCGCTCAGACCGTTTCCACCGCGGCGCACGCCCCAGCGCCGGCGCTGCCCGTTCTCGATGGCCAAAGGAAACGACATCTCGTCGTTTTGTGGGTCATACAGCGCCACGTAAAAGTTATTTGCGTCGACCAGTCGCGAAACGCCGCGATACACCTGTTCGAGCAATTGATCCATATCCAACCGGGCTGTCAAGGTCTGCGCCAATTCGTACAACACACCAAGCTGCTCGGCATTGGCCTGTGTCGCTTCGATGAGTTGGCGGCTCTCGATGTACCCACTGATCCGCCGTGCTACGTCACCGAGCAAAGCGCTTTCCTCGTTCAAAAAGTTGCGCTCCTGGGTATAGGCTACATAAAGCCGCCCCACCAACTCGCCCCCGACGCGCATGCCCTGCACCATTTGTCTCGGCAGCGTTTGCGCCTCTGGCGAGCCGTAGACCTGTCCCTCAAACTCGGCGGCGACCAGGCACTCGCCTGCATATTGCATCGCAGCAGGGATGCGTGCCGTCACCCACGTCAAAAGCTCTGGAACGGCAGGGCTCTCGTCAAGTTTACGGCCGATGTCACCCAGACAATCCAGTTCTTCGACGCGCTTGGCCATCAGCGTGCCCGTGTGCTGCTGCTCGTCGAGCAGGCGCTGGTTTTCCAGGGCTTGTGTCACCTGTTCGATCACCGCGCGAACCGTGCTCAATTCGCTCTCGCTCCAGCCTTCTTCTGCGTCGCGGGCGAACCCAAGCACACCAAAAACCTGGTCATAAAACTCGAGCGGCCAAGCCAACACCGAACCGTTATCGTCTTCGCTGGTGACCACCTGGGCCTTTTCGACGGCAACAGCCATCGCCGGAAGCCAGGCGTCGGTGGGTGGAATTTCCTGCCCGTCGGCAAGCGCGTATCCTGTCGTACGCGACCGCTCTTCAGTATAGCTTTGCCATCCTTCCTTGATATACCTGCGTTGCACGGATAGCACTTGCTGCAGGGCCGCATCCAACTTCTGACGGGCGCGTTCCACCTCTTCGCGCGCCTGTACCTGTTCAGCGATCATTTCACGGATATCATCGATCATCATCTCCAGGCCAATGGCCAGGTCTGATAACACCTCAACACCTTCTGGAATCTCGACCTGAACACCGAGATCGCCCAAAGCCACCGACTGGATCACATCCAGCAGTTCACGCCCTTGTACATCGACCAGTTCTGCCAGACCGGCGTCGGTCTGCTGGTAAGTTTCGTCGACAGCATGGACGAATGCCTGCCATTTCTTGGGAATGTTTTCGGCCGAACCCAAGTGCTCTTTGATCTGACGTTCCAACAAACTGTGCATAAGCTGTACCTCCAGCGTGGCGAGTCGTTTATTCCCTGCTATTGAGCCAAGTCAGCGCTTCAGCTTTGGTCGCAAAGAGCCGCACGTTGGTGCGCCCGCTGGCCTTGATGAAAAAAGTAAACAGCACCCGTGAGTATGGCCGCGGACCAAAACCAGCGACCTTGCCGATCCGTGGATCCGAAAACACAGATAGGATCACCTTGCGTGCCTGGGACGTATATTTGCCAGACCGGCTGGAATCGTGCAGCACATGGGTCGGGTTTTCAGCCAGGCTTGCCGCCAGAAAGGGTTGTGCATCTCGTACAAAGGCACGGGCATCTTCTTCAGTCATATCGCCGATGATTGCTGTACGCACGATGCCGTCTTCGCCCATATAGATAGTATGTGCCATGCTAGCCATCTCTCCTTTGCCCGGCCTTTAACCACGCTACGGCTTCATCAGCCCATTGGATCGGAAAGCAACTGCTCACGCGTGCCCAGACGCACAATCGACTTGGACGCACCGAGCAACTGGCCCAGTTCTTGCAGTGTGATCCGCATAATCGATTCACGATCGGTTGCCCGGTAGATGCGGTCGGCGATGGTTCGCACTAACCGCTCGCGCTCGGCCTGGAGTTGAGCCTGCTCAAACAACATTGCCGTCTGGATGGCAGTCGCCAACTGGTCGGCCATAATTTGCAGCACTGTGATATCGACCTCGGAAAAGGCCGCCTCCTGTGCGCTCTGGATAGTCAGCGCGCCGATGGCTTGCCCGCGCGACATCAGCGGCAGGGCCATTTCCGAGCGTGTGTCGGGTAGCAAGGGGTTGTCCACCCGCAGAACTGCATTCGCGCCCACATCCAAGGCAATGCGCGCGCGACCCAACGAAATCGCCTGCCCCACCATCGACCCGCCGCTAATTTCCAATTTGTGGCCGCGAGCCATCATTTCGCGCCCTTGCTCGCCAGTACCAGCGCGCAGCACCGCCCACTTTTTAGGCTCCTTGGTCCACTCGCCCGTCTCGTCTACCAGAAACAGGCCAACATAATAATAACTGAATCGATCACGGATCAACTCGACCGAGCGGTGAATCAATTCTTCTGAGTTCAGAATGCTGCCGGCCGCACGTGAGATCTCGGAGGCTGTTTGCAGTCGTTCAGTCCGGTTATTCAAGTCAATCAACAACTGCTCGCGCCCCGCTTCCGCTGCCCGGCGTTCGGTCACATCGACAAAGCCGACCAACAACGCCGGTTCATCGCCAAAAGTGATCACTTGCAGTGAGGCAATCACCCAAAACGGGGTGCCATCGACTTTTTTGACCTGGAATTCATAGTTGCGCAAAACACCATCACGCCGCACAGCGCCGAGGATTTTCTTTCGGTCGGACAGATCGTAATAGAAATCTGGCGTCTGGCGACCAATCAGCTCCGCTATGTCAATTCCAAAGAGTTCGCCCAAAGGCCCATTGCCATACAAAACGACGCCATCTGTAACCCGGCTGACCAAGATCGGAACGGGAATCGACTCGGCGATCAGACGGAACTGCTCTCCGCTCTCTTGCAGGGCTTTTTCCATCTTTTTTTGCCCGGTTATATCGCGCGTCGTGGCTACCAACCCGATCGGGTTACCATCCTCGTCACGCAGCAGAGCAGCCGTCATCCAGGCAGGAAAAACCGAGCCGTTGCGTCGGATGTGCCCCACCTCACCCTCGTTGGTACTTTCCTTCATTACCTTTTCAATGAACGGCCCAACCTCCTCTTTGAACTGTTCCGGATTGTGGAATGTGGAGAGATGTTTTCCGTCCAATTCCTTCGGTTCGTACCCGTGCATCCGCACCCAGGCCATGTTCACAAACTGGATGTTACCATCCACATCGGCCACGGCGATGCCATCGACCGTCTGCTCAACGGCCACACTCAGCCGGACAAGCTGGCTTTCGGCGCGAACCCGATTGATGTATCCGCCGATACGTTCGGCGACACTGCGAATATAGGCCGACTCGGAAGCGGCAAAGAGCCGCTGCTCAAGGTAGGCAATGTGCACCCGCCCGACTTCTTGTTGATCGATGACAATGCCGTACGCAATCCGAGATGCGCTTTCAATTGCTTTTTCCTGGCCGTATACCTTGCCCTCAAACTCGATGGCCACCATCGCCAGTTCGGAATACTGCATCGCCGCCGAAATAAGGTCGACGACGCGTTCCAGAAACGCTTCAACCGACAGCCGGGCCTCCGTGAGCCGTCCTATGGCCTGAATGGCGCTCAGTTGTTTGTTCTGCACTTCCAGGGCTGCGCGCGTAACATAGCTCTCGGTCACATCCCACTGCACACCGTAAAAACCACGGATACCCGTTTCTGACCTCTGCAACGAGATGACAGAACGGATAAACCGCGTGCGCCCCTCTCGATCCAGTTGCTGCGTTACCTGGTCGGCAGTTTGATCGCCCAACGCCAGGATGTCGGCCAAGGCGCGCTCAGACAGTTCTGCGCCAGGAAACATCTGAGCAAACTTGAACCCGCTTCCGAGCATCGCCTCGTGTCCATCAAAACCATACTGGCGGGCAAAGGCATCATTGGCATCGACCAGGCACAAACGCTCGCACGCAGATTTAACTGCTGTATGCCGGTCATCCTGAACCCCACCAACTGTGTAACCGTCGGCAAAGGCAAAATGATAAAACTGCGCTCCCAACACCTGCAATAACATATCTTGTGGCGCTATTTGAGCGGCGTTCAATGTCGACGGATCAGGCATCTTGACTCACTCCTTCATCGACAGGACGACTGGCGCTAGAAGCCAGCGTCTCCTCGGTGCCCAACCGGATCGCCACATGCGAAGCACCGACGGCGCGCTGAATCTCTTGCACGGCAGTGCGCAGCAGCGCGTCGAGGTTGGCCTGAGAGCGAACGCGGTCGGCAGTGCGGCGCAGCGTCGACTCCCGGCGAGCACTGCGCTGTGTCTCTTCAAAAAGACGCCGCGTCTCCACAGCCTGGGCCACCTGCAAACTCACATCGCGTACCAGTTCGATCTCTTCCTGGCTCCAGGCCCGTTCCGACTCGCGCCGCAGCCCGATGGTGCCGATCACTTCTTCGCCAAAGAACAAGGGCACGGCCAACTCCATTCCCTCGCCAGGCAATGCGGCCTCCGCGTCCGTGGCCCGTTGTTCGACCACCAGGTCATGGCGGCGCAATGCTTCATCCATCACCGGCAGCCAGGCCCGGTTGTTCGGCCCCACCCGCCCCGTCGCGTAAAGATAGCCGCTCACTGGTTCGGTGCTGGCATAGCTCTCCCACGATTCACGCACGTAACGGCGAACGATCTCTTCCGAGCGCGCCAGCGACACCTGCGCTGCAGCAAACGAACGGGCATTGTCCAGGGCGCCGGCGATCTGATCGGCCATCGTCTGCATCGCAGCAATTGCAGTTTCGCTGAATGCCGCCACCCGGTCGCTTTGAATGGTCATCGCGCCCAGTACCTGCCCGCGAGAAACGAGCGGCAGCGCCATCTCGGAATGAGTATCCGGCAGCAAGGGGTTATCAAAGCGGCGCGCTTCTTCGCCTACGTCCAGGGCGATGATCGCCTGTTTTTCAGCGATACACCGTGCGATCATCGAGTTCGGGTCGTCGAGGGCAAAGCGATGTTCCCGTTCGATCATCAACTGCCCGGCCTCGCCGGTGCCCGCGCGCAGCACGACCCAGCGATTCGGCTCACCAGTCCACGCGCCGGTTTCGTCGACGAGAAAGAGACCGGCGTAATAAAGTCCGAAGGACTCGCGCACCAGGTTCACAATCCGGCGTTCCAGTTCGACAGGATCGAGTACGGTGGTGATCGTTCGGGCCACTTCTGCCACCGCCTCCAGGTTGCGCGTGCGCTCGTAGACGCGCTGCTCCAACCCACCGCGTATCTCTTGCAACTCGCGGTTTCTGCGCACCAACTCGGCTTCGTTCCGGCTCGCCCGGCTCAACGCATCCGTCGTCCGAATGACGACCACGCGCAACAGCAGAACAGCAAACGCAAATACCAGTTCCAGCAGGATCAAGTCGACCGACGACGCTAACGGGCTCAGATGAACCGGGATCGTCTCGGTCACTTCAAGGACGTACAAACCGGCAATTGTCAATGAAACCAACGCGCCAAAAATAATGATGGCTTTCCTGCCCAGGAGCAGCCCTGAAATGATGACGATCACAAAATAGATCGATCCGGTGCTTCCTCGAATGCCGCCTTGATCGACGTAAATCTGCCAGGTCACCAGGGCCCACAACGCAATGCACAGAACGACTGCTGCTAACCGCACACGTCCCCGGCGCATGACGACAAGCATCGCCACCGATGTCGAGACGAGCACAACTCCAAAGGCGAGGTTGTACTGCCAGCGCACCGCTGAGCTCAACAGCACAAGCACTGTACCCACACAAGCAAAAAGCCCCAGCGCGATCAGAAGAGTGTTTAACAGACCAGCGCTGTTGGTTTTTTCCTCATCGCCTTCAAAGACAGGGGGCGAAAACCATCGTACAAGCCGTTCGAACATATGCATACCCCTTTACCCTTATCACACGCTGCTCTGGCTGCCGCCAGTGAGCTTGGCCTCCGGGCCCAAGCGAACCACGACTTTGGATGCATTCAGTTGGCGGCTGAGCGCCTCACTGGCAACGTGCAGAATGTCTTCAATGTTCTCTGCCGCACGCACCCGGTCGACGATCTGGCGGGTGAGCTGTTCGCGCGCGGCGCGGGCCTGCGTCTGGTCGATCAGGCGCTGGTTTTCGGCCGCCAATACAAACTGCTCAACCAGGGCCTCGACGAGAGCGATCTCGTCTTCACTCCACGTCTGCCGTCCATCGCGGCGCTCCAGGCCAACGGCCCCCAAAACCCGGTCGCCCTGCACAAGCGGCACTACCAGCGCAGGCTCGCCGGCCTGCCGCGCCTGCCGTTGAGCATCGGCCTCGACCAGCGCCAACTGCACTTCGGGCAACAGGGCTTGCCCCAGCGGATGGATATCTTGCCCCACCTGCTCATAGCCGGTCACATCGCGGGCACGCACATACTGCTCCCAGGCCTGGCCCTGATAGCGGCGTTGCACCTCTTGCGCACGGTCGAGTGCCGTCTGCGCCTCGGCAAACACGCGCGCGTTCTGTACAGCGACGGCGACTTGATCGGCCAGATTTTGGAAAACAGCGATCTCGGCCTGGTCAAACGCTGCCTCTTGCGCGCTCTGCACAGTCATCGCGCCAATGCTCTGCCGCCCAAAACGCAGCGGCAGAGCCAACTCGGAGCGCGTTTCGGGCAGCAGTGGGTTGTCAAAGCGCACGACCAGATCTCCCTCGGTCTGTTTGACGCCATAAACGCTCGTCGCCACACATTGCCCGATCATCGACTCACCGCCGATCGGCAGCCGCCAGCCCTGCGCCAGCATCGCCAGCCCTGCTTCGCCGGTTCCGGCATGGAGAACAGCATACTCTTTGGCCTCGTCGACGATAAACAAGCCCACGTAATACAGGCCGAACCGATCGCGCACCAGATCGACCACCCGGGGCAGCAGCCGCTCGATGTCCAGTTCAGAGATGGTGGCACGCGTCACCTCGCCCACGGTCTCCAGGCCGCGCGTTCGCTCGACTACGCGCGCTTCCAGGCCGCCGATCAAATCGCGCAGTTGAGCGGTCATGCTGTTAAAGGCCGTCGCCAGCGCGCCGATCTCGTCCTGGCGTTCTACCTCGGCCTCCAACGTGTACGCACCGGCAGCGACGCGCCCGGCAGTATCGGCCAGGCTGGACAGCGGCCGCGAGATGTCCTGGCTGAAAAAGAGCGAGGCCACCACGGCCAATCCCACCGCGCCGATGGCCACGCCGATATTGAGCAGCACTATCGCCCGTGCGCCGCGCGTCACCTCATTCAGGTTGCGCTCAGCGATGATGGCTATACGCAAATTATCCAGCCATATCGAGGTTCCGATCACCGGGTCGCCGTGATCCCCTTCATAGACCTGAGGCGCGCCAGACAGGCGCTGCACGGCCGCTGCTGCACCTACGGTGCGCACCAGCCCTTGCACACCCTCACGGTGCAGCAGTGGCGTCAAGAGATGATAGCTCTCGTCGATCAGAAACGTCTCTCCCGTCTCGCCGAGGCCGGAACGCTCCTGCATGATCTCGGCCATACGATCTGGTCGCACTCGCCCTACCAGCACACCGGTCAGGTCGCCATAGGTATCCAGGATCGGCACCGAAACCATGATCTGAATCGGCAAGGCCGCCTCGCCGGCTGCTGTCGACGCGCCGACAGCAGCCGGCGCGTCGGCTATCGTCAGCGCATAGGAAACCGGCGATAGATAAGGGCCTTCAAGCCCTTGTCTAAAGTAATCCTGATAGTCGTGCGTCAGCCCTTCGTTCTTTTGCTCGGTCGAAAGGACGGCGATGCCATCCAGGTTGAGGACAAACAACTCATCGAACCGTTTAGTGCGCTGGATGACGCGCTGAAAGCGGGTGCGCAATCCGTTTCGCGCGTCCTGGGGGTTCGATAGTGGATCGTTAATGATCGCGATGCGCAAGCGCTGAATTTCATAGGCCTCCGTCACCAACGCGTCCAGATCGAGCAGTAAATTATCGGCGAAGGAGTCGATTGCGCTCTTTTTCAGCGCCGCCACCGACTGGAGCTGGCTCAGGGTCTGCTGCCGCACATTGCTCAAACCGACCGAGACCGAGACCGCACTGCTCGCCGCTCCCACTAACAGAACCACGGCTACAAAAGTCACGCTCAAGCGCAGACGGATGGAGGTGATCTGGCGGTATGCGCGCCAGAGTTCGGCCAACACCAACAAAATCACGCCGGCAATCAGCGTGTAGACCAACGCGATCAACACCACGCTCTGCGTGGCATCAAAACGCGACCAAAGCGGGTAGGCGTTCAAGAGTGCATCAACGCCAAAGGTCAACAGCGCTACGCCGGCGCTTGCGACCCAGGCCCATCGAGCGCGCGAACGCGGCCAGACCAACCCGGCCAGAACGGACGGCAAAACCAGCACGCCCAACCCAAAGCCCCAGGTGACCCCTGACCAGAGCAGCACAACCAGGGGCATAACGATCAACGGGATGATCACCACAAGGAGAGCAGCCTGCTCCAAACGACCTCGCCCGGCCACCCAGCGCGCATAGACCAGGCCCAGGCCGCCGAGCAGCGCCACCATCGCTGCGGCGAGCAGTCGCCAGTCAGGCAGCCCAATAAACGCACCCACAGTCAACACGACGGCCCCCAACGCCGCCAATGGGATCCACACGCCAAGCCGCCTGATCTGAACCAGACGCGCCTGTTCGTCAGTTAAATGCTCTATAGATGTTGACGATAAACCGGTTCGATTTTGAACCCTCATCGACAGCGTCCCTTCTTGTTCAGTAACCGTTCAGGGGGTACATTTTGACAGGATTTACAGAATGAACAGGATATTTGATACTCGGACTCGATCTCAATCCTGTAAATCTTGATCATCCTGTTTAAATTACCTTTGTTTGTCTATCTCCCTGAACGCTTACCTTGTTCACATACATCGCGCATCGACCTCTGGCGTCCACTGCACAAAAGCGCGGCGTGCGCGCTTAGCGCTCATCGTTCGTCTGACTCTGCCCATTGCACGAAAGCGCGCGAGGCGCCTACCGCGCGGGCCATCTCTTGCAGCGTCGTCTGCATCAACTCGTCCCAGCCCAACGCCGCGCGCATGCGGTCGGTGATCTCGCGGGTGAGCTGCTCGCGCGTTGCGCGGCGTTGTGTAGCATCATAGAGCTGCGCACCTTCCAATGCCGCACTCAACTGGTCGGTCAGCGCCTGTAGCAGGCCGATCTCGTCCTCTGACCAGGCCGTGCCATCGGGCTTGCGACCGTCAATCACCCCGATCACCTGATCGCGCACACGGATCGGCAGGGCCAGCGCATTGGCCATATCACCGCCAACCACCTGGCCGGTACGCACCGCCCTTTGCATCTGCGGCTCCCAGACGGCAAATGGAGAAACGCCGCCAACATCGCTGGCAAAGGCCAGGTCGGAGCGCGTTTTGAGCAACGTTTGCCATGCCTCGCGAGCCAATTCGCCATAGACGCGACGTTCAGCCTCGACGCGCTCCTCCACCTGGCTGAAAAGACGGGCACTATTGACCGCCACTGCGATCTGGTCGGCCAGGGCCTGCAGCACAGTCACGTCCTCATCACTGAACACGTTTGACTCAGTGCTCTGCACATCGAGTACGCCAATGACCTCGCCGCGCACACGCAGCGGCAGCGCGATCTCGGCGTGAGTTTCCGGCAGATCGGAGTTTTCTCGAAAGGCAGCGTCCCGACGCACATCTTGAGCCAGGCGATAGCGGCCAGACTGTGCCACGTCGCCGACCATTCCCTCGCCCAGGCGCAGACGGTGCCCCTGTGCCCTCATCCGCGCCCCACCTTCGCTCGACGAGGCGCGCAATTCCGCCCATACCTTGCCCGGATCGACCATAAAAACGCCAACGTGATAAAAGCCAAACCGTTCGCTGATCACCCCGACCACACGATCTAGCAATCCTTGCGGATCGCGCTCCACCGACGCCGCTTCACCGGCAATCGCTGTCGTTGCCCCCAGGTAAGCCTCGCGGCGTATCAGCTCGTCAGTCCGTTGGTTAACCAGCGCTTGAAGCTGCGCGCTTTGCTCCCCAAGTTCTGCTGCAGAGCGGCGCGCTGAATCAAGGGCATGCTCAATACCGGATCCTGCCAAACCAAGTAACACCGCCGCCATCGTAAATATGCCAACCCATGTCAGCCACGTTGACAGCCCACGCGCTCCTGTCGTCGTTGGTGGGAGCATCCCGGCGGTCTCGGCCATATACAGTCCCAATAAAATCAAAGCACAAAGCACGGTCACAATCACCAGCGCCCGGTTGTTGATCAGCAAGCGGGCAACCATGATACTCAAGATCAAAATCGCCGCCATCGCCGCACGGACAGTACCAACAAAATAAATATTGACAGCACCGAGGATCAATATTAGTCCAACCAATGCAATACTGGCTTGCCGCACGTACCCTTGCCGCATAACCAACCATAATACGAACAAAAGAACGCCAAGCACAAGCAACGCAATGACAGTCTGGACATACGTGCCTGGCAGCAAAAGACCCAGCGGCACAAGAATCAATATCAGTGCCACGCCACCCAACAAGATCGTATTCAACAAGGCTGCGATCCGCGCTGTTTCATCATCCTCGAACGAAGGCAGGGCAAAAAAGGCTTTGACTTTGGTCCACAGACTGGTTTGGCTTCCCGACTCCATTATGCTTGCTCCTCTTCTTGTGGTGCGCCCAGCCGCACCACCAGCCGCTCCAGACTGAGCGCTCGCCGGATCTCGTCGGCGGCGGTGCGCAGCATGGTCTCCAGGTCCAGCGTCTCGCGGACGCGCCCGGTCACCTCGCCAATCGTGCGCTCGCGGGCGGCAGTGCGCCGGGTCTCGCGATACAGGCGGGCGCGTTCCACCGTCGCGCCCAGTTGCTCGACCAGCGTTTCCAGCAGCGCGATTTCCTCGTCCGACCACCCACCCGGCCGGCGGCCCTCCAAAACACCGATCACCTGCCCGCCAACGTTGAGCGGCATAGCCAATCGTTCCCGGTCATGGTCGGCCACCACCACACGAGCTGTCCGCGACGCCTCTTCCATCTCTGGTTCCCAAACCTCCGGCGACTCGAAAATGCCCCGGCGGTCAGCCAGGTAGCCCAGATCGGGCTGCGCGCGCAGCAAATTCTGCCACGCCTCGCGGGTCAGTTCGCCGCGCGCTCGCCGTTCAGTCTCTGCCGCCGCCTCGACGCGCTGCACGAGCTGCGCCGTGTTCACCGCCACCGCCGCCTGGTCGGCCAGCGTTTGCAGAACGGCAACATCCTCCAGGTCAAAGGGTTCCGCCGCCCGGCGGTGCACGTCGAGCACGCCGATCACCACACCTTGCACCCGCAGCGGCAGAGCCAACTCGGCGCGCGTATCCGGCCAATCTGAATCAACGGCATCTCGTTCATCAAGCAATTGTGTTCTATGCCCGATCTGTGTAAAGACCTCTCGCACCAGCGATTGCTCGGCGTCAGTTTCTTCGCCAACAGGCACCCGGTAGTTGCGAGCCAGCAAGCGTTGCCCGACCTCGCCTGCGGCGGCCTGCAGCACCGCCCACTGCCGCGCCGAGTCCACCAGAAAGACGCCGGCATAGTAAAACCCAAACCGCTCGCCGATCAACCCGACCAGACGATCTAAAAGCTGCTGCACATCGAGCACCGAGGTCACATCGTAGGCAATTTCGGCCGTTGCAGTAAGCGCCTCCATACGCCGGTCCAGGCGGGCATTGGCGGCCTCCAATTCGGCGGCACGCTCGCCCAGCGCCGCGCGCGCCTGCTCTGCCGCCCGGTTGGCCCGCGCAGCAATAACGAGCGCCTGATTAAAGAACCATATCGCCAGCGCCATCAGGCCAACAGACATGACAAAACCGGCGCCTTCCTCCAATATCTCGTCCAAAGAGGTCGGGTCGGGCGAACTGCCCAACGTGAGCACCCCCTGGTTGAACCCAACAGCAAAGGCCGCATAGGTCAAAAGGCTCAGAGCAGCAGCAACCATACCGGCACGGATGTCGAGCAAAAGCGCGGACAGGACGATCACAGCCAAAAGAAACATGCGTCCTCCGCTGCTCAACCAACCCACGTACAGGGCAAAGACGGCAAACGCATAGAACGCCAACAAAAGCACCAAAGCGCGCCAGGCATCGCCGATCTTGCGCACCACCAACAAGAGCACGGCCACCCCATAGGCGATCAAGTATGCTGGCAGCGTAAGGTTGAGTTCTTGTCCCCGGAACAGCGCGATGACGTCGGGCAAAATGCCCGACGGCCCCGCCACCACGATCATCCACAACAGCACATTGATCACGCGGTGGCGCTGCTCGCGCAGCCAGGAACTCGATTCAGTCCGTGAAGCCGGATCGGCAAACGATTGTCTCATCCTGCACCTCTTTGATCCATCTCGGGCGTTTTGTCAGGTGCGCCCGGCCGGAGCCGCAACACCAGTTGATCGAGGTCGAGCACCTGGCGGATTTCGTCCACGGCTACCTTGAGCACGTCTTCCAACTCGACCGGCTCGCGCATACGCCCGGTCACATCGCTGACCAACCGTTCGCGGGCCGCGCGGCGCTGGGTGTCCTGGTACAGCCGCGCGCTTTCCAACGCCACTCCCAATTGCTCGATCAGCGTTTGCACGGTCTCGATCTCTGCCGACGCCCAGGCCTCTCCGGTTGGCTTGCGCGCGTCAATGACGCCGACGGCCTGCCCACGCACCCGGATGGGGACAACCAACTGCGCCGAAACACCGTCTTGTCTGGCGACAGGTTCACCGCTTTGCATG
Organism: Anaerolineae bacterium; assembly: GCA_016931365.1. Next base: position 45,607 of record JAFGEY010000219.1, read on the forward strand.
GCCGCTTCCAGTTCTGGCAGCCACTCGGTCGCTGGCGGCAAGAGGCCATCAGGGTCATAACGCTCGACCAATCCCGACTGGGCGCGCAAAAATTCGCGCCAGCCCTGACTGCTGGCCTCTCCAGCAGCCTGCCGAACCATATCCAGGTTGGCCTGTATTTGCGCAACCAGGCGCACATTGCTGAGGGCAACGGCGATCTGGTCAGCCACGGTTTGCAGCGCTTCGACCTCTTCTGCAGCGAACTCGCGCCGTCCGGCCAGGCGTGAGCCATGCACCTCCAGGGCACCGACCACCCGGCCATGGATGCGCAAAGGCAGAGCGATCTCTGCTGTGCCAGCGTCCACATTGGCGTCCATTTGGGCGACCGCCTGGCGCAGCGCGCGCCCGACAAGCGTCGCATCATTGATCGGCAACGCGTGTCCGTGCGCCATCCGCCACTCTCCCGCCTGATCGTAAGAAGCGCGGAGGATCGCCAGCTTGCCTCCAGAACCGGTCTCAAGCTCATCCAGAACATAGACGCCTGCGTAGGCATAGCCAAAAAGCTCCGAGATCAAGCGCGCCGATCTTGGCAGCAGTTGTTCTTCATCCGTGATATTGGTGGTCTCGCGCGCAATTTGCGCAGCGGCTTTGAGCTGCGTATTGCGTTGCGCCAGTTCGGCTTCGCGCGTCATCAACAGTTGAGCCTGGGCCTGCAATTCGCCGATCAGACTCTGGCCGCTGGCCACGTTTTTCGCAAACCGGGAGAGCAAAAAGTCATATCCAAAGATGAGCAGCACGCCAACCATCGTTTGCACCGCTGCATTACTGACCCACGGGAAAAAATCAACCGAAACAGCCTGGCGTTCTTTTGAAAAAACGCTCAACAGGCCGCTAGAAAACGCCACCCCGAAAAGCAGCAGAGTCAGCACGTTCAACCCGGTTGCGATCAATCCAGCACGCTTTCCGTAAAAGAGCGCGGCGACGAGCGCAAAACCCAGCAACAAAATACGCCCATCTCCGGTGCGCCCCGTGTTGAGCGTCTCAAAGACGCCCACGGCGTAGAACAGGCCAATGATCAGCCAGGTCTGTATGGTGTAGGGAATGCCGCGCCACAGCGTAAATGCCGCTGCCAGCGCATAGACCACCCAATAAATGGGGATGGCGATAAAATTGCCCACCTGATAGGCCGTATAGCTGCCGAACAACACCGCAAACAAACCAACCACGAGCATCGCGCGCAACGCGACCCGGGTCAGATCGCTCCGCCAGTTCGTCAGACTGTCCCCCAGTGAAACCGAGGCAGACGCCGGCAGATGCACTGAATCCGCGCTGTGTGAGTGTGTCATCTGGTCTTGTCGCATATCTGTGTCTCCTGCCGCCGCACTACGGCTCGTCAACCGGCTCTGGGGGCGCCAGCCGCACATCGAGCGCCGCCAGTCCCAGCGACTGAACGATCTCTTGCACGGCGGTTTTGATCACCGTTGTTATATCAAGCGATTCTCGAATACGCCCGGTCACCTGGCCGATCATCTGCTCGCGCGCCGCGCGGCGTTGCGTATCGCCATAGAGCCGCGCGCCTTCCAGGGCCACGTTCAACTGCTCGGTCATCGCCTCCAGCAGTTCGACCTCCTGGGCGCTCCAGGCCGAGCCGTCTGGCTTGAGGCCATCCACCACGCCGATCACCTCGCCACGCACGCGGATGGGGATCGACAGCGCGCCCGGCTGCCCGGCGTCGCTCATGTTGATGCCCGCCTCCAACGCCGCGGCCATTTGCGGCTCCAACAGATCAGCGGCGCGCACGCCCCGGCCGTCGCTCAAATAGCCCAGGTCGGGCTGCGCGCGCAGCAAATTCTGCCAGGCCTGGCGGCTCGACTCGCCGTACGCCCGACGCTCCGCCGCAACACTTTCTTGCACTTGTTGGAACAAACGCGCATTGCTGATCGCCAGCGCAATCTGGTCGGCGAGCGCTTGCAGGGTGGTCACATCCTCATCCGTGAACGCATTGATCGCCGTGCTTTGTACATCCAGCACGCCGATAGTCGAGCTGCCGACGCGCAACGGCAAGGCGATCTCGGAACGTGTGTCGGGTAGAAGCGGATTGTCGAAAAAGACCGCGTCCTGGCCAATATCGTGTGCGACGCGATATTCGCCCTGCCCGGCCACGTTGCCGACAATGCCTCGTTCGCCCACTCGCAAGCGATGGCCTTGAACCAGCATCTGCCGTCCACCGGCGCTGGACGCCGCCCGCAGTTCGGCCCATTCGCCCTGCTCATCGAGGATGAACAGGCCAACATGATAAAATCCAAACTGTTCGCCAACCACCCTGGCCACATTGTCAAGCAACTGGGGCAAATCGCTGACCACCGATGCCGCCTCTCGGGCCACTACCGCGCTGGCCTGCAAATATCGCGCTCGACGTTCCAACTCTTGCGTACGCTCTGCTACCTGCGTTTCCAGGTTGGCGCGACGCTGCTCCACTTCCAGGGCGAGTTCCCGGCTTTGATCCAGCGCGGTAGCAAGACGAGGAAACATATAGTTGACCGCACTGATGAGCAACACGCCCAGCAACAGGACCACGGCCACATTGGTCACCCAACCAACGGGATCGGTCGAACGAACCTCAGCCTCCGGCAGAATGCTGACAATGCCCGTAGAAAAAGCGGCGGCTATTGCCGCAAGCGTCAAGATGCTGAGCGCTAAAGCGCCCCATCCCACCCGGCGTCCGAAAAAGAGCGCGCCCATCACCGGAACAGCCAGCAGAAAAAGCCGGCCGCTTCCGCCACGCCCGTCCTGAAAGAAATCAAGGGCGCCGATCAGATAGATCAAGCCCATCAATAGCCCGGCTTGCAGCGAGTAGGGCACCCGGCGGCCAAACGCAAACAAAACGACCAAGCCATACGAAACCAGATAGAGCGGTAGCAACCATATATCCCCGGTCAAATATGCATAATAACCGCCGGCCAGAACCGCCAGCGCACCAACAACAACCAACGCCCGATAGACGTTGCGAATCAATTGCCGCCGCAAAACGTCGATATCCTCAAGCAGCGCCATTCCCGGTTGCCTTGTCTCCATTGAATCATGCATATTCTCTACTCCTGCTTGCCGTCGCCCGCCGCACGCGCAGTATGATCCCCGGCCGCTGCCAGCCGGACGACCACGCGATCGAGACCTAGAGCTTCGCGCATCTCTGCGGCCGCTGTTTGCAGCACACGCTCCAGTTCCAGGCTCTCGCGCATCCGCGTCGCCACCTGGCCGATGGCCTGTTCGCGGGCGGCGCGGCGCTGCGAATCCTCGTAAAGCTGCGCCCCTTCGAGAGCCACATTGAGCTGATCGGTCATCGCTTGCAGCAAGTCGATCTCTTCGGGCGTCCATTGGGTGCCATCGGGTTTGCGGCCATCGATCACGCCGATCACCTGATCGCGCACCTTGATCGGGATCGCCAGCGTATTCCGAGCCGCGCCGGGCGTCATCTCGCCGGTGCGCAGTGCGTCGCGCATTTCGGGCCGCCACGGATTGGCGACAGGTTGTGTTTTCTTCCGGTCGCTCAAGAAACTCAGGCCGGACGAGGCCAAAAGCAATTGCCGCCACGCTCCACGAGTCAACTCACCATAGGCACGGCGCTCAGCTTCGAGGCTGTCCTGAACCTGCTGGAACAAACGCGCATTGCGTACGGCATTGGCGATCTGGTCGGCTACGGTCTGCATCACCGAAACATCTTCCTGTGAGAAAAATGCCTCTTTTTCGCTCTGCACCGTCATCGCGCCGATGACCTGATCGCCTGCACGCAATGGCAGCGCCAGCTCGGAGCGCGTCTCGGGCAGGTCGGGGTTGTTGAAACGAACAGCCGCCTCGCCGACGTCAAGCTGGATGTCGGCCTCTCCACTTAGCATACAACGTCCGATCATCGACTCGCCGCCGACGCGCAGCCGGTGATTGCGGGCCAGCATCGCACGCCCGGCCTGACCGGTACCGGCCCGCAACACAGCATATTCGCCTGCCTCATCGGCCAAGAATAAACCCACATAGTACAAATTGAAACGATCCCGCACCAACTCGACAACCCGAGGCAGCAATACCTCAATGTCAAGCACTGCTGTGGTGGCGCTTGAAACCTCCGCTGCAGTGAGCAGACCCTGGGTGCGTTCGACCACACGCCGCTCAAGGCCGGCCAGCGTCTCGCGCAACTGCGCCGTCATGTGGTTAAAGGCCAGGGCCAGGGTGGCGATCTCGTCCTGCTGCTCGCCCACGTCTGCTTGACGGAACAGTTCGCCAGCGCTGATCGCCTGGGCTGTCGTAGCTAACTCGTTGATGGGTTGCGCAGTACGTGCGGCGATCCACAGTCCCAAGCTACTGGCTAATGCTAAAGCAACAAAGAATATTCCTATAGTTACAAAGAGCGTGGTATAAGCCAGCGACAAAGCTTCTCGGACTGGTTGCTCAGAAGCCACCCGCAGCGATTGATTGCCCAGCAAGATTGTCTCAAATGCAAGCGCTGCGCGTTCACCTCCCAGCCCAATGGTGATCGCATTGCGCTCCGGCAACGTATACTTGGTTTCTCGCAACACGATCGAAGGATTTTGGTGGGCCACCACACGATCTTGGTCATCCAACACATAAACGATGCCACTGCCGCTGACCTGGGCACTGGTCATCAGATCCCACACCGTTTTAAAGCGAAAGTCAGCCACGAGAACACCATCCAGTTTGCCGGAACGCAGGTCGATCAACGGTATCGCCAGGGTCATAAACGGTTCGCCCGAAAGATCATCAAACCGGACCGGGCCATAAAAGACCTCTCCGTTCGTCTTGGGCTGCTCGTATTCATCTGCGCCGGCGCGACTGTGCAAAGAGCCGGCATCGTAGGTTTTGAGCCGCGAAATACGGAACATCTCCTGGCCTGCGCCGTCGAGCAAGGCCAGTTCCTGGTACACGTCCTGAAAAGCGAGCAGCGCCGCAAGCTGATCGGCTTGCGCCTGCGGATCCAATTGTTGCAGGCCGCGGACCTGGACCAACACGCGCAGCTCGTTTTCGCGGTCAAGGATAAAGGAAGTGACGTCGCCGGCCACACGGCGCGCGATCTGGCTTTGCAGATCCAACGCCTGAGTCCGCTGCACGGAAAAGCCATAAACAACCAGCACCAATCCCATCATAAAGATCGGGATCACGGCCAGGCCGATAAAGGCGACGGTCAGCCGAATTCGCAAGCTGCTTCGCATATCACGCACTCCTCATACACCTGCCATACATCGTTGCCATATATCTGGGTAGGAGCTGGCCTTGTGCCAGCCCAGCAGGGCAATAACGGCCGATTTTCGCTTGGGATTCATCCCTACCCATTGAAAGTATCTGAAATCAGTACAGAATGTCGTCCGCCGTCTGCAGCACGGCATCCGGCACATCCAATCCGATCGTTTGTGCGGCCTTGACATTGATCGTCAGGGATGGAATAGCCGTTTCGACCGGCAGATCACCTGCTGCAGCTCCATTCAAGATCTTGTGTGCCAGGGCAGCAGCCATTCGTCCCACTTGCACGTTGTCAACCGCGTAACTGAAAAGCGCACCTTGCTTGGTCTGCCCGAGCGTATTAGCGGCAACCGGCAACTTGTGCTCGTTAGCAAAAGCCAGGATCGGCTCGGGACTGTTCGTGTTGACCGCGTCGGGCATGATCAAGATTGCATCAATACCGGGATCGGTTTCCTGGGAAAGCCGGTCCAGTTCAGTCGTCAGGTCATCCACGCTCTTGACCACAGTCTCCACCAGTTCAATCCCCAGCGACGCCGCCACCTCGCGAATCGGCGGTGCACTGCTGGCAGAAGTCACATAATCCGGATCGTACAAGATGCCCAACCGCTTGATCTGTGGCGCCATTTGCGACAGATACTCGACGCGCTTGCCAAAATAAGATGGATCGGGAAGGGCGATCCCGGTGATGTTGCCGCCCGGGGACTTGATCGACTCGACCACGCCGGCTTTGACCGGGTCGGTGATAATCGTAAACAGGACGGGGATGTTGGTGCCGGCCGTAGCCTCGATCGCCGCCCCGGTTGCCACCGTCGTCGTAGCTACAATCAGATCGACTTTATTTTCAACAAACTGCCGAGCGATCTGGGCCATCTTTTCGGCGTCGCCGCTGGCAGCCTGGAAATCGTAGACGATCGTTTCACCCTCCACGTATCCCAACTCGGCCATCTTGGCTTTGAATCCATCCATCACGCTGTTAAAGGCGTCAACACCGGACAACAATCCTACCTTATAAACCTTTGGACCAGCTTTGGCACAACCACCCAACAACAAGAGACCGACCATCGCGACCAACACCCACTTGGTAAAATGTCTGTTTGCCATTACTCATTCTTCCTTTCATCTCATCGTATCCCGCTCTACATCTCTAGTACTCCGTCAAACTAGATTTGATATGCTACTTGCCTGCACGGGCCGACTTGCCACTTTCACTATTTGTTTGCAAGAGTACTGTGGGGGTGACACACCCCCTGAGAGCGATTTTGCTCTGTATTATGCAGACTGCTTTTCCTCCGGAATAGCCAGACTAACAACCAGGTCTTCCAAATCCAGCGCCTGCCGCATCTGTTCGGCTGCCGTGCGCAGCATCGCTTCCATATCCAGCGTCTCACGGATGCGCCCGGATACTTCGCCGATCACTCGCTCGCGCGCCGCTGTACGTTGGGTCTCACGATACAGACGAGCACGTTCCATCGACGCACTCAATTGCTCAGCTAACGTCTGCGTCATCTCAATCTCTTCCGCTGTCCAGCCCTGGGCTTTATATCCGTTCAACACACCAACGACTTGTCCTCCAACCTGAAGGGGCACAGCCAATCGTGTCCGATCGGATTCGTTCAAAACTGCCTTTGCGCTCTGCATAGCCGCTTCCATCTCCGGCAACCAACCCGTCCAGGCCGAAGAGACGGCTTGAGCCGTGCTGAGATATCCCAACTCGGTTTGTCCACTCAACAAGCGCGACCACATCTCACGAGTCAATTCTCCACGGGCACGCCGTTCCGCATCAACGCTCTCTTGCGTCTTGAGAAAAAGTTGGGCATTGTCGATCGCCAACGCGACTTGATCAGCCAGCGATTGCAAGACCTCCGCATCTTCGGCGCTAAAGGCTGCCGGCTCCCTGCTTTGAACATCCAACGCACCAATGATCTTGTTATGCACGCGAAGCGGAAGTGTCACTGCTGAGTGTGTCTCTGGCAAATCCGGGTTGTTGAAGAAAACCGAATCCTCGCCGACATCCAGAGTAATGCGCAACTCACCATGATCGGTGACATAGCCTACCGTACCCTGTTGTCCCACACGCAGCCTGTGCCCTCGCGCTAACATACGCTGCCCCCCTTCGCTTGAAGCAGACTGCAAAACGGCCCACTCGCCCGTCGAGTCCAGCAAAAACGCCCCGGCGTGATAGAAACCAAACTGCTCGCTGATTAGATTGACCACACGCGCGAGCAATGACCGCGGGTCCTGCAACATCGCCGCATCTCGCGCGACAGAAGCAGTAGCCTCCAGGTAACGCGTCCGGCGCTCCAGTTCTTGCGTTTGCTTGACCAGCGCATCACGGTTGGCTTGCAGGTCAGCATTCATCGTGCGCAATACAGAAGCGGCATCTCGCACCCGCACAAATCCGGTCGATATACTGCGTACAGCAACGTGCATCATAGTTGCGGCCAACCCTATTGTGATAACCAGCACAAATAAATCACCAAGCCGAACTTGAGGCGGGAGAGATACGGCGAGCAGGCCACTCACCTCAGCGCCATAAAATCCCACCGCCGCCAACACGCTCAATGTGCCAAATACGATGACGCCCCGTGTGCTCAACAGCAAGCCGGCAAGCGCAACCACCAAAAAATAACCGGTGATACTGGAACCTCGCAGGCCAGTCTCCGAAAAATAAACCAAGGCCGTGATACTCGCCCATAGTACGAACGACAAGAGCAAGCTCACCAACTGAGTGCGGCCTCGGTTTGCGACAAACCGCAACCAAACAATGACCGCACACAAGATAATGCCAAAAACTGAATTAAGTAACCACTCAGCGGGTTCAACAACGATCATTGCTGCCGACCCCACAAACGTGGCCAGAAAGAGCATGATCAAGACCACGCCGAGCAAAGCCGCGACACGCGTCCTTTCTTCATCGTCCTCAAAAACTGGTGGCACGAGGAATTTCCTGATCTTGTCCTGCATTCCGGCATCCTTTCCTGGGCCCTAGTCCGAATCCAACCCTGGTTGTTCAGGCATCAACAGACGAACGCCTAACTCGTCTATGCCAAGAGCCCGACGAATTTCGCTAACTGCCGTCTTGAGCACATCCTCCAACTCCAGCGGCTCGCGAATGCGCCCGGTCACTTCACCGATCACCCGCTCGCGCGCCGCCGTGCGTTGGGTATCCTGATACAATCGCGCGCTTTCCAGGGCCACGTTCAACTGCTCGGTCATCGCTGCCAACAGGTTGATCTCTTCCTGCGTCCATTGGGTGCCGTCGGGTTTGCGGCCATCGATCACGCCGATCACCTGGTCGCGCACCTTGATCGGGATCGCCAGCGTCGATGTATCACTTGAGCCGGGCACAACCTGGCCCGTGTGCAGCGCGGTCTCCATTTCCGGCCGCCAGACATCGACTGACTGCACAGTGCTCTGTCTATCGCTCATAAAGCCCAGGTCAGTCCGGGCCTGAAGCAGGTTTTGCCACGCAGCCTGGGTCAACTCGCCATAGGCGCGGCGCTCAGATTCGAGGCTGTCCTGAACTTGCTGGAACAAACGCGCATTGCGTACGGCATTGGCGATCTGGTCGGCGACAGTCTGCATCACCGAAACATCTTCCTCGGTGAAAAATGCCTCCTGCGTACTCTGCACGGTCATCGCGCCGATGACTTGGCCTCCCGCGCGCAGCGGTAGAGCCAACTCGGAGCGCGTCTCGGGCAGGTCGGGGTTGTCGAAACGGACTGCTGCCTCACCGACATCGAGTTGGATGTCGGCCTGACCGCTGAGCACGCAGCGCCCAATCATCGATTCCCCACCAACGCGCAGCCGGTGATTGCGGGCCAGCATTGCCCGCCCGGCTTCACCGGTGCCGGCGCGCAACAAGGCATATTCGCCCGTTTGGTCGGCCAAGAACAAACCCACATAGTACAAATTGAACCGCTCTCGCACCAACTCGACGACCTGAGGCAACAACTCGTCAATATCCAGCACCGATGTCGTCGCGCGCGACACTTCAGCCGCAGTGAGCAGCCCCTGCGTGCGTTCGGCCACACGCCGCTCAAGGCCGGCCAGCGTCTCGCGCAACTGCGTTGTCATCTGGTTAAAGGCCAAGGCCAGGGTAGCAATCTCGTCCTGCTGCCCAGCCACACTGGCCTGGCGTGACAGGTCGCCCGCGCTGATCGCCTGGGCCGTCGCAGCCAAATCGTCGATCGGGCGCACGATCTGGCGCACTACCAGAACGCCCAACCCTACGGCAATTGCCAAGACAACCACGATCAGCATAGCCACGATCAGCACGGTGTTGAACGCCAAGGCCAATGCTTCGGTCACCGCCCTCTCGGCGACGATGGCCAGGGTCTGATCGCCCAATCGAACCCTGTCTACAGCCAGCACCACATTATTGCCGCCTAGTCCCGTCTGAAAAGCATTCTGTTCAGGCGGGCTAAAACGCGCACCAGCTAACACGACGGACGGGTTGCGATGAGCAACAATGCGGCTCTGAGCATCGACAATATAAATATTTTCGCCTTCGCCGATCTCCAAGCCGGCAATCAGATCCCAGACCGGTTTGAAACGAATGGTGGATACGAGCACACCTGCGGCTGTTCCGCTACGCACATCGTACAAAGGCACCGAGATCGTCATCAGGGGTTGGCGCGTCGTCTCATCGAAGCGCACCGGCCCATAGTAAGTGCTGCCACTCGCTATGGGTTTCGTAAACTCGTCTGCCTCCGCGCGGCTGCCCAGGTCGGACTCGACGAACACCTGCAGGCGCGACAGATGCACTCGCTCTTGCCCTTCACTATCTAGCAAGATCAACTCGTCAAAACCGCGCTCGTAAGACAACAACTCGGATAGCAGGCTCGTCTGCTGGTCACGGTCCAAATCCTGCAAGCCCTGCACTTGGCTGACTACACGCAGTTCGCTTTCCAAGCTCTGAAGAAAAGCAGCCACCTGCGTTGAAACACGCTGCGCCACCTGCCGTTGTTGGACGATCGCTTGCTGTCGCTGAACACTAAAGCTCTGCCAGGCCAACACCACGCCAACCAGCAACAGCGGCCCGACGGCCAAGACAATAAACGCGAGATTCAATCGACTGCGAATGCTGTTTCTCATACTTCTTTTCCTAACCCACAAGTCAGCGCCAAACGGGATTTTCGCCTTGCCAGATTCCTGCCCCGAACGCAAGAGCCTGCCTGGTGAGGTTTTAATTCAAATTGGCTCGCCCGATCATCGATCGGCTGATATCCAGATCAACTCAGCGAATGACGGTGGCCGCCTGCCGCAAGATGTCGTCCGAAATCTCCAACCCAATCGTCTGGGCTGTCTTCAGGTTGATGCTCAAGAACAATTCTGGCGTTTCGATCGGCAAATCGGCCGGGGCCGCTCCCTTGAGAATCTGATCGGCCAGCCTGGCGGCCTGTCCGCCCACTGCAGCCGGGCTAAAGCCAAAGGTAAACAATGCCCCTTCCTCAGTCGGCTCACCCCCTGGTGGAACTGCCAGGGGCAGTTTGCGCGCCAGTGCCGCTTTGGCCCAATCGCTTCGACGACCTGCATTTAGACTGTCGGTGACCATAAAGAGGGCATCTACATCCGCCGGAATGTTTGCTATCGCCTCAGTGACTTGATCGGCGCTCCGGGTCTCAACAACCACCAGCTCGACACCCAGCTTGGGAGCGACCTGCTCCAACTGCGCCAGAGCCAGCTTTCCGCTCGTATCATCCGGGTTGTACGGCACATAAACGCGCTTGACGTGCGGTACAATTTTCGTTAGCCATTCCAGCTTGACACCCTCTCCTAAAGAGGATTCCACGCCGGTCATGTTACCCCCCGGACGTTCCGCGCTCGCCACGATGCCAGCCCCTACCGGATTGATCACGACCG
>JAFGEY010000220.1 GCA_016931365.1 Anaerolineae bacterium
AGAGAAACCCATCACCGCGCCGCCGAACACGGCGGTGATAAAGGACTTGGTCGGCGATTCGGTCGCTTCCTCCGCCGCTTTGCGGTTGGCGCGCACCGCCGCGCTCATGCCGAGAAAGGCCGTGCCCAGGGAGGTGAAAACGCCCAAGAAGAAGGTCAAGGCAATCCACCAGCCTAGGGCAAAACCGATGATGACGATCATTGGCGGGGTGATCAAGAGGATTGTTCGGAATTGCCGGGTGAGATATGTTCGCACGCCCAGGGCAATGTGGCCAGAAATCTCCGCCATTCGGACATTGCGGATGGGGGCCCGCCGCAGCTTTAAGAAGAGCAGGCCAGCGGCGGCGATGCCAGCCAGGCCGCACAGAATGGGGATGAGGGCCAAGAGGTCGGTCATTGGTCTGCTCCTAGCCCAAGAGGATGCGGCGCAGCGTCGTTTTGCTGGCCTCGGAGGTCACGGCGACCACGCGGTCGCCTACTTGCAGCACCGTCTCGCCATACGGGATGACGGCCTCTTTCCCCTCCCGGATGACCAGCGGAAAGATGCTGTCGTCAGGGATGCCCAGCGCCTTGAGCGGCCGGCCCAGGGCGGGCGAATTGCCCGGCACCTCGATCTCGACAAAAGAGATCCCCACGCTGCGCAGCGTCAGCAGGTGGGCGAGTGATTCGGTTGGCAGGAACTGTTCAATCTGCGCGAGAATCACCTCGGTGCTGGAGACGGTGACATCAATCCCAAGCCGCTGGAAAATGTTCTTGTTCCGCGGGTTGTTGATCCGGGCGACGGTCCGCGGGACGTTGAAGCGGTGCCTGGCGATCTGGCAGATCACCAGGTTGTCCTCGTCGTCCCCCGTCACGGCGATGACAGCGCTGGCCCGGTCCAGGCCGGCCCGGAGCATCGTCATCACGTCGCAGCCGTCGCCGAGGAGCACGGCAGCCGCCAGTTCGTCACGCAGGGCGGCGTAGCGCCGGGGCTCCCGCTCGATCAGCCGGATCTCGTGCTCCTGCTCGAGGAGCGACTTGGCGAGGTAGTACCCAACCTTGCCTCCGCCAACGATAATGTTGTACATAGGTCGCGATCCCTCCTTGTCAAGCCGCCAGGATGTCGTGGATTTGGTTTGCCCCCAAGACGGTGGGACAGACCGTTTCCAGACCCAGGTCACGGTAGATTTCTTCGCGCAGGTGATCATAGATGCGGCAGACCACGCGGCGGATGCCAAAGACCTCCTTGGCCACCTGCGCAGCCATCACATTGGTATTGTCCCTGTTCGTCACGGCGACGAAAGCGTCGGCCTGCTCGATGCCAGCCCGGCGCAGCACGTCCTCGTCAATGCCGGTGCCCACGACCAGGTCAACATCTAACCCTGGCACCAACCGGTCAAAGGCCATGCTGTCGTTGTCAACGACCGTTACCTTGTGTCCTTCTTCTTGTAACCGACGGGCCAGATACGAGCCAAGCCGCCCGCAACCCAGGATGATAATTTTCATCGTTCATTCCTCCTTGCACTTTTTTCGAAGCATTCGTTTTCTACACTTTTTCCTCTGCAGCAAGCTGCCCCTCCACATTCAACTCGGGTGGATCACTCTGCGCCTGCTGCGCTTCCAGGTACGAGTCCAGAAACGACCGCGCTTCTGGATGGTCCACGTGTAAAGCATCGTCATAATCGCCGGCGACCGGCGGAGGCGCGTACCGCAGCGGACGGCGCACGCCGAACAATTCAAAGAACCTCACCAGGCCAAAAAGCAGTCTGTAGCGATACTCTTGCATTCGGAGCGACTGCCATTCGACGATGGAGGCCATAGCGCCCTGCACGCGCGCCTTTTCGCGGACGATGCGGTGGATTTGCTCTGGATCGCGGTAGCCGATAGGCGAGATGAGCACCAGATGGGCAGCAATTGAGAGAACACTGAACGAAAGCAAGGCCGCCCAACCGCCCTCGTGCCATTTGGCAATGATCTGACCGATGAACACGAATACGGCCAGACCCGCTGCGATGCTTGTGCCCCATGCGCCCCATAGCCGGCGGCGGCCACTTTGGGTGCGCAGCACGTGCTGGCGCAGGGCCAGGCCCATTGCCATGATGGGGAAAAAGACGCCCACTCCGTAAAACGGCACCGCCACAGAAGTTCTGCCTCGCACCAGCAGCATCAGCAGCGCTGCCAGAATGAACCCTGCCGTAACCGAGCGCGTAAACGTCCCTTGCCGGTTGCGATAAACAATAAACTCGGGTATTTCACCCATGGCAACGTCGCGCCACTCGGTGGCCTGCAAGTCCTGAAAGGCCGTCATCGAGGCACCTGCCAGCAGGATCACAGCCAGAATCTGGTAACTCCAGAACAGCACCTGGCCGCCGGGGAATTGGCTAAAGCCGATAAAGGCCAGGTTGCCAACCAGCGTGCGGCCCATTGTGCCGTCGAACACGTTGAAGCGGATGGCAAAAGTGGTCAAGAAGAGCGTGGTCAGCCCACCGTAGAAAAGGAACGATGTCTGCACAAAACGGCCGATGCCGGCCTTGCCGCCGTAAAACTTCCACAGGCCGTTCAAGAATGGCAGGCGCTGCCGGCCCCAGCGGACGAACGCGGCATCCTCGTTCTTCACAAACTGGACGCCGTTTGACACGGCCTCCAGGCCGGTGAGCGCCACCATGCCCTTCATCGAAGCCACAAGTAAATGGTACAAAGCCTGACCAATGCTGACTACCTCGGGAGCGTGGTCAGCGGCTGCCGGCGGCACACCCCGACCGTTAGCAACAATCAGACCAATCGCCATCGCGATCGTCATCTGGGCAAAGATGCCGATCAGGGTGAATGTGAGCTTGGCTGATTCGCCTCGTCCCCGGATCGTGACGAACCAAGTGATGGCTGCCAGGCTCGCTCCGATCAGGAAATGCCACAACCAGCTCCTGCCGTACAGGTTCAAGATGGAGAGCAGTTGATCACCGCCAGACAGAGCAGAGACGACAATGGTCAGCACGTAATCCTGGATCAGGACCACGGCAACGATCAGGCTGATGGTGGGCTTCAAGTAGCGCATCGAGGCGGTATACGACCCGCCACCCTCGTTAAAGATGCCCAGCGAGTACAGGTAGAGACCTCCGAACACTGCGTTGGCAATGGTGATGACGGCGACTGCGACGTAGCCGTATTGCTGCAAGCCGTATGGATGCAGCGCGTGCAACATTTCGCCGGTGGCATAGAAATACGAGGTGAAATAGTCCACCCCGAACAGGGCCAGCGCAGCCAACAGGCCAATTTGCCCAACGCCGTGCACGTGCGCGTCCTCCTCGCACTCCCGCGGGGCAATCTTGTAAGCCAGAAACACGAAAACAGCCAGCAGAAGAATCGACAGCAACATGGCGACAACCTCTCTATGCCAATGGGGCAGGGGCGGGTGAAGAGGGCGTCAGGAATACCCGCTCGATGGCCGCCATCTCGGTCAGCAAATGGGTGCGGGTCGATGGGCTCAACCGCGTATCTTGTGCTACCTTGGCCTGCTCCTCACGTATGGCACGCACGACGAACGCCGGGACAAACATGATGCGCCCGGCTGGGATGATCTGCATCTCGCGCGTTTTGATCTCCAGGGCCTGGTCGTCAAAGTAGGGCAGGCTCAGGCGCAACCCGCGATTCAGGGTCTGGGCGGCCGCCCGCCGGGTGATGGTGGCAATGATGTTGTCTGTCTTGTGACGCGCCAGCGCCCGTCCCTGGTTGATCAATTGCCCCAACATGCCATATCGTTTCTGTTGATACACTTCGTCGGCAACCACGTAGGGCGTCAGCGCCGCAGCAGCGTGCAGCACAGCCACAAAGTGTTGCATCGACGCCACATGTGCCTCTGCTTCCTCCACGGTGTTCACGAGCAGTTGGCCCTGGTCGTCGTAGGCGACCCACTGCGGCAGGTAGAAACGTTGTGCCGCTGGTGTAAAGGGTATCTGGAGCGAGCCACGGCCCTCTGCGGCGTCCCCTTCCTCGGCAATCGCATCCATCGTGGCCGTGAGGGCCGACTCGGGTTCCAGGTCATTTATCACGGGGATGGTAGGAAGCTCTTCGCCCTCGGCAGGCACGTAGGTCACCGACCGGCCGGCCGGTAGTATTGAATAGACCATGTACATGGCTGTCGCAAAGCGCACGAGGTCAGCGCTGGTGGCGACAGCGGGCTCCGCTGATTGAGCCAGCTCGACCAGGTGCCGGCGCAGCACTTCACCAGCGCTGGCCTTGCGCAAGAGTCGCTTCCACCCATCCACCACTTGGCGTCGAGATGAGGCCGGAACGAGCAGCGCTGCCCCGTCCTTACCAACCACCTTATCGGGCAGGTCAAAGCGCGCATGCGGTGCACGCTGCAAGACCATTCCGGCCAGTTGGCCGGCCTGCGCTTCGAGAAACCGCTGCACAATCGGTGGCTGCGCCTCAAAGAGCGCACGCTGTACCCGATATTCTTCTGACAAAAAATGATCCATGTTCCCCTCTCGTGTCAACCCATCGCTCCATCAGCCGCCTTGGGTTGTTCTTTCACCAAAGCCTTAACCTCAGTGCTCAGCCCAGATCACGTTCGAAGACTCAGCAGCCAGCGTGATCTCACCTGCCGTGGCTGCCAGGTCCCGCGTGTAGACCTCCTGGGCTGAAACGTGCAAGCCTGCTGCGGCCAGCCTGGGCTGCACGGACGCGATCCAGTCCGACGTACCGCCATTTTGCGGCCCGATCAAGCTCACCAGTAGAATGCGCTTGTGTGCCTGGGCCGCCAGTTGCAGCACCTCATCGACTGCCTCCTCACTCGGCGTTCCACTCGAGATCAGCACTATCGGCGGCTCTCGCCGCCTTCCCTCTTCACCATTTACCCGCGCGTCGATAACACGGTTGATCCAGGCAGAAAACCTGCTGAGGCCCGTATACTCTACCACCACGCTAGCCAGCAAGAGCCACTCACGCCACGGCGACGCCATGTGAGCAAACAGAACCAACTGCCCGGCAGACACGATGAGCAAGTAGCAAAGCAGCAGTACATCGCCCGCGATGTAGTAGATTCGGGCCTTGCGGTGAGCAATATCGTCCATGCGCACGCAACTCCTGGTGGCAGGGCGAGCAGCGAGCCCTACCTTTTGATGGGTGAAATTCTACTGCCGTGGCGTTAAGAAAAGATAAAGAACGGGGCTCAGGGTATCAAAAGCGTGTAAAAAAGGGGATGTACTGTGCTCAAGAGAAAGGGCGCTTTCCGGGGCTCGTCTAGTCTCCGTCAGCCATAAAGCGGTAGCCGACACCAGGCTCGGTCCAGATCATCTGTGGTTCTGTGGCATCCAGCTCTAGCTTGCGCCGTAGTTGGCTGACGTACACACGCAGATACTGCGTCTCGTTCTCATAGGCGCTTCCCCAAATGTGTTCCAGGATCTGGCGATGTGTCAGAACGCGGCCGGCATTGATTGCCAGGTAGGCCAGCAGTCTGTACTCGGTGGCGGTAAGTTTGACCGGATTGCCACCCCGGGTGACCGTACGCCGCGACAGGTCGATGGTCACGTTGCCTGCCGTCACGATGGGGTCTGCGGGGCCGGCTGCCCGAGCAGCGTGACGCAGCGCCACGCGCACCCGCGCCAGCAACTCATCCATGCTAAACGGTTTGGTCACGTAATCGTCTGCGCCCATGTCGAGCGCAGCTACCTTGTCGCGCTCGGCGTCGCGCACCGACAGGACAATGATCGGCACAGACGACCACTCCCGCAGTTGGCGGCAGACGTCCAAGCCGCTCATGCCGGGCAGCTTCAGGTCCAGGACGACCACCTCAGGCAACTCGATCGCGGCCTTGTCCAGTGCCTCTTCGCCGTTGACCGCGCATATCACGTCGTAGCTGTGTGCAGTCAGCCCGGCGCGCAAGGCGCGCAAAATCTGCGGCTCGTCGTCAACGATCAGGATTTTGGTCTTTTTCATCGTCCAGCCCCTCGTCATCGAGCCAGTCCGGCAAGCGCATATCGGCGGGCAAAGGCAAAGTAAACACAAATTGGGCGCCCCTGCCATCGCCGGTGATCGGGCTTTCTACCCAGATGCGCCCGTCGTGGGCTTCGACAATGCCCTTGCAGATCGAAAGCCCCAGCCCGGTGCCCGCGTCCGGCGCGTAACCCTCGGAGATGCGGTAGAATTTTCCAAACAAGTGCGCGCGGGTTTGCTCCGGGATAGTTGGCCCTTCGTTTGACACACTGACCGTCACCTGCGATTCACTGCTGGCGACGGTCACGCCGATCGTAGATCCTGGCGGCGCAAAGTGCAGCGCATTTTCCAGCAGGTTGGTCATGACCCGGTCCAGTTGGACGTAATCGGCGTACACCAGCGGCAGATTGGCGGGCCAGCTCAGTTGTATCTGCGGCGCATTGCTGCCGGCAAGACGCCGCACAACGGCGCGGATCATCTCGTCTAGATCGCACCAATCCAGCTTGAGCCGCAGCGCCCCGCCCTCGATGCGCGACATGTCCAACAGGTCGCCCACCAGCCGGTTGAGCCGGTCGGCCTCTTCGTCGATAGTCGACAGCAGGTCGCGGCGCACATCGGCTTCCAGTTGCACGTCTTGCAGCAGCGTCGTTGCCGAGGCCTTGATCGCCGCCAGCGGCGTGCGCAGGTCGTGGGAGACAGAAGACAGCAGGGCCGATTTAAGCCGGTCGCTTTCTTCCAGCAGCCGGGCTCGGGTGGCCTCCCGCGCCAGCCTGGCCCGTTCCACCACTGACCCCAGCTGAGCAGCGAACGTGGTCAGCAGGCGCCTGGTTTCGGGCGCGAGGTCGCCGCCAGGCTGGCGCATCATCAGGCGCAGTATGCCCACGGACACTTGGTTGACTGTCAGGGGCAAGTCGATTGCCTGGACAGCGGCAGCAATCATCGGCGGCGAGTCATCGACCGCGATTTTAGGCACCCAGTGACGGATGTGAAATGCAAGTTCGTCATTTGCCCCCGGCAGCAGAATCTCGCAGCCTGCCAGGTCGAACACCTCGGTCACCTCGCGCGCGGCCGAAGAGAGAATCTCGTCCAGGCCCGCTTCTGCGCTCAGCGTCTTGCTCAAATGGTACAGCGTGGTCGATTCGAACTCGCGGGCCTGGGCCTGCCTAGCATGTTCATTCGAGATGGTGACCAGCCTACTGATGAGCACAGCAATGCCGAGAAAGACCAACAGCGCCACAAATTCGTCAGCCTGCTGCACGATCAGCGTGTGCCGCGGATCGATGAAAAAATAGTTGAACGCAAAAAATGCCAGAGTCGACGCAACCAGGGCGGGGCGTAGCCCGCAATGGGTGGACGCCAGAATCACTGGCAGCAAGAACAGGAGGGCTATCACAGGGGTCGATAGCCACGCTTCCAGGCTCAGCAGGATAAGTGTGGTGATGGCAACAGCAACGATACTCTCGAGATATGCTACCACGCTCCGCGCGAAACGAGTTTTCACAGGCCACCTCTTCTGAGCAATTGTACTCGGAACGGCGGAGCGAGTCAAAGTTGGTTGGGGCTTGGGCAGGCGCGGGCGAGTTTGGCTTCCAGGTCAGCCGGGTGTTGGATGGGGGACTTGCGCCCCTGGTGCCCTATGCCTTTCGGCTAGGCATTGAGAGGAGAGGTTCTTCGACCTCTCCTCTTACTGCCGGGCATCAGGCGGGCGATCGACTC
>JAFGEY010000221.1 GCA_016931365.1 Anaerolineae bacterium
CGATTGTATCACAACTTGGAGAAAAGACCAAGACGTGCTGCTCTTTGCATATCCGGTTTATCAACTCTTCGGTTGGTCAATCCTTCGGTTGGTCAATCCTTCGGTTGGTCAATCCTTCGGTTTGTCAACCCTTTTCAGGTATGCTACAATAGGCACGTATGTTTCTGTAACAACTGTGTGTGAATTGGGGTGGGATCAATGGTGCCTGTATCGATGCCTTCTGGCCTTCAACTGTTTTACGAACTGGTACAAAAGCTCAACACGACTTTGGACCTGGATATCGTTCTCGCCCAAGTGATTGAACAGGTGAACCAGTTTCTGGACATCGATGCTACATCGATTTCGCTGCTTGACCCGGACAGCAAAGAGTTGGTCATTCAGATGACCATCGGCAATGAAACCGACCCACAGCTCGGATTGCGCTTGCCGCCGTATGCGGGCATCGCCGGGTGGGTAGTGCATCACGTCAAGCCGCTCCTGATCCCCGATGTGCAAAAAGACCCTCGCTTTTACCCGGCCGTCGATCAGCGAACCAATTTTACTTCTCGGGCCATGATCTGCGTGCCCTTGATCGCCAAAGAACGGCCCATCGGCGTGATTCAGGCGATCAGCAAATCCGAGGACGTTTTTTCCAAGGCCGATCTTTATTTCATGGTTACGCTCGCCGAGGTGACGGCGCTGCACATCGAAAACGCGCGCCTCTACCGCGTCGAGCGGGAAGCGCGCACCCAGGCCGAAGCGCTGCGGCGGGTGGCCGAGGCGGCGAGTTCGTCGTTGAGCCTGGATCAGGTCTTGCCGGCGGCGATGGCAGCCATTCAAAAGGTGATCCCATTTGACAGTATGGCGATTGCCGTACAGCACGATTACCCGACCAACCTCTGCCAATGTGCGCTATGTGCACAGCAGCCGGGTGAGGAGTATCTGAGTGTGATCGCCGCGCGTGGGTTCGATGACCCTGAATCGGTGCTCAAAATATCGCTTCCCGTATCCAAGGTGCCCATTTTTCAACAGATGGTTGCACTCAAGCAGCCTGTTGACATCCTCAACACACGGCTTGATCGGCGGTATGTGCGCTGGGCGGGCACGGAGCAGGTTCGTTCGTGGCTGGGCGTGCCGTTGGTGATTAAGGGGCAAGTCATCGGCCAGATTAGCATCGATCGACACCAGGTGCGGGCATTTACATCACAAGAAATTGGCGTGGCGGTGGCCTTTGCGCAGCATATCGCCAGCGCAGTGACCAATGCGCGTCTGTATGGTGAAGCACGCTCGCGTGCTGATGACCTGACAATTCTCAACGAGGTCTTGTTGGCCGTGAACACCTCCGGCGATTTAGAGCATACACTGGACTGCGTGTTAGATACGATATCGGCGCTGTTTGAATTGAATGCTGCCGCCGTGCTGCTGCTCGACGATCTGGCGCACCAACTCAAATTGTGCGTTCAACGGGGTTTTGAGCCGGAGGTTGTAGCGCGACTCCAGTCGGTTTCTGTGCGCGACGATTTGACCGCTCACCAGGTGGTGATGGCGTCTAAAACAGTCGTGCTGGGGACGCGTGTCGATCAGCTTTCAGCCATTGACAGGGACTCAGGCGTGTGTGTCTGGATACCGCTTTTGTCGCGTGCTCAGGTCGTCGGCGCGCTGGTGGCGCAGAACTGCAAGCCGCATGGGTTTTCGGTGCAAAACCTGTCCTTGCTCGAAGCCGTCGGCCGCCAGATCGGCACGACGATCGGGCAGATTCGCCGCTACACGGCGCTGTCCCAATCGCAGCGATGCCTGACCGAGTGGTCGATCCGGGCGGGAGCGATGCTGTATCGCGCTAACGCTGAGGGGCGGATCGAGGATGTATGCCTTGCAGCCGAGGCGCTGACCGGCTATGATGTCGAGGCGTTGATCGGTTGCGCAGATGTGTGGCGCGATTTGATCTATCCAGACGATCGCGCTATGGTCGATGCGATGCGCGGGCAGGTGTTGGCGGGTGAGCCAAGGGGAGAGTGCGAATATCGCCTGGTCCGGCAGGATGGCTCGATCCGCGAGGTTCGCGAGCTGGATGTGCCGGTTCACGATGGGCGAGTGGTGGGGTGGGAAGGTTTGATCTGGTTAAAAGGTGTGGGCTGAAAAGCGCATACCGTCCAGTTGCAGGAGGCGAAAGATGCGCATGAACGTGACGACGATCCTGTTGACGGCACTGGTTGCGGTGGGCTTTTTGACCGGTTTGCTGGTCGGCGCATTTGTGTCTGGATTGAATGGATTTGCGTTTCTGGCGCTTCCCGTGCTGGTGGTCGGATTTTTGGCCGGTTGGCTCGCCGAATGGTATCTCGATACCCGGCAGCGCGAAGCAGAATTGAGTCAAACCGGGTTTCGCGTGGCTGAGCCACATGAGGCCGAACCGCAGAGAACTGAGCTGTATGAAGCCGAGCCGCGCGAGGCTTTGGCCGCACCCGACCCGCGAATCGCCGAACTGATTGACCTGGTCAAAGATGCGTTGGCCGACCGACAAAAGGACATCGACGATTTGCTGGATCGGCTGGCTCAAAAGGACACCCAGATCGACCAGGTGCAGGCCGAGTTTGCCCGCTATGCGGCCAAACATCCTGACGATCTGACGGCGATCAAGGGGGTTGGGCGTGTCTATCAAAGCCGGTTGCGCGACGCCGGGATCAACACCTTTGCCGAGCTAGCAGCATCGACGCCGGAGCGCATTCGAACCCTATTGCAGGCTAAACCCTGGCAAAAGATCAGCCTGGAAAGTTGGATCGAACAGGCCAAAGCACTGGCGGGATAGGAAACCATTCTACGGCGTTTGGGGTGGGGTAAGCGGTTGAGCCGTGTGCCCAAAGGGCACCTGGATGGGCGTCATTTCGGCATCGAACAGGGTGCGGCCCAGCAGCACGATGCGTTGTGGTACGAGGTTGGGCATTTGAGGTTCCCAGCGCCAGAGGACAAAGGTCGCCAGTGCGCCGGGCGCACCAAATGACATTGCCGGCAGACCGAGCAAACGGCACGGATTTTTGGTGACCAGATCCAAGTGATCGACCGGCGTTTTGCCGTCATCCATAAATGTGGTGAAATTGGCCAGGCAACGCGCCAGGGGCACGGCGGCGCCGATCAGTGTTGGCGATTGGTAAAAGCCAAATCGGCCCTCAGGCGACATTTCGGCGATCCGGTCGAGGTGGTGGTACAGTCCCGGCGGCGCGCCAGCCATTTCAACGGCGTCGCTGACCAGAAACAGCTTGTTGCGCGGCTTGGCCCGGGCCAGCACCTTCACCGTTGCCGGGGGCAGGTGATGCCCGTCGGCGATCAGCCCGGCGTAGAGCCGGTCTTCGGCGGCCTGTTCCCACAGGATGTTGGGATGGCGCGGCATCACGTTATGGCAACCGTTGCCCAGGTGGGTCACGCCGCGCGCGCCAGCCTCGACCGCGCGGCGGATGATCTCGCTGTCGGCGTTGTGGTGGCCCAGGCAGACGGTGATTTGACGCCGGGCAACCTCATCGATAAACCCAAGTGCGCCGTCAATTTCCGGGGCCAGGGTCAGCAGTCGGATGCGGTTCCCCGACGCCTCTTGCAGACGTTCAAAATCGCGCAAACCGGGTGGGCGGACATGTGGGCGCGGGTGCGCGCCGCGCGGGCCATCGTCGGGCGAGATCCACGGCCCTTCCTGGTGGATGCCCGCCACCATCGCCGCCACATCGGGATACATTCGACATGCCGCATCGATCTGGCGCATTGCCTCGGCCATTGTGTCCAGGGCATCGGTGGTGATGGTCGGCAGGAAGTGGGTGGCGCCGCTGAGCAGGATCGACCAGCACAGATCGCGGATCGTCTCTACGCCGCCCAGGTCTTTAAAGCCGCGCCCCCAAAAGCCGTTGATCTGCACGTCGAACAGACCAGGCGTGGCAAAGACATTTGGATCAGAATGGACATGGCGGCGTTCATCGGCGTCGGCCGGGCGGAGGCCGGTGAACCGTTCGCCTTCCCAGGTCAAAACGGCGCCGTCGTCCGGGCACGTGCCCGGTCTCAGCCGGACGACGGCGCTTTCGCGCGCGGGCGGATCGGGCCAGGGATAACCGCTCATCGTTTACCTCGCTACAAAAGTCTGCATAGGGCCATCCCAATCTTCGACCCGGATTTCCTCAAACTTGCCATTCGTATAACGGCCAATCACGCCTCGCCAGAAGGCTTGAGCAGGCGTATTGCTGGTTTCCTGCCCCACCCGCCAGCAGCCGGGAAAGCGGTCGAACAGGGTCGTCGCTACCTGCCGGCCCACACCCTGCCCGCGATATTTTCGCATGATGAAAAACTCGGCCATCTCGGTGCGCGGCGGCTCGTCGTCGATCTGACGCACCAGGGCGAACCCGGCCAGCTTGCCATCGACGCGGACGAGGAACGGGTGACGGCCCGCTTCGGTCCAATAGTGGTCGAGGTAAGGGTAGCCGAACGTGCCGTGTTCGTCCACGTCGCTACCGTCGAGTGGGCTGAAATCGTACAGGTACAGTTCCAGCAGCTGGCGCAGCACCACTTGGTCGCTAACAGTCGCTTTGTCGATCTGGACGTTCATGCCGTGTATATCTCCAATGGATGCACCGGGGTAAGCGGTTTTCCAGGCAGGGGTCAGGGTGGGAGATTGCATGATGGTCTCCTATTTGACTCGAGTTGTAATTGTGACCGCCGACTGCTCTCATTGGATGGGAATATCCGAGCGATGGGTGGTCTGTGGTCGGTAGTCGGTGGTCTGGGTATGATGGATCATGTCTGAATAAACGGTCACTCGGATGACCTAATAAATGGCGTCGGAACAAGTGCACACCCCGGCGTGCAGCCCGATGCGCTTGTACATACGAATTTCGCCGTCGATGCTGCCCCAGGGGGTGTCGAGGATGCCGTCGTGGATGGCCCAGCTTCGACCGCGCACGGTGCGCGCCAGTTCGGGGCGGCGGAAGGGCGTTGAACCGTCAAGTTTTTCGTATAGAGGGCCGCCGGGCTGGAAATCGAGATGGATTTGCTCCATTTTGCGCTGACCCGTCATGTAGCTAAAGCCGTACCGCTCGAACATAATCGCCGCATGATAGGCCAGCGGTTCGATGAAAAAACGATCCTTGCCCAACCCGATCATAAACTGCTCCATAACCGGGATCAGTTCGCGGCTGAGGTGCAGACCCTGGCGCACCTGGCCCGGGGCCAACCCGGCGTCCATCGCCGCGATCTCGGCCAGGATGTTGCGCGGGCGCGAGTCGAGCTTGGTGATCTCGCCCTGCCAGTGTTGATCGACGTCAAAACGGGGGGCAAAGGGATCGTTGACGATCAGCAGCAGCACTTCAATCTGCCCGTTGACGGTGTCAGCCATCTGAAAATAGAGCAGCGGATCGCGCCGGTTGTCCGGGTGGCGCACGTCGAACTCGACAAAGCCGGTGTTGGGCAGACAGCGAATCGTGGTGTCAAGCGGACTGCTGGCCGGACAGTGCCGGTCGAGGATGTGTTGGGGGAATAATGTGCGATACAGGGGATATTTGGCCTCATCGGGCAGGGCATTAATCTGCCGGATGCAGGAGAGGTGGATGCCGTCGAACGCGAAGCGTTCGAATGTGAACCGTTGGTTCACACAGCGTTCATCCATTTTACCCGTATCCCCGTTCGCGCTCACGCTCGCGGAGTTCGCGCTGCACGCGGCGCTCGTCGTCCCGTTTGGCGATTGCTTCGCGCTTGTCGTATTGGCGCTTGCCGCGCGCCAGCCCCAGCTCGACCTTGGCGCGGTTGTTTTTGAGGTAGACGCGCAGCGGCACGAGCGTGTAGCCCTTTTCCTGCATGCGGTTGGCCAGGCGAGCGATCTGTCGCTTGTGCAGCAGCAGCTTGCGCGGCCGGCGCGGCTCGTGGCCGTAGCGGCTGGCCGGGTCATAGCTCGAGATGTGGACGTTGAACAGCCACACCTCACCGTTCTCGATCGTGGCATACCCATCGCGCAGGTTGACCCGCCCGGCGCGGATCGACTTGATCTCGGAGCCGATCAGCACGATGCCGGCCTCGAACTTGTCTTCGATGGTATAGTCGTGATAGGCTTTTCGATTGCTGGCGACGGTCTTGATGCCGTCTTCGTCGCCTTGTTTGGGCACGTTATTTTCCTTTATTGTTCGGCCTGTTCTTATACCTGCCAAAATCTTTGCGCCTTATGGAAAATATAATGGGTCAGGTACTGATATGGCAAATTGGTTTCGAATGTACTTTACAAAACCAGAACAATGCTTTTCTGGAGAACGTTTATCCATATCTTGCCCATAGTAGATTGCTCTGTATATTAGGCTTAAGAACAACTTCCGGATATGCTTCCATGCCTCTTGATAAGATTTTCCTATCGAGTAATAACCGTTTGCAGAAAAGTCTCTGTGTTTTGTTCTATCTTTGTAGGTAGGGTATGCTTCCTCTTGAGTGTCACAATCATCCATTTGCCATCCCCACTGAGCAAGTTCAGCTAATGTAGGCAAATAAACCTTATCTTGGTCGTTTTTGCGAAGAAAATCGTTGTCGAGGGCCAGCCAGATACCATTTTTGTCTATGGTGCACACATAATAGTGTGCTACCGTCAATCTTACTGCATCGTCGGTCATATTGACCGACCAAAGCTCCCTGTTATATCTGTTGGCTTCAATAATGCCATCCGCAATGATCTCGATGTAAATTGACCGCAAGTTTTTATCGGGGCAAAGTGTCTCAAAAATGTTTTGTGCATCCCGTTCACTATCTGGATTCATAATTCGTCTCCTTGAAGTAGGCGCGGTTTCCATACCGCGCACCACCAATCATCTTGGATATTCACAAAGCGCGCTATGGAAAGCGCGCCTACACCCGCTGGCCCTATTTGTCCAAGGTCCAAAAGTTAGTTGCCCAACAAATACTCAACCGCCCGCTCGAGCTGCGGATCGCGCTCGGCTTGCAGGTCTTCTTCGCTGATCTTGACCTCGATGTCGGGCTGCAAGCCCTCACCGTGGATGGCGCGGCCGTTGGGGGTGAACCAGCGGGCGATGGTCACGCGCAATTGCGAGCCGTCCGAGAGGGTGTGCACGGCCTGCACCGAGCCTTTGCCCAGCGTCGTGGTGCCGATCAGAACGCCGCGCTCGGTGTCCTGGATCGCCCCGGCGACGATCTCGGAGGCGCTGGCCGAGCCGCCGTTGACCAGGACGACCAGCGGCACGTCGAGGGCCAAGCCGCCGCGTAGGGCGCTATAGGGACGTTCATCCCCGTCTTTGAAACGCTCGATCAGGATCGGCCCGTCGCCGACGAACTGGCTGGCCACCTCGACGGCGACGCTCAAATAGCCGCCGGGGTTGCCGCGCAGGTCCAAGATCAGTCCGGCGGGGTCGTCGGCGAGCACGGCCTTGAGTGCTTCTTCGAGCTTGGCCGTCGCCGTCTCGCCAAACTCGGTCAGGCGGATGTAGGCGATGTTGCCATCCAGAATCTCATATTCGACCACGGCCATTTCGATGCGCGCGCGCTCGATCTCAATGATAAACGGCTCGTCGATGCCTTCGCGTTGGAGCCGCAGGTTGACCGTGGTGCCCGCCGGGCCGCGAATCAGCGCGATGGCCTCGTAAATGTTCATCCCGGCCAGGTCGATTCCGTTGACCTCGAGGATGATGTCGCCGGCGCGCACGCCGGCCGTGATCGCCGGGTAGCCGGCCAGCGGTTCGACGATCTCAAACTGGCCGTCGGGACGCAGGCGCACGGTCGCGCCGATGCCTTCAAAGCTGCCGCTCATATCGGTGCGGGTAATGTCGGCCTGCATGGGGTCGAGGAAGGCGGTGTAGGGATCGCCGGTGCTGGAGAGCACGCCGCGAATCGCCGCGTAGGGCAGCTCGGACTCGGCGGGCAGGTCGCCGTAAAAATCGCCTTGAAGCAGGCCCCAGGCTTCCCAGAAAATGTCAAAATTGACCCGTTCGGTCTCATTGCCGTCAGTCGCCGGGGTGGGCAACTGCGTGGCGGTTGTTTCTGGTAGCGGGATCGGCGTCTGGGTCGCGGCCGGCGTCCCAGCCGACGTCCCGACCGGCGTGGGCGGTGGCGGCAGCGGCGTCGCGGTTGGCGCAAGGTCCAGCGTGGAGGCCGTCGCAGTGATCTGCACGACGACAATCTGCGACGCACGCGCCACGTACAGCCCGGTGCCCAGCCCGGCGGCGTAGAAAAAGACCGCCCCGGCCATCAAGGCCAGGATGATCGCCAGATATTTGATCGTTTTCGAAATGTCGTTCATGCTCAATCGTTTCCTTGTAATTCGGCGATTGCCGCCTGGAGTTGCGGATCGCGCCGGTTGTCTGCGTCTTCCTGGGTGAATTCAACCACCAGATCGGGCGTCAGGCCGACGCCGTTGATGTCGCGACGGTTAGGCGTCAGCCAGTGCGCGTTGGTGACGTGCAGCGATGAGCCGTCGCTCAGGTCAAAGAGCAGTTGCACCGAGGCTTTGCCGTAGGTCTGTGCGCCGATCAGCTTGCCGCGTTCGGTATCCTGGATCGCGCCGGCGACGATCTCGGAGGCGCTGGCCGTGTTGCCGTTGATCAGGATGGCCAAAGGCGCATCCAGAGCTACGCCGCGGCCGCGCACTGGATAGGAGGTTTCCTCGCCCGTGTTTTTGCTGTCGTACAGCACAACGCCGCCGTCGAGGAACTGGCTGGTCACATCAATGGCCGAACTGAGCAGCCCACCGCCGTTGTTGCGCAGGTCGATGATCAATTTGCTGGCCTCCAGGTCGCGCAGTTTCTGGATCGCCTCTTTGAGTTCGTCGACGGTGCGCTCGTTAAAAATGCGTATTTGAATGTAACCGATGTCGGGCGCTTCTTCGATCACATTCCAACTGATCGAAGGCGTGACGATCTCTTGCCGCTCGATCTCAATGTCGAATGGCGCGTCGACGCCTTCGCGGCGCAGGGTCAGGATAACTCGCTCGCCGATTTCACCCTTGACCATATCCACCACATCTTCGAGGGTCATCTCGGGCGTGATCGACGTGCCGTTGACGGCGACCAACTCGTCGCCGGCGAGCACACCGGCCTGCTCGGCTGGCTGGTTCTCCATGGGCGTGAGCAAGGTGCGGCCATCCGGTCTGCGCTCGATCCACGCCCCGATGCCGCCAAAGCTGCCGCGCAGTTCTTCCTGCTCGCGCTCGTGCGCTTTTGGCTCGACAAAGAGCGTATAGCGGTCTCCCAGCCTGGACAGGCTGCCCTCGATGGCCCCGTAGGTGCGCTGTACCTCATCGACCTGATCGCCGAAAAAGTGCTGATCGATCAGGCTCCACGTTTCCCAAAAGAGCGACATGGATGCATCGTTGCCAGTGACGGGTGCGTGGATGGCATGGGTGACGTAGCCCATGCCAAAGGCAACGACGACGGTGAACGCGCAGATCAGCGTATAAATGATGATGTGACGGGCGATTTTGACGCCTGGTTTCACGAGGACTCCTGTTTGTCAAGTCGCCCCCACCCCGCCCTCCCTCGTTTCACGGGGGAAGGCGGGGTGGGGGCCGCTAATCAGTTGCCTGCGAGCAATGCCTTCAATTTGCGCGCGATTTTACGCGGTTGTGCGTAGCGCTTACAAAATCGGCGAAAATTTCGTTTGAATCGATTCATTGTTGTGCGGCGCTGCGACTCTTCCAGCGCCCATTTCAAGAACTCGTAATCCTGGCCTTTGATCTTGACCTCGGTCGGGTTGCGGCGATACTGGTCGTGGCTGGTGATCAGGCTCAAGTCGTTTTCCACGCAATAATCGTACAGATCGCTCCCCGGATGGGGGGTATAAAAGGCCGGGCTGTAATAGTCGGGGTCGATCTTTTTCAGCATCGCGATCGTCTCCCTCACCTCGTCTTGAGTTTCGGTGGGCAGGCCCAGCATGTAATTGGCCCAGATGCTGATCCCATACCGGCGGCAGACTTGAGCTGCCTGGAGGTTGACCTCGCGCGTGGTGCCCTTGCGGATGAACTTGAGCACGCGGTCGCTGCCGCTTTCAAAGCCGATGAAAAAGCCTTTGCAGCCAGCCTGGGCCATCTGGGCGATCAAGGGTTCGTGCTTGACGATGATATCGGCGCGGTTCTGGCAGAAGAAAGGCTGGGTAAAGCCGCGCTCTATGTACAGCCGGCAAAATTCGACCACCCAATCGCGGTCACCGGTGAGCGTGTCGTCGTGAAACATCAGGCTGGCAAAGCTGTACTTGTCGCGCAAGATTTCCAGTTCGGCGATGATGTTGGCTGGCGAGCGCCGGCGCACGGCGCGGCCAAAAATCTGCCGCTCGGCGGGTTGGCAGAACGAGCAGTTGTAGCGGCAGCCGCGCCCGGCAATGATCGTCACAAAGGGCGGTGGCAGTTCGGCCACAAAGGGGTCTTCGGGTGAATTGCTGGCGTAGCCGAATCGACGCCATTCGCTCAAGAACAGATCGCGGTCAGGAAAAGGCAGCGCGTCGAGGTCGGGCTGTTCGCCGATCAGCACTCGCTTGGACGGTGGCGTGCCATTGGCAATGGCCTGCAATACCTGCGGAAAGGTGATCTCGCCCTCGTGGGTGATCACGTAATCGACGTTGGGATTCTTGAGCACCTCGTCGAGGGCCAGGGTGGGGTGCGGCCCGCCGAGGATGGTGACGGTGCGCGGGTTGATCTCTTTGGCGATGTCGATGCACTGCATGCCGGGGTTGAAATCGACGCTCATCATCGTCACGCCGATCACGTCCGGTTTGCGCGCCTGCAACTCTGTGCGATAGTGCTCCCACCCGTCGAGCGTGCGCAGGTCGATCAGGTCGACCTCAAAGCCCTGGGCTTTGGCCGCCGAGCTGAGATGGGCCAGGCCGTGGCTGATCCAGCCGGCTTCCATCCCTTTGCCCACGCTTTTGAATCCATAGCCGGCGATGCCGGGATAAACCAGTGTCGTCTTCATAGCGTCATCTCGGATTGAAAAAAGTAGAGCGGCACAATTGCCGCCAGTGTCGGGATGGCGCAGTCAGCCATCCAGAAATCTGCATCTGTTTGTCCGCTGAGACCCTAAAGGTTTGCTGTAAAACCTTTAGGGTCTCTTTCAATCGGGTTGGGGTCGTGCTTGCCCGTGAATACGTCCATATGAATGTTCAGGTCAGGCACTGCACCACAAAAACAAAGGAGCGACTACTTTTGTTGACGTCGCTGCCAACGGGTGGCCTTGAGACGCTTGCGATGCTTGTGCTTGGCCATTTTTTTCTGGCGCCACTTTTTCGAGTTTGGCATCGTGTCACCTCCTTTCCCAAGAGATGAATTATTTTCCGTTTCCAACCAGCCCGATCAGGCTGTTGTCGCCGAGGGTAAATTTGTAGGCCCTCGGTTTGAGCGGCGATCGGGCGATCTCGACATTGCGCCCGATCAGGCTGTCTTCGATCCGTTGATCGATATCGACAATCGTACAATGTTCCAGAATGATGCTGTGTTCGATTTCGGCATCTTTGATCGTGCAATGATGGTAGATGCTGGTGAACGGTCCCACGTAGGCGTTGATCAAGCGGGTTTCTTTACCGATGATCGCCGGGCCGCGCACCACGCTGTTGATGATCTCGGCCCCTTCTTCGACCGTGACCTTGCCGTTCAGGCGCGAATCGCGGTCGACATAGCCGCTCACATACGGCTCTAGCTCGTCGAGGACGAGGCGGTTGGCTTCCAGCAGGTCTTCTTGCTTGCCGGTGTCGATCCACCAGCCTTCGTGCACGTACGGGTACACATCATAGCCGTTGCGCACCAGCCAGTGGATGGCGTCGGTGATTTCCAGTTCGCCGCGCCAGGAAGGGCGGATGTTGTTGATCGCTTCGAACACGGACGGGCTGAACATATAGATACCCACCAGGGCCAGATTGCTCTTGGGTTCGCGCGGTTTTTCGACCAGGTTGGCGATGCGCCCGTCGTC
>JAFGEY010000029.1 GCA_016931365.1 Anaerolineae bacterium
GGCGATCTGGCCAGCCAGATCGCTCAAGTCGATCGGCGTGATGTTCAACTCGCCGCGGGTGATGCGCGCAAGCTGGAGCAGGCCGTCAATCAGTTCGCTCATGCGCTGGGCAGCGGCACGGATACGGACGATGTACCCCTGCCCAACCTCGCCAACCCGGTCACCGCAGTCTTCTTGCAGAGCCTGGCTAAAGCCGTCCATCGCGCGCAAGGGAGCGCGCAGGTCGTGTGACACCGAGTAAGCAAAGGCCTCCAGTTCCTGGTTGGCCGCTTCCAATTGGGCGGTGCGCTCAACGACGCGCCGTTCCAGTTCAGCATTGAGTTGGTGAACCTGTTCTTCGGCCTTTTTTCGCTCAGTGATGTCACGCGAAACGCCGAGAATAGATTCCACCTGACCTGTCTCATCCTCGATGGGAACCAGCCATGTACCCAGCCACATTCTCCGGTTCGGAAACCAGGTCGGGTTTTCGACATATAGGGGTTGGCCGGCTTTAAAGACCTGACACAAGTTCAATTGCTGATGCTCTGTATCATCAGACATGAACAGTTCTGTATGGAATCTGCCGATGATTTCTTCGGGCAAGCAGCCCACCTGTTGGGCCGCAAAGTTATTAACATAATCAACGTTTCCTTCACGGTTGATGACAAAGATCAAGTCATGCGCCGCCTCAGCCAAGAGGCGGTAACGTTCTTCACTTTCACGCAGAGCTTCTTCGGCCCGCTTGCGCTCGGTGATGTCTATAGCCGAGCCCTCGTAACGGACGAGAACCCCGTCTTCGTCCAAGACAGCGTGCGAATTCTCCGAGATCCATTGTGTACTGCCATCCTTGCGATAAACCTCAGATTCAAAGTTTGAAATAGTCTCGTGCTCTTGCATCAGTTGCTTAAAGGTCTCTCGACGGCCGGGCTCGACATAGAACTGACGATCCAAGTCAGAAAAGCTGGCGATCAACTCCTCGGGAGAGTCGTACCCCAGCATGTGCGCCGTCGCGGGATTGGCGGTGATATATTGTCCTTCAGGTGTGGTCTGCGTGATGGCCTCGATCGCGTGCTCAAAGATGTGGCGATATTTTTCCTCGGCTTTGCGCAGCGCATCTTCAGCTTCTTTGCGTTCGGTGATGTCGCGAAAGATACTGCCACGCATAAACCCTCGCTCAGTTTCAATAGGAAAATTGCTTTCCAGAACAGTACGCACCACACCATCCGGGCGGCGGATGGTCACTTCGATGGTTTTGCCAAGCCACGGCGCCTGTCCGGTCTTGGTGAGTTGTTCCATCGAGGTTCTCAATAGTCTCAATCGTTCCGAGGTTGAAACCTCAGGAGCACCAGCAGCAAACTGGCATAGCACATCCCATGCAAATTGACCGACTGCTTCAGCCCACGTCAAACCAGTCAGCGATGCCAAGGCCTGGTTCCACTCGATGATGATACACTGCTCGTCGACAAGAAGAATGCCGTCATAAGACTTTTCAACGATACTGCGATACTTTTCTTCACTCTCCTTCAACACATTCTCTGCCCGCCTGCGCTCGGTGATGTCGCGTGTGATTGAGAGGATGCATGGCTCATTACCAGTCTGGATCATACGGGCCGACATCAAACCGGTCCTGACTTCTCCACTCTTGAGCCGGAACTGCGCTTCCAGGTTATTCACTCTCCCGTGCTCGCGCAGTCCTTTGACCAAACGCGCACGATCCTCCGGATTAGCCCAGATGTTAATATCCAGCGAAGTTTTGCCGCGCACGTCTTCGGACGAATAGCCGGTCAAGTCCGTAAAGCCCTGGTTGACTTCGAGGTACAGCCCGTCGGACAGACGGTTGATGTTGATCGAATCGGGCGAGGTACGAAAAGCCGTGGAGAACTTGTCTTCGGAAGCGCGCAGAGCTTCCTCGGCCTGCTTGCGCTCGGTGATGTCACGGGCGGCGGCATAGATCAACTTGCCGGCCGGATACGAGCGCCATTCGATCCAGCGATAGCTGCCGTCCTGGCAGCGATAGCGGTTGGCAAAGTTGAGCACCGTTTTGTTCTCGCTCAAATCCTGGATGGCTTTCAGGGTGGCCGGAATGTCGTCGGGATGCACCAAGTCCAGAAAGCGACAGCCAACCAGATCGTCCATGCGATAGCCCAACGTGCGTTCCCATTCGGGGTTGACGCGCCGGAAATAGCCGTCCGTATCGGCAATGCAAAGCAGATCAAGAGTGACGGTGAAAAAGCGATCCAGCTCTTCGGTGCTGATCTGCAGGTCTTGTTGGGCCTGGCGGCTGATCTGTATCTGTCGCTCGAGATCGCGGATCGATTCGTTGAGTTGGTCGGTCAACCGGTTAAACGTGTCGCCCAACTCGCCCAGTTCATCGCGTGGCAGCCGCTCGACGCGCGCAGTCAGGTCACCCTCGATTTGACGGTGCGCCACGCCGGTCAAATGCCGCAGTGTGCGCAGCACCACCAGCTCGGCGGCCAATCCCATCAAGGCCATGGTCAACAGGGCAACACCGCCAATGACAGCGATGTTGATCATCTGGCTGCGCCTCAAGGCTGCCACATCGGCCGTGTGCAAAGTGGCGATTTCGACCACGCCGATAATGCGCTCGCCATAGGCGTACATAGGCGCGACCAGCACGGCCCAGGCTTGATCGTCGGCAGAGACGAATTCGACTTTCGACTTGCCCTCCAAGGCCTGAAGATAGGTGGTCTCGGCGATGGGAAATGGGTGGTCGTGGGTGCTGGCATAGTAAAAGAGTTGTTTTGAGGGCGACGAGGGTTCGTCACCGCGCGGCCACAGGCCGGTCGGCGCGGCGGCTTTGTAGGTGATCCACAGCCGGTAGTCGGCCTGGTTGCGCGTCTTGAGGTCTTGAATGAACCTTTCATCGTAATCCAGCCCCACTTCGACCAGCCCCAGCAGTTCACTCTGGCGGAGGATAGGCGCGATTCCACGCACGCCCAGGCGGTCGGGGTCTAGCTCCACGCCGGCTACCGTCTGCCGGATGGTAAGGGCAGCGACGTTGGCCCGACGGTAGGCCATGATCGAGTCGCCATAATATGCCGGATCGTGGACGCGCACCAGAACATAGCCATTGGGGCGGTGGATGTAGAGATGCGAGATCGCATAGCGGGCGTGCAGCGTGTCATAGATCGGGGCAAGCAGTTCGATCAATCCCTGGCGGTTTTGCGCGCTCACCATTTCCTGCACGTCGGGCCGGGCGGCAAAGCTGTCGGCCAGGGCGGCAGCGGCCCTTTCCATCACGTGCACGTCGTCGCGATAGCTGTTGTAAAGAGCAAATGCGGCCTGGCTGGCATCGGACTGGACGCGCAGGCGGGTACTGCGCGCCGTAAGCCATGACTGTGTGGCAATGATAACCAACAAGATGGCCAAGACCGCCAGGAGCAGTTTGACACTCACGCTGATCCGAGGTCGAGTTCGTGGTAGGATACGCATCACCTTCCTCCAGTAGCCGGCGTCGCCGGTTGACCGGTGTTATCGGTTGCCCCACAGGCGGGTATCGGCAACGTTGTCGGCTGTGACCGACATGGTGGCCAAAAGCAACTGCCATCCGGTTGCACTGTACTCGACGGAGGCCGGAGACCACGACATACCCTCGCGCATCACCAGCCCCGGTTCGATCGTCTTTCCTTCCAATTCCAGGGCGATCCAGTCGACAATGATGCCCATGTCGGGGAACGGCTGGCTGGACGTTTGATCCACGTACCCATCGCGGATGGCCTGCAAAGTTTCGGCGCAGCCATCCACGCCGGTGATGAAAATGTGTCCGGCCTGGCTGCGCGGCACTTTGCAGCCCATCTGATCCAAGATGGGCAGTATCGCTGGCACGCCGACACAATCGGAGTGAAGACAGATGCCGTCGAGCAGCGGCCTGACCGAAAGCACTTCTTCGACCGCCCGGGCAAACTCGCTGGCCTGCCACTGCGTGGGCCGCGAAATGACCTGGATGTCGGGGTATTGATCCACAATTTCATGAAAGCCTGCGCCGCGCTCCAGGGCGACATTCTGGTTGAGGTCGCCCTGGATTTCCAGCACGACACCCTGCGGCCGGCCATAGCGTTCGGTCAGCAGTTCAACCATGGCTTCCCCGGCCTGTCGCCCGGCCATGCGGTTATCCGAGAGAACGGCCATGTTGACCTCGCAATCCAGCGGTGCGCGATCGATGGTGTAGAACAGCACTCCGGCCTCTCGGGCCTGAGCAACCGACTCGCAAATTTTGTGGCTGTCGTCGGGCACCACCACCACCGCGCGGACGCCCTGATCGAGCATGTAGGCAATCTGGCTGGCCTGCACCTGGCTGTCGCGATTAGAATTGGTGGTGATGACCTGCCACCCCTTTTCCTGGGCCTGATCGAGCAATCCATCCATGATGGCAATCTGCGCGCCGTCCAGGGCCGGCGAGTTATAGCCAATGGTGAGCGAACCCTCGGCAGGCTCGACCTCAACCGGCGGCGATGGCGCACAGGCCGCGAACTGGCCGAGCAAGAACACCAGCCCGATCACACACAGGCATATCTGGCTTATCTGGCAAAAACTGTGAACCAACGGTCCCAACGTGACAAATTTGATCGTCATCGCCTGACCTTCCTTCCCCTTGGAACGCGGCCGCGGCCGCGGCCGCGGCTCGTCTTGGCAGCTATGCACCCAACTCAGCCCGTCACACCTTTTCCTCGGGCCCAAGCGTAAACCAGAACGTCGCGCCCTCATCAACTTTTCCTTGCGCCCAGATGCGCCCACCATGGCGATGGATGATGCGCTGCACGGTAGCC
>JAFGEY010000030.1 GCA_016931365.1 Anaerolineae bacterium
CCCGTTGTACACGCGCGTGAACAGCATCTCGCTTCCCGCGCAGGCCCCCATCCACACCATCTGCGCCGTGAGGTTGAACATCGCAGCGCGCACGATCTCGCGCGCGCCATCCAGCAAGTCAGTCGCCGAGAGGGGTGCCAGTGGTTGACCTTCCCAACGCCGGACGGTTTCGACATAAGGCGGGCGCCCGTTCTCCCTCCAGTAGGAGACGCCGGTGCGTATCATGCGCGGAAAAGAGGGCAACATCCTGGTCAGCATCCACCACGTCTGGCGGCCGTTGAGCCGGGTATCTGAATAGACGTAATCATTGATCGTCAAAAAGTGCTCAGGGAGCAGGGCCTTGGAGCGTGTGATGTCCGACATGGCACGGGTGATACCGGCGTCGTAGGCTTTGAACGCCATCGTGGCAAAGAGTGGGCTGATCGGATCGGGCATCAGGTCGATGATGCTGGCGCGCACGTACTTGCTCTTGGGGTCGGGCATGAGCCACTCGGTTGGAGGTTCGACCTCCAACTCGGGAAGCGCTGTGATCGGTCGCGCCTGCACAATATAAAGCTGTCCATCCGCCAGACACCACTCGATGTCCATTGGCATCCCATACAGCGCCTCGATCTGCGCGCCGAGGCGGGCGAGTTCGGCGATTTGTGCGTCGTCCAACACCTGTGCCGTACGTTGGGCGTCGAGAACGGACTGCTCTTCTGTCCCACTTTCCGTGCGGACGGTCATCACTTGCTTGTTGGCAATCTCGCGCGCGACGACCTGGCCTGTACGCTTGTCCACCGCATACGTGTCCGGCGTCACCAGCCCGCCCACAATGGCCTCGCCCAATCCCCACGCCGCGTTGATGAGGACTTGGTTGCGCCGCCCGTTCAGCGGGTTGGCGGTGAACATGATCCCCGCCGCATCCGCCGGGATAAGCGTTTGCACGACGACCGCCAGGCTGACAGCGTCGGGATCAATGCCCTGCCGCGCGCGGTAGCCGATGGCGCGCGCCGTCCACAGGCTGGCCCAGCAGCGGCGGACGGCATCCAGCACCGCATCCACGCCCCGGATGTTGAGATAGGTGTCCTGCTGCCCGGCGAAGGAGGCGTCGGGGAGGTCTTCGGCGGTTGCGGAGGAACGGACGGCGACGGGAAGGGAGGGAGTAGGGAGTAGGGAGTAAAGAGTAGGAAGGGCAAGGTAGGTGGCGCGGATTTCGTCGGCGATGGCGGGAGGGATAACAGCGTCGGTGAAGAGTGCGCGGATATAAGCCGAGGCGGTTTCGAGAGTGGCCGGCTGTGTCACGTCCACATCCTGAAGTGCCGCAAGAATTCGTGATTGCAGGTTATTTTCCGCCACAAACTGCTTGTAGGCATCGGTCGTGACGTGGAAGCCGCCCGGCACGGGCAGCCCGGCGTTCGCCAGCTTCGCCAGCGACGCACCCTTGCCGCCCACGCGATCCAGCGTGGCATCCAAATCGGCCAATGGCAACACGTATGCTGTACTCATTTCAACCCTCCTCCTGGACCTGCTCAACCGAAAGAAGCGCCAGGTTCAAATCCCACAGTTTGATTAACATTCCGCGCAAAGCTGTCTGATCGGCCACAACGCCGGAGAGAATCGTCCGTGTCTTGCCCTCCGGCCGATGGATCACCTCAATCGTCATGCCGTCGAACCAGTCGGCCCAGGTGCGGTCCAATTGGCCCTGCACGCAAATGCGATACGCCGGCGGGTGATGTGCCTGGCGATGTCCGTCCATGCAGACCTCCTCTTAAATGAACCTTGATTTGCCGACAGTATACTGCGATAGTGGGTGAGCTGTCATCCCCCAGGCTGGGGGATTGAGTGGGGGATAAGTCAGGAGCGGTCGGGGGATATCAACCCCAAATCGACTGCCCGTTGGATGGCATCGCTGCGCGTGTGGACGCCCAGCTTGGCATAGATGCGCTTGATGTGCGAGCGCACCGTGCTCGGGGCAACATACAGGTGTTGGGAAATCTCAGTGCTGGTGAGATGCGTGCGCAGCAAGCCCAGCACCTCCAATTCGCGCTCGCTGAGCGGCTCGACAAGCACCGGCGGCTTGTCTGTGGCAGTCGGCGGTCGACGGTCAACGTCGGCCCCACTCCAAGCGAGCAAAAGCTTGTGGGCAAAATCCTGTGTGCGCTGTTCGGCGAAACGCCGACGAGCGAGTGCGGCGATCAGTTCAGCCAGCGGCTCACCTTCGTCCAGAAAGACGCGAATGTGGTTTTCCGGCGCGGCCAGTACGAGCGCCCGTTCCAGGGCCGCAAAAGCCCGGTCGGGCTGGCCCTGCGCCTGAAAAGCCAACGCCTGGAGGATGTAAATCTCGATCAGCAGCATTGGCCGCTGCTGGCGCTCGACCATCGACAATGCCGCGTCCAGCGCGGTCAAGGCCGGTGCGATCTCGTCCTCGGCCAGCAAAAGCCGCGCAAACACGATCAACTCGTACTTGAGCAGACGATATTCGGGCAGCGCATCGTCATCCTCCGGCTGCGCCAGTCTGCGGCCGGCGGCCAAGTCCCGCGCTTCGGCCCAGCGCCGGGCGGCGACCAGATTGCCCCGCTCGATCCACAACCGGGCCTGAAGTATCTCAATGCTCAGATCATCAAGGTTGGTCGCGTCAAAGCGAGCGGCCAACTCGCGCGCCCGCTCCACTGCCGCTTGAGCGCCATCCCCATCGCCCTGCGCCTGGCGGACCATCGCCAGGGACAGGTAAGCCTCCGTCGCGCCGACCTCGTTCCACTGTTTGAGCAGCGCAATGCCCTGCTCAAGACAGCGCACTGAAGCGGCGAGGTCGTTCCAGCGGAAATGGAGGTTACCCAGGCCGACCAACGCCGGGGCCACGACGGGTATAGGCTGCCCGCGGACGTCGGTCGCCAACGCCAGTGCCCGTTCGTAGAGCTGTTTCGCCTCGCGCAACCGCCCTTGCTTGGTCATCGCCTCGCCCCAATGGATCAGGGCAACTATGGCGATCATCACATTGCCGCTGTCCAGTCCCTGGCGGGCAATCTGTGCCATCATCTCTTCGCCATCGCTGTGGATGTCGCCCAACGTGCTGTAGGTGCTCAAAATCCAGTGCACAAAACTACGCAAAAATACATTTTGTTCCGGCAATTGATCCAACGCGCGCTGCGCGAGTTCGACAGCACGGGAAACCTGGAGCCGGTATGCGGCCACGATCGCTTGCAGCGCGGCGATCTGGCCGGGGATGAGATTGTTGTACCGTTCGGCGTCTTGCAAGCGCGCCTGAACGATCTCGATGGACTGGCCGGACAGCAGGAGCATCCAGGCGTGATACAGGCACGCAGCCGGGCTGGCGCGAATGGCCCAATCGGGCAGCGCATCCAGCCAGCGCAGCAAGGTGACCACTTGGCCGCGCTTCAGCATGCTTTCCGCTATCTGGCCGATCAGATCGGCGGCCCATTCGAACTCGTGCGCTGCCAGCGCGTGCGGGATCGCTTCGTCGATCAGCTCCTGCTGCTCGTACCACGCCCCGGCTCGACCATGGATCAAGGGCATTCGGTCGGGTTCGATCTGGGCTAAATGCTTTTGCAGCAGGTCGGCAAACAGACGGTGATAGCGATACCATTGGCGCTCGGCGTCCAACGGCACGACGAACAGGTTGGCTTGTTCCAGATGTTCCAACATCGCCTGGCCGTCGATCTGTCCGGTCACGGCCTCGCACAAAGCGGCATTCATTCGGTTGAGCGGTGAGGTGTGCAGCAAAAAGGACTGTACCGACGCAGGCTGCTGCTCAAGCACTTCTTTGAGCAGATAATCGAGGATAAAGCGATGGCCGCCGCTAAAGGCATTCAAAAAGGCAGCCGTATCGCGCCGCTCATACGCCGATTGGGACGTCTGCATCGCCAGCGCGACAAGCTGCAACCCGGCGATCCAGCCTTCGGTATGCGCGTCCAACGCCAA
Source organism: Anaerolineae bacterium (assembly GCA_016931365.1). The sequence goes on from JAFGEY010000030.1 coordinate 3,922, forward strand.
CACGTGATCGGGGGTCAGATCGAGCTGCATCAGGTCGTTCAGAAAGGCCGCCGTTTCAACGGATGTAAAGCGCAGGTCGTCGGCGCGCAGTTCAATCAGCTCACGTCGCACGCGATAGCGGGCCAGCGGCCAGGGCGGATCGGCGCGGCTGAGAGCGATGAGGTGCGCGTGCGGCGGCAAGTGTTCGACGAAAAAAGCCAGCGCGTCGTGAATGATCGGCAGGGTGATTGTATGCAGGTCATCCAGAGCCAGCACGAGTGGCTCTGCCTCCTTGGTAACATCGTTGAGCAGGTCGGTCAAGAGCGTTTCCATCGACGGTACAGGCGTCGATTGCAGCGCCGACAGCGCCGCCGCGCCTATCCCGGCGCGCACAGTATGCAACGCCGCGACCACATAAGTCCAAAAGCGGATCGGATCGTCGTCGCCCTGATCCAGCGAGAGCCACGCCGCGGCAAGGTCAGACTGGCGCAACCAATCGCTGACCATCGCCGTTTTGCCAAAGCCGGCCGGCGCAGAGATCAGGATCAATTTGCGATCCAGCCCGGCGTTCAGCCGTTCAACCAATCGCGGGCGCGCAATCTGGGCTGACGGGACGTGAGGGATAAAGAGCTTGGTTTTCAGGATCGGTGTGGTCATTTGGGCAGGTCATCCATATAATCAGGATACAGCCGACGAGCGCACTCGGGGCACAGCCCGTGGCTGAATTCGGCATCCGAGTGGTCGCGCACGTACACATCGAGTGGTCGCCATTGGCCGCGATCGTCGCGGATTTTTTTGCAGTTTGCACAAATGGGCAGCAACCCGCTGAGGGTTTTGACTTGAGCCAACGCACCTTCCAGGTTTTGGATCAGCGCTTCACGTTCCTGTTGGGTATGCAGGTGCTCGGTAATGTCTTCGACCGTCGTCACTATCGCCGAGATCGTGCCCATCTCGTCGAATAACGGCGCGGCATTGATCGAGAGAATCACCCGCCGCCCGTCCGGCCACTCGATGGCATGCCGCACATCATAATGCGACTGAGCAGTGGACATCACCATGGCAAAAGGCAATCTCTCATCGGGGAACGGCCCGCCGTCGATTGCAGTGATTTTCCACTGTGGCGCGTTGTACGTGCGCCGCACGATATCGTCGACAGTCAGGCCAAGCACCTGCTCTGCCTGAGCATTGGCAAATGTAATCTCGCCCATCCTGTTTACAACCGTAATGCCCACCGGGCTGGTTTCCATAATCCTGGTGACAATGTCACGCTCGCGGCGTAAAGCCTGCTGGCTGGCCTGGAGATCCGCCTCGGCATGCCGACGGATAAAGGTGTACATAAAGATGCCCCACAGCATAGAGAGCAGGATGCTGGCGACGTCACTCACCAAGTCGAACACATCGGCGCCCCGGAGCCATTCGAGCATATTGCTCAGGTTGTAGAACAGCAATAATGACAGAATCACCAACAGCAACAAGCTGGCGTCGCCCGGCAACTTTGCCATCCGGAAGCGCAGGACAAAAACCCCCAGTGCGATCAGCGCTGCAAGGAGTGCAACAAGATCGAGAAGAGAAATCAGGTTCATGTCGGATCTCCCTTCCAAATAGAGACCCGCCAACACCATAGTGCCACGAGCATCGAGCCTGTGGCATAGCCGATGTGCTCCAACGCATTCAGCAAGCCGGGCCAAAGGAAGCCTTCAAGAACGGTCAAAACCCAAGCGAAGAAAAACGCACTGTAGGCAAGCATCAATAAACGAAACAAAGGCAGGGCATGCAAGGCGCGGCGGTTGGTGTGAATAAAAGCCCACACACCGATGCTCAATAATAGTGTCAGGATTTCACTTTCTTGCACCATAGTTCCTCCCCGGCTATCCTGTAAAGCAAGTGTACCATAAATTGGATGGAAATGAAATATCTGCGGATTCGCATGATTGTCATGATAGTTCAACTTGTGGTACACTGAAAGCAAGCTGTGATCATCTGATTCTCTCAAGCGACGCTGGAGGGAAAGCCAGCGATAGGAGCAAGGCCTATGTCCGACACAAAAATCTTGATCGTCGAAGACAGCCTGATAATCGCCCACAGCATCCAGCATCAACTGGAGCACCTGGGATACACGGTCTGCGGCGCGGTCACCAGCGGCTCTGAAGCAATTGCCGCCGTGCAGCAAGACGCTCCAGACCTGATTCTGATGGATATCAAACTCGACGGTGACATGGATGGCATCGAAACGGCCACGTGCATCCGCGCTCAGAGCACTGCGCCCGTCGTCTATCTCGCCGCGTACACTGACGAAAGAACGCTCAAACGGGCGGCCCAAGCCGAACCCTTTGGCTACATTGTCAAGCCATTCAGCATACAAACCCTGCACAGCGCCATCGAGACGGCACTATACAAACACCGGGCTGAGCAACAGATCAATCACCTCAACCGCATCTTGCTCGCTATCCGCGATGTGAATCAGATCATCACCCGCGTCAAAAACCGCGACCAACTGCTTTCCGCCGTGTGCCAGTGTCTGATCGAGATGCGCGACTGTCAGAGCGCCTGGATCGTCTATCTGGACGAGTCGGGACAGGTGGACTCGGCAGCCCAGGCTGGCCTCGATGCCTGTTTTGACACCTTTGTCAGCCGACTTGAGCGCGGCAACCGTCCGCCGTGTTGGCAGGAGATCATCGAGCGGCAAGAGGTCAAGATCGCCTCGGCAAATGATGCACAGTGCGCCGGATGCATACTTGCTTGTGCGCACGAACAACGTATGTCTGCGCGACTCGAGTACGATGGTCAACTCTATGGTGTGTTGACGATCTCGATGCGCGCCGAGATAGAGACCGGCGAACAAGAGGTCGCTCTGTTCAAAAAGCTTGCCGGAGACATTGCCCTGGCCTTGCGCGGCATCCAGCAGGAAGAAAAACGTATCCAGGCGGAAAAAGCCCTGCGAACGAGCGAGAGCACACTGCGCAGCATCTTTCGCGCGGCCCCTGTCGGCGTCGGACTGGTCAGCAACCGAATGCTCCTGCACGTCAACGACCTGATTTGCGAGATGACCGGCTATAGTCGCCAGGAACTGGAAGGCCAAAATGCGCGCATTCTTTATCCCACCGATGAGGATTATGATTATGTCGGCAAGGTCAAATACGAGCAGATTCAAAAGCGGGGCACCGGCACGGTTGAAACACGCTGGAGATGTAAGGACGGCACAATCATCAATGTGTTGCTCAGTTCAACCCCCCTCGATATGGACGACTGGGCCGAGGGAGTCACATTTACCGCCTTGGACATCACCAACCGCGTTCGATCCGAAGCAGAACGGCAGAAAACCCAGGATGCCCTGCGTGAAAGCGAGGAACGTTTCCGTCTGTTGAGTGAAAGCTCGCCGACCGGTGTGTTCATCGTTCAAGACGAGCATTTCTGCTATGTCAACCCGGCAATGAGCGCCATTTTGGGCTATTCGCCCGACGAATTGACCGGTGAAATGAGTTCGTTGGACATCATTCATCCGGATGATCGCCCGCGCATCGCTGAGAGCATGCAGCAGCGTCTGGAGGGCGAAGTCGAGGCCGCGCACTATACGGCGCGCGGCGTGCGCCAAGACGGCGAGATCATCGACATCGAGGTGTTGAGCCGCCGCATCGAGTATGCCGGCCGCTTTGCCTTGATGGGCAACATTCTGGACATCACCGAACATCGGCGTACAGAACTGGAGCGCGAGCGGCTGCTGGCCCAGATTCGCGACCATGCCAACCAGGTGCAGCAAATCGTCGATACCGTGCCCGAAGGCGTGCTGCCGCTCGACGAATCGGGGCGTGTCAAATTGGCCAATCCGGCCGCGCAAAGAGACCTTGCCCTGCTTGCCGGCGCCGGTATGTCCGATGCCATTGCCGAACTGCTTCCCTGGCCTCGGGGCGTATCTTGGCAAGAACTCCTCGTCGATCAGCAAACGCTTGAGGTGATCGGACGTCCCACACAGATCGCGCCGGAAATGACTGGCTGGGTGGTAGTCATCCGCAACATGACCCACGAACGCGAGCTCCAGGCCCGCATGCGGCAGCACGACCGCCTGGCCGCGATCGGACAACTGGCTGGCGGTGTGGCGCACGATTTCAACAATATTTTGATGGCGATCAGAGGATATGCCGAGTTTGCATTCGAAGAACTGCGACCCGACGATCCGGTCCGCGCCGATCTGGACCAAGTGCGCAAAGCTGCCGACCGGGCCGCCGCATTGACCAACCAATTGTTGGTTTTCAGCCGTAAGCAGGTGCTCCAGCCCCAGGTGATCAACCTGAACCAGGTCATCACCGACATGGAGGATATGCTGCACCGACTGATCGGCGAAGACATTGAGCTGCACACACACCTCAATCCGTCGTTGGGGCAGACGCTGGCTGATCTCGGCCAGATCGAACAGGTGATCATGAATCTGAGCGTCAATGCCCGTGACGCGATGCCTTACGGCGGAAAACTCATCATCCACACACAAAACACCATCCTGGATGAATCATTTATCCGTACTTGTCCGGATCTAAAGCCAGGACCGTATGTGATGTTGACCGTCACTGATACCGGCGTGGGGATGAGCGACGAGGTACAAGAACATCTTTTTGAACCTTTTTTCACCACCAAAGAACAGGGAAAAGGCACCGGCCTGGGTTTATCAATGGTACACGGCATCGTGATGCAAAGCCAGGGACATGTCGAGGTTAAGAGCAAGATCGACCAGGGCACGACATTAAAGATATATTTGCCCCAGGTCGCACAGCAAATCGAACCTGTTGAGCGCAAAGATGGACTCGATGCACAGTTGCGCGGCACAGAAACGATTTTATTGGTTGAAGATGAAGCATCCGTGCGCGCGCTAGTCCGGCGAGGATTGGAACGGTATGGGTATACCCTGCTCGAAGCTCATCTCCCCAGCGAAGCCGAACGCCTTTGCCGCCGGCATTCAGGCGACATTGCGCTGTTGATCGCTGACGTGGTGATGCCAGAAATAAGCGGCAAAGAGTTGGCCAATCGAATCGCGATGCTCCATCCCGGCATCCCGACGTTGTACATATCGGGATATACTGACAATCAGATCACCCAACATGGGGTGCTGGAGCCGGGCGTCTCTTTGCTCGAAAAGCCCTTCAAGATCAGCGATCTGGCCCGCAAAGTCAGAGAGCTGTTGGATGAGAAACCCCCGGACTAGCGTGACCCTGGATTGAGCCGCGTCTCGATCTTGTAGGCCGCCTCAGTCTGGTTTTCATCCAGCATCTGGCGCACGACGCAGGTCAGCGTATGCCTGGTAAAAGGTTTGTTGATCAGGTGTACGCCCGGCGACAGCACGCCGCGATGGGCAATAGCGTCGTCGGTATAGCCTGACATATAAAGCACCTTGATCCCCGGCCGGCTAGCGACAATGCGCGCAACCATTTCCTGGCTGTTGGTATGTCCCGGCATCACCACGTCGCTGAGCAGCAAGTGGATTGTCGTCGTGTGCCGGGCACACAGTTCGAGAGCTTCGTCAGGGTTTCTGGCCTGTAGTACGTTGTAACCGCTTTGAGCTAAAATGCGCCGCGCCAGGCTGCGCACAGATTCATCGTCCTCGACCACCAGAATGGTCTCGTTCCCCAACGGTTGATCCCCCGACAACTCGTCAGTTTCAACAGCCTCAACTGCCTGATCGATCCTGGGCAGGTAAATCTTGAATGTAGCACCCATCCCCGGCTCACTGTAGGCAAAAACATAGCCATTGCTCTGTTTGACAATGCCGTAAACCGTCGCCAGGCCCAGGCCGGTCCCCTTGCCGGCTTTTTTGGTCGTAAAGAACGGCTCAAACAAATGGCTCATGGTTTCCTGGTCCATTCCGATGCCCGTGTCGGCAATGCACAACTTGACATAGGAGCCGGGCTGAACCTGGACATGCTGCCGTGCATAAGTATCGTCAATGTCTACGTTGGCCGTCTGGATGATCAACCGGCCGCCCTGGGGCATGGCGTCGCGGGCATTGATGGACAGGTTCATAATCACCTGTTCAATCTGCCCCGGATCGGCCTGGACGGAGCCTAAATCGGCGGCAAGTCGAGTTTGCAGGTCCACGTCCTCGCCGATCAGCCGATGCAGCATCCCGTTCATATTGCCAACTAGGTCATTCAGGTTGAGCACCCGAGGCCGAATGATCTGCTTGCGGCTAAAAGCCAGCAGTTGGCGGGTCAGTGCGGTCGAACGCTCGGCAGCTGTGCGAATTTCGGCGGCGTCCTTGTAACGTGGATCGTGCGGGTCCAATTCGGCCTGGAGCATCTCGGCATAGCCCATAATGGCAGTGAGATGGTTGTTAAAGTCGTGCGCTACGCCGCCAGCCAGCCGCCCGATAGCCTCCATCTTTTGAGCCTGGATCAACTGATTTTGGGTCTGCTGGAGCTCGCGCAGGTTGTTTTGCAGCTCATTCATCAGATCGGCCTTGTGCCAGGCGGCGGCGACCTGGTTGGCAAAAGCAGTGATGGTGGGAACATCGCCGGGCTGCAGGCTGCTGGATTGCACCGACAAGAGACCGATGACCCTGTCTTGTATTGTCAGTGGCGCGGCAATGAACCGGCTGGCCCGAAGCTGCTGATTCACCCGGCCGGCATGTACGGACATGGATGCCGGCAGCACCTGCCGCACCACCTCGCCAACATCATGTATCAAGACTGTCTGTCGTTCCAGTATGACCTGACGGCAAAAATCGACCTGCTCGATCGGGATGGCATATTCGCCCGGCCGGACGCCGATCAGATCGCCTATAGCCTGCAGCGTGCCTTCGCTATAGCTCACAAAAGTAGGCCAGAGATAGCGTTGTTCCGGGTCGGTGGTCAAGATGGCACAATTTAGTGAAACCTGACCGAGTTCGTAGGCTGCGGCAGCAAAAACGTCCTGGCGGGTCATGGCCTGAGCCATCGCCAGAGCAGCGCGATTCAACGCCCGCAGCAACTGTTCGGCGCGCACGCGCTCGGCAATGTTGCGAATGGCAGCGATGTGAACGCTCTGCCCTTGCCAGGTAAAGAATCGACCGGTGATCTCGGCCGGAAACGTCTCACCGTCTTTATTCCGGTGATAGCGAAGGGGGGCATAGATGGTCTTTTCAAGATCGGTCAGGTTCTCGGCGGTGGCGCGCCGGGTCTTTTCAGGCTCGGCCGACAGGTCGGTGTTCTTGAGCGCGAGCAATTCCTCTCTGGTATAGCCATACATCTCGGACGCAGCGTGGTTGGCCGCCAGCAAGCGGCCGGTGGCATTGTCAATGATCACGATTGCGTCCGATTCCAATTCAAAAAGCATGCGATATCGTTCTTCGCTCTCGCGCAATGCGTTTTCAGCCCGCCGGCGCTCACGGCGAACCTGAGCCTCGGCCAGCTCGCGCTCGATGGCTGCCGGCAGGCGAGACAGGCGATCTTTCATGATATAGTCGTGTGCGCCCATGCGCATGGCCTGTACGGCGGTCTCTTCGCCAATAGTGCCGGACACAATGATCAAGGGAATGTCCCGGCCGCTCTCGCGCAGCGCTTGCAGAGCCGCCGTCCCGCTGAAACGCGGCAAGACATAGTCGGCCAGGATGATATCCCAGGTCTGCGCTTCCAATGCCTGCCGCATGGCCTCATCTGTCTCCGCGCGCCCAGCATCAGGTTCAAACCCGCCGCGCCGCAGCTCTCTCAAGAGCAACTCATAGTCATCATCCGAGTCCTCGACAATCAACACGCGCAACGGCTTGCCCATACTTATACCCTCCCACAGTCTGGCGGCTCATTGAGCAGCAGCCAATACATGCCTATCTGCCGCACCGCTTCGGTAAACTCTTCAAATTTAACCGGCTTGCGGATAAAGCTGTTCGCGCCCAGGCGATAGCTGCTGACGATATCTTGCTCTTCTTTGGACGAAGTGAGAATGACGATGGGCTGCAAACAGGTCCGTTCATCGGCGCGCACCTGGCGCAGCACTTCCAGGCCATCCACCTTGGGCAGTTTCAAGTCCAGCAAGATGATCTGAGGGTGCTCGTTTGCGTCACGGTCGGCGAACGTACCCCGGCAAAAGATATAATCCAGTGCCTCCGCGCCGTCATGAACGACGACAATCCGGTTCAGCACGTGGTTTTTGCGCAGCGCGCGCAATGTCAGAGCTTCGTCGTCCGGATCATCTTCGACCAGCAAAATGGCTTTCCCTTTCCTCATGGTTTCTCCTTTTGCGCAGCGCGCACAGTGTCAGAGCTTTGTTTTATGATTTCTCATTTTGCGCGAGTGTAAACCAGAACGTCGCGCCCTCATCAACTTTTCCTTGCGCCCAGATGCGCCCACCATGGCGATGGATGATGCGCTGCACGGTAGCC
>JAFGEY010000222.1 GCA_016931365.1 Anaerolineae bacterium
ACGCAACAATGTTTCGAATGAGAGGAGTATTTTGCCCTATTTGAGTCACTTTGTAAAGTCCAAATCTTTTTCTGCAAGGCTATAGTTCCCAGTTGGACACAGATTCTTGAAAACAACGGTTTCGAAAGGGATTTAGTGATGCCTCAAGTCCATTTACTCCAGACGAAGGACAAAGCGCTCGCTACTACCGGAGAAAAACTGTACCAAGTGGAAGACAAACTACTTCTGGTGATTAACGCTCACCTAATCGTCGAGTCCCTGTTGTTTCGCTTCATTTGCAGCAAGATTCCGAATCCTGACGCCCTACAGAGCGCGAGGTTAACCTTTGTCCAGATTCATTCCCTGGCTCAAGCACTACGTCATGCCAAGAAGTCGGAAGCCTGGTTCTGGCGCGTTACAAAAGAGATCAACTCATTAAGAAATAGATTGGAAAGGATTTTATCATGGCTGTTCTTCCTGTTGTTGAAATTCCTCAGTTGCCCCAAACGGTCGACGAGTTTGTCGTCCTGCGCGATCGGGTCGCGCAAACGCCGCAGGGCGGCGCGGCGATGCTGGTCGTCGCGCTGCTGGCCTACGCCGATGACGAGGCGTTGGGCTGTGAGTGTCTGGCCGTCGCCGTTGACCGGGGCAATCTGCAAGAAGGCCCCAAGGGCTACAGGGGCTGGCAGTTGCCCGACAATACTTTAAAGCGCGTCGGGTTGCAGATCGATGGCAAAGAATACCTGCCCCGCTCGTACATCAAGGGCGCGACGCCGGCAAACGGCTATGCCCTGCCTGCGCCGCCCTATGTGATCGAGTGTTCGGACAACCCCTACAGCGGCGACCTCGAATCGGGCCAGTACAAGGTATTTGTGGCCTGTTCCGGCGCCGACTCACCCCGCCCGGTGACGTTAAAAAGGAACGACAAAGGCTTTTGGAAAGCGTCCGAGTGGAGTAGCTTGATCGTCGGAGTCAAGCCGCTCGTGGCGACCTTTAGCGATGATCTGTAATGCGCTGTTTTGTACCTACCCTCTGAAATGGTATATAATGACGCCGTGAGCGAATCTTTGCCTGCCCACGTCGGCCTGAACGCCTCGTTGCTGTCTCTGGGGGAGAATTATCGAGGCGCGGGCATCAACTGGTACATCTATGATCTGCTGTGCCACTTGCCAGACGCTGATCCCGTTCTGCGCTACACGGCGTTTCTGTCCGAGGCGCGGTTTTGCCCGCCGCCGGGGCTAGAGGTCAGGCGATCGGCCTGGTCGACCCAGTCGCCGATCAAGCGCATCGCCTGGGAGCAGTTGATCGCGCCCTGGGCGCTGCGCCGCGAGCGCGTTGATGTGCTGCACGCGATGGCATTTGTATCTCCGGTGCTGTCGCGCCTGCCGACGGTGATCACGGTTTTTGACCTCAGTTTCCTGAAATTCCCTCAAGCTTTCCAGGCCGCCAATCGTTTCTACTTGCGAACGATGACGCGGCTGTCGGTGCGGCGGGCCGAACAGGTGATCGCCATCTCGGAATACACGCGGCAGGATGTGATCAACCGATTGGGCGTGCCGGCCGAACGGGTGCAGACCGTGTACTGCGGCGTTGATCCGACGTTTGTGCCGTTGTCCAGGCCAGAGATCGACGCCTTTAAGGCCGAAAAGGGTCTGCCGGAGCGGTTCGTCCTTTTTTTGGGAACCATCGAGCCGCGCAAGAACGTGGTGCGCTTGATCGAGGCCTTTGCAGCGCTGGCAAAGCACCTCTCGGACGTCGATCTGGTCGTCGCGGGAGGCAAGGGCTGGTTTTTCGACCCGGTGTTCGCTCGCGTGCAGGAACTGGGGCTGACCGACCGGGTGCATTTCCCCGGTTACGTGCCCGAAGCGGAAAAGCGGCTGTGGTATAACGCGGCGGAGGTCTTTTGCTATCCGTCGCTCTATGAAGGATTTGGCCTGCCACCGCTGGAGGCGATGGCCTGCGGCACGCCGGTGATCGTGTCAACTGCGGCATCGCTGCCCGAGGTGGTCGGCGAAGCCGGGATCGCAGTCGATCCGCAAGACACGCCGGGCTTGAGCGAGGCGATGCACAGCTTGCTCGACAACGCGTCGTTCGATGCGCCATCGCTTCGCGCCGAGCTTTCAGAGAAGGGAAGCGCGCGCGCCCGGCGGTTTACCTGGCCGGAAGCGGCGCGTCAGACAACTCAAATTTATCATCTCGCAAGACGGCAAGCGTCTTTGCGCTGAGACCCGGCAGTCGAAGCGCCGTGCGACTTTAGTTTGTCGTCGAAGGAGAGGAGAGAACGCTTGAACTCCAAGTGGCGTGTCGTTTTGGAATTGGTTTTCGACGCGGTATTGATCAATCTTGGTTTTGTGCTGGCCTATTGGGTGCGCTATCAACTCGAGTGGCCCGAACCGGTGACTGCATCCAATTACAAGTCGCTCGGCGCCTATGTTCCCTTGATGATCACGTTGACCGGATTGCTGCTGCTCGGGTATGTTTGGCAAAAGGCCTACGTTCATTCGCGCGGGCGCGGTTGGCTCGACGAGATGTATGCGTTGTTCAGCGGCACGCTCACCGGCCTGATGCTGCTGATCGTGACCACCTACTTTGTCCCCGAGTTGTCCTATTCGCGCGGGTTGTTTCCCCTGGCCGCGGTCACGATCTTTGCTCTGCTGGCGTTAAGCCGCATCATCAAATCGATTGTCTTGAATCATCTGCGACGGCGCGGCATCGGCGTGCGGCGCGTGCTCGTGGTCGGCGCGGGCGAGGTGGGACGGACCGTGATCCGTTCGATCGTTGCCCACCCGGAATTGGGCTATCAAGTGGTCGGCCTGGTGGACGACGATCCCGAGAAAGGGCAGACCGATCTGGGCAAGATTAAAGCATTGGGCGAGATCGAAAAACTGCCCGTGCTCATTTCCGAGCACAGCATCGATCTGGTGATCACCGCGCTGCCCTGGATGTATCATCGCAAGATTTTGCGCATTATGCGCCAGTGCGAGGGGCAAAAGACCCAGGTCTACATTGTGCCCGACCTCCTGCAGACGGCCATTCGCCATGTGGACGTGGAATATCTGGGCGAGGTGCCGGTGGTCGGCGTGCGGCAGAGCGCGCTGGGCCAGGGGGCATTGTTTTTCAAGCGCGCTCTCGATTTGATCCTGATCGTCATCGGCTTGATGTTGGGCTGGCCGGTATTGCTGCTGATCGCCCTATTGATCCGCATCGATTCGCCCGGCCCGGCCATTTTTGCTCAAACGCGCATTGGCAAGAACGGAGTTCCCTTTACGATCTATAAATTCCGTACGATGCGCCAGGGTGCCGACTCGGAAAAAGCTCAATTGATGGACCAAAACGAGGGCGAAGAGCGCCTGTTCAAAATCAAGGACGATCCGCGCGTGACGCGGATGGGGCGGTTCTTGCGCAAAACGAGCCTGGATGAACTTGCGCAGTTTTGGAATGTTTTGCGCGGCGAAATGAGCATCGTGGGACCGCGGCCGCAGGTGCCCAGCGAGGTCGAATTGTACCTGGAATGGCACCGCCCCAGGCTGGATGTGTTGCCCGGCATCACCGGTATGTGGCAGGTCAGCGGGCGCAGCGAACTCGGTTTTGACGAGATGGCCTTGCTCGACATCTGGTACGTCGAAAACTGGACGCTCTGGTTGGACATCAAGATCATACTCAAGACCGCTGCCGTCGCCCTGGCCGCCAAGGGGGCCTATTAGCGGCGAACGTATCGCCGAAAGGGGGAAGATGGTGTTCGAACTGAACGCACAAGACAAGCAGGCGATGATCGCCTTTTTGCAGGATATGGTGCGCATCCCCAGCTACTCAACCCAGGAGAGGGCGATGGCCGAACGGCTGATGGCCGAGATGTCCAGGATCGGCTTTCAAGATGTGCGCGCCGATCGCATCGGCAACGTGATCGGGCGCATTGGCCCCGGCACGGGACGCACCCTGCTCTACAACGGTCATATGGACGTGGTTGGTGTGGGCGATCCTGCCACCTGGAAGCACGACCCTTTTGGCGCTGAAATTCAAAACGGTGTTTTGTACGGGCGCGGCGCGTCGGATATGAAGGGTGCGCTGGCGGCAATGGTCTACGCGGCCAAGCTGTTGCTCGATCGAGGCGTGGCGCTGCACGGCAACCTCTATGTGGCCGGTGCGGTGCAGGAGGAACCCTGTGAAGGGCTGGGAATGAAGGTGCTGATCGAAGAGGAGGGCCTGATGCCCGATTGCGTGCTGCTCGGTGAGGCGACCAACTTGCAGATCAGCCGGGGACAGCGCGGACGGATGGAGATCAAGGTGGTCACGCACGGGCGTTCCTGTCATGCGTCTGCTCCGCACCTGGGCGACAACGCCATCTATGCCGCCGCGCGATTGGTCTTTGGCGTCGAGATGCTCAGCACCCAGTTGGCCGAAGACAAATTTCTCGGTGCGGGCACGCTGGCGATCACGCACATCGAAAACATGGCGGGCAGCCGCAACGTGGTGCCCGACACGTGCACTTTTTACATCGACCGACGGCTGACCATCGGTGAGACGGAAGCCAAGGCAATGGCCGAGGTGCAAAGTGTCTTGCTGCGCGAGGCGGTGAATGCCAGGGCCGAGGTATCCGAGTATACTTGGACCTCGTACACCGGCTATCAGGCCCGGATGCGCGCCTACTATCCTGCCTGGACCCTCGACCGCGATCACCCGCTGGTGCAAAATGTCAGCCGGGCGATCCGCGCCGAGCTGGGCTACCGGCCGGCGATCGGCAAGTGGGATTTTTCCACCGACGGCACTTATACGATGGGGGTGGCGGGCATTCCGACGGTCGGCTTTGGGCCTGGTGAAGAAAAATACGCCCACACGGTCGACGATCAAATCCGGTTGGGCGACGTCGAGCGCGCAGCGCAGGCTTATGCGCGCATCGCCACCGAAATTTTTGAAAGCTAGAAGATGGATATAGATGTTTTACGTTCGATTTATGGCAGCGACCGCTTACTGCTCAACGGTGAGCTGGTGCGATATGAGCAAGCCCAACAATGGTTTGTCGACTATTTCGGTCCCGGCCCGGTCACTTTTTTCCGCACGCCGGGGCGACTCAACCTGATCGGCGAGCATACCGATTATAATGGTGGTTTTGTGCTGCCCGTTGCGCTTGACCGGGACATTCTCTGCGTGTCCCGCCCGCGCGACGATGACCTGATCAACGCGATCAATGTCGAGGATCGCTTTGCACCCTTTTCCTTCGCCCTTTCGTCCGCTATTCCTCACGCGCCGTCCGGCGACTGGAGCAATTATTTTCGCGGCGCGGCGCAAGAGATCGCCCGGCGGTTTGGCGATCGGGTGCCAGTGAAGGGGATGGATGTGCTCATTTCTGGCGCAATGCCCTACAGCATTCCGCGTGGCGCGGGGCTGAGTTCGTCGACGGCGCTGTCGGTCACGGCGGCGCTGGCCCTGGTCGCGCTCAACGGGATCGAGATCGACCGTGCCGACCTGGCCCATTTGTGCAGCGTGGGTGAGTGGTACGTTGGCACGCGCGGCGGGATGATGGATCAGTTTGCCACTTTGCTCGGCGAGCGCGATCATGCGCTCTTTTTGGACTGTCGCCCATCAACGGAGGGCGTATATGCGTTCGAACACGTGCTGATGCCCGGTGGGGTGCAGGTCGTGTTGTTGACCAGCGGGGTACATCACGATAATGTGCGCGGCGAGTTCAACCAGCGCGTCGCCGAGTGCAAGATCGGCGTCAAATTGCTCCAGCAGCGCTACCCGTCGATCCACCAGTTGCGTGACGTGACCCCCGCAGGGCTGAGGCTTTCAAATGAAGCGTTGGACGCCTTGTTGAACCGGATGCTGCCCCCACGCGCGACTGCTGGACAATTGATCCGCCTGGGCATCGACCAGACCTGGCTTGACGCGCTGATTGCCGATCATCGCCTGGCCCCCGATGCTGTTTTTGCCGTACTGCCGCGCTGCCGACACGTGATCGGCGAGAATGCGCGCGTGCTGGCGGGCGTCGCCGCGCTCAATCGCGGCGACCTGGCCGAATTTGGCGCACTGATGAACCGTGCCCACGTTAGTATGAGCCAGGATTACGGCGCGAGTTGTTCTGAGGTAGATGTGTTGGTCGACATTGTTCAGCAGCAGCCGGGCGTGCTCGGCGCGCGGATCACCGGCGCGGGGTGGGGCGGCGGCGTTGTGGCCTTGGTCGAGCAGGATGCGGACGAGGTGTGGATTCTGGTCGTGCAGAGCGCTTACCGCGCGGCGACCGGGCTGGATACCGAGGTCTTTGTCTGCCGTCCGGGCGACGGCGCAGGGTGGTTGACATGAAAGAACTGATCGCCGTCATTCTCACGCTGAACGAGGAAAAGCGCATCGCCGAGTGCATTCGCAGCGTGCAGTGGTGCGATACCGTGGTCGTGTTCGATTCGTATAGCCAAGATCGAACGTGCGAAATCGCCCGCAAAGAAGGCGCGTTGGTTGTTCGACACCCATTCAAGGGCTTTGGCAGCCAGCGCCAGGCGGCGATGGACTGCCTGCGGGCCGAATGGATTTTGTTCATCGACGCCGACGAGCGCGTCACACCGGAACTGGCCCAGGAAATTCGCCGGGTGATCGCCGAGCGGCCCGAGATCGCCGGCTGGTGGTTTCCGCGCCACAATTACATTTGGGGCCGGCTCACCCTTCATGCCGGCTGGTATCCTGACTACCAACTGCGTCTCTTGCGCGCGGATCGCTCGCACTGGGATCCTCAGCGCGAGGTGCACGAGCTGCCCATCCTCGACGGCCCGACCGGGTATCTCGAAAACGTGCTGATCCACTATAATTACGACTCGTTGCGTCAGTTCATCGCCACGCAGGAAAAATACACCAATTACGATGCGCAGATTTTATTCAACAAGGGCGAGCGATCCAAACCGTGGAGCCCCTTTAGTATGCCCATCAGACATTTCAAACTGCGCTTCATCGATTGGCAGGGCTACAAAGATGGCCTGCACGGCCTTGTGCTCAGCCTGTTGATGAGCTATTATGAGGGCCAAAAGTACGTGCGCCTGGCGCGATTGCGATGGCGAGCTATGTTTTGACAGCCTGGTGATTCTATGCTAAACTGATACCCGGCTGGCCCCCTAAAAAACAATCTTTGAAAAGGTTGCCGATCCAGCCCATCACGGCACCTGCTTGTCTCTGACCACCTATGCATACGGCGTATGTTGTGGTTGGAGGTTGGCAGGTGCCTTTTTGTTTTGGGAGAGTAAAAAATGACATCTGGGATCACGCTGGGGCGAAAACCGACACTAGGTGAAGCGCTTGATTATTACGCACGGGACGATTTCGCGCACTTGATGCTCGACACCTGCCGTGCGCGGCCGGTGGTGCTGGTCATCCCGTCCAAAGCGCATTGGGAGCCAGACTGGTCGCGCAACGAGGTCAAGGCGCTGGATGGCACACAATTAAAGGCCTTTTTGCTGGAAAAACTGGCCGAACAGATGCCTGACGTTGCCTTGGACGAGCGCCCGCCCTTTTACCCCTCTTTTCATCAGGCGGTGTGGGCGCATTCTCCCGACGGCGATCAACAGCCTGACTGTGTTTTCGAGGCTGACTCGACTACCTGGCGTGATGCCTTTGGCGACGTGCGGCCTGTGCTCGACCTGATGGACGAGCACGGCGTGTATTATCGACACAAGTTCAGCGGCCATCGCAGCCTGCACGTGACCATCCCCGGCGCGGTGTTGCCCAGGGGCTATCGCGGCAAAGGCACGGCCAGGTTGGCCGGCAAACTGCTCAATTGGAGCCGCAGCCAGGCCCACCGGCTGTCCAAGATCACGCGCATGCCCTACAGCCTCAACGAAGACACTGGCCTGGTCTGCCTGCCGATCGCGCATGGCGAACTGGCCGCTTTTCGACCCTGGCAGGCCAATCTGCACCTGGTCGAGGTGCGCGACATCTGGTGCGATGATGAGTTGGTCGAAGCCGATATCGACGCACTGGTGCGTGCACTGGACGCAAACGAGCAAGTTGTCGACCGGAAAGCGGTTTTTGCCGTCGATTTACGAAAGATTGTTGCACGACATCGAGCGCGAATGCAAAGCCTGCGAGGCGCCGGCCCGATCGGCGCGGCCTGGCAGCAGTTGGCAGGTGAAAAGACCTTGCCGGAGCAGAGTTTGCTCGAAGGGCTGAACAGCGTCGAACCGGATGTGCAATGGCTGATTGCCGAGGCGTATCTGTTCCACGGCACGGCGCTGTCGGAGCGGGGATTTTTGGCGCTGCTGGCGCAAAATGAGGAATACGTCCAGGCGGCGGCGATCGACATCTTGATACGGTTCGAGAACGCTATTTTCCCCTTTTTGATGCAAATGATCGAACAATTGGAACGATTGCCTGACCGGGCGCTCAAAGCGGCGTATCTGCTGACCCAGAGCGATTCGCTGCGCGACCATGTGCTGGCGGCACTGATACAAGATGCCGAGTGCTCGCGCGATGTGCTGGTCGTCTCAGCCTGTCTGCTCGGTTCGCTGATCGGCAACTGGTCAGTCGCCTTTGATATGCTCGCCAAGATGCGCGAGGCGCAAGACCTGACCGCGCGCGACCGGGCCCGGTTAGCCGCCCTCGATCTGATGCGCACGCTGGGCGGCTGGTCCAAGCAAGAGGAGATATTCAAAGTGCAGCGGTTGGTCGAGCTGGGACCTGCCATCACCGATCTGTTGTTGTTTGCCGTGGGCAGCCCCGACCGGCGTTTCCGGCGCGGCATTGTTGCTGCGTTGGCCGAATTGGCCGATCCACGGGCGATCCACCTGCTGATCCACGCCCTCGGCGACGACTATACCGAGGTGCGGCGCAAGGCCATCGCCGGGCTGATCCACATCGGTAAGCCGGCCGTCGATGCGTTGATCGAAGCAGCGGCCAGCGATCAGGTGCGCATCCGGCGCTATGCCATACACTGCCTGGGCAGCATCGACGCGTCGAGGTGCGACACCGCGAGGTGCAAGCGCGCAGCAATCGAGGCGCTGGACGACGCCGAAGAGGTGGTGCGCCGGCAGGCGGTGCGCGCGCTGCAGAAAACTGCTTCCGTCGAGGACATAGAGCCTTTGCAAGCGTTTTTGCGGCGTGCGCTGCCCGACAGTGCCGTCAATGCGGTCGAAGTGCTGGCATCGCTCGGTGAGGTGGGCATCCGGGCCATCCGCGAGATGGCACAACGGGAGCATAACCTCGCCGCAGCTTACCTGGTCGCCAAACAGGGCGAAGATTGGGGGCGCGAGATCCTGGCTGAAGCGCTCTCCGACGACCTCCGGCGCGGAGCGGCAGTCGAGTTTTTGCGCGAGCTGCGCGACCGGCGCTGCGTGCCCTTTTTGGTCGAGCGGCTGCGCGTCGCTACGGATTGGGATGGCGCGTTCGTGGGGCGCGAGTTGGGATACATCGGCGGCGACGAGGCAGTTGGGGCGTTGATCGAAGCATTGTCAAAAGAGCAGGCGATGATCCGGCGGGCTGTGATTTGCGGCCTGGGCGAGGCGCGCGATCCGGCGGCGATCGCGCCGCTGATCGAATGCATTGTGCGCGATGACGACTCAAAGGCGCGCAAGCTGGCCGCTGAAGCGTTGCTCAGGATCGGCGCCCCAGCAGTCGAGCCGATGCGTTGCGCCCTGGCCGAAAATCGAACCTTGGGGCGGCATCGGCAACTGTTGATCCGGGAGGTGCTCTTCAAGTTGGGCGCCGATGCGTAACAAGTCCGTAGGGGTGTGATCACCGCCACCGCCGGCGTAATCGCTCCCTTGACAGCACGCGAGCGTTTATACTTGGGGGCAAGCGCTCGCGTCCCCGGGGACGGGGACGAGTTCAGCGTCAACAAACGGTGTCCTTCGATGTCATCAGATCGCCCCCGAGGACGGGGGCTTGGAGCAATAACGGAGATGCCCCAAACAACAAACGCTCCCGACGGCACGTTGAATTTGCTAAAAGCCAGTCTTTGGCGTATAATAGTCCTAGATGCGGGTGTGGCGCAGTGGTAGCGCATCTGCTTCCCAAGCAGGTAGTCGTGGGTTCGAATCCCATCACCCGCTCCACAAAAAACGGGCTCGCGCTTGAGCGCAAGCCCGTTTTGCTTTTGCCGGAGACAGGTTGTCACGCTGCAAGCGTGTCCCGGCCGCCGTCAGCGTACTTTGGGCGCATTCGCGCCTGACGGCTGGTGGTTCAGCCGCCGCGCGGGTGCGTGGAAATCTCGCTAACTGACCAACCACAAAGCGCGGTCGGGTGCAAGCGGTTGTTAGCCCGCTGTTGTGGTAGACGAGAATTACAATCGCGGAATCAATACGGGCGTTCTCTTTTTATAGGATTCATAGTCTTCCTGCCCGCCCCATTTTTTATCCGCTTTTTTCTCAAGTAAAGGAACTCCGCTGACGCGAGTAAGAAGCAATGTGACAAAAACGGGAGAAATTAAGGCGACCCACTGCCAGCCTTGCAAAACGGGTAAAGCGATAACTGCTACGCCGATCCAGAGAACGATTTCGCCAAAGTAATTGGGGTGGCGGGATCGAGACCATAAACCGGTTTGAATAAACTTGCCTTTGTTGTCTGGATTTGCACTGAAGCGACTTTTTTGCAAGTCGGCTACTACTTCAATGGCAAAACCGAAAGCCCATACCAGAAAACCGGTCAGGGCAAATAAATCCAATTCTTTTTTATTGGCGGTTGTAATGGCGACCAGCGCAGCGGCCATTGTGAGCGTTACCCACAAGCCCTGGATCGTCCAAACGTTTAGGAAACGGATAAAGGAAGGCTTGATTTCATCGAACCGATCATCCTTCCCGGCTTTTTTGATGCGACCGAACAAGAACGTCCCCAGACGGATTGCCCAGATTACTACCAGAACCCATAGAAGGATTGATCTACCATCCACACCTGTGCTAAAAAAAACTGCGATTGTGATTATAGAAATATAAGTGATGCTTCCCGTTAGATCAAAGAATTTTTCGGTCTGCAACAAATATGCGGGGATAAAGGCCAGCCACTGGATTAGAAAAGCCAGTCCGACCGCCAAAGCAAATAATGGAACTCCAACAACCAAAGTCCCGCCTTGACTGCCGGCCAAAGCAAACAGGAGGCCAATCAACATCAAAACGGGTAAGGCAATTAGTGTGTTGCGATCTGTTGTTTTCATGGAATCTTGTCCTTGTATAAACTTCTATCGGACGTAGATTAAAACCCGCATCGCCGACCTTGCCACAAGGCTGGATGGCGTTGCGGAATTCCTACAGCCGTTCACGAGTCTTATCAGGCATGCTTCCCCAACCAGAATTTGCGCCAGTCGTTTCCACTGGATTGCAGGACAATGAAGGCGTACAGACTGCCAGCGAAAAATCCCAGCGTCATCATGGCAATCGTCCACAGGATGGCAATGGGCAAGGACTTTTCGCGGTAGATGATCCAGCACGAGAATAGAATAAAGCCCGTGTACAGGTCAACGAGCGAGACAATGCCCCAGGGCATGGCAAAGAGTTGACGGCCTTCGCCGAAAAAGTCGCCGCGGGTGAAGCCATTGACGAGCACGGTAGTCATGGCGAGGACGCAGAGAATGGAGATGAGCTTTGCGAGTTTCATGAATTTACTCCTTTGAGATGCAGGCAAATCCGAGCGCGCCTATGCCGAGATGCGCGCCGAGGACAGGTGTGATTTGCGCAATAAGAACCTCGCCTTGCGGGAAATAGGAGAGCACCTGCTGATACAAGGCTTCGGCTTCTTCCTGA
>JAFGEY010000223.1 GCA_016931365.1 Anaerolineae bacterium
ACGCAACAATGTTTCGAATGAGAGGAGTATTTTGCCCTATTTGAGTCACTTTGTAAAGTCCAAATCTTTTTCTGCAAGGCTATAGCGCTCTACAAACTTGCGGCGCTCAGGTAGCAGATGGATCGCAGGAGCCAAAGTTCGAGATGTCGTGGTTGTTCGTCGCGCCGCCGGTCGATGCGGCGATGCCCACGCGCAAGGTGGCCGGCGCGGCGATCTGGCCGGGCGCCGTGTTCAGGTTATAGTTGTTGATGACCGTCTCATAGCCTGAGCCGAAATCGACCATGACCGTGACCAGACCGCTGTTTAGGGTGACCACCACGTGCCGCGGGCTGGCGCGAGTGACGCCGTCAATCGTTCGCGGCGACACCGAAACGCCGGTCAAATAGTTGTAGCCGGTCAGGCCATTGCCCGAACCGCGCAGGACGACCGAATCCGGCCTGTTGCCGGGGCCGCCACTGCCATTGATAGGGTCGGAAAAGCCGCCCCATTCGTCAAAGCCGATGCCCAGGTAAGCGTGGCTCAAGCCGTTTATGGACAGAGAAGGAGTGCTGGCATAACTCAGTGCCCCGCCAGGGCCACCCAATGTCGGCGGATAGTAGGCATTGTCGCCGTCATAGAAAAAGACACTAAAGCCATCGGCGCCGCTGCCGCCAAAGGCGGCGTAATCGAACGAGATGGCAAAGCTGCTGCCGAACGAGAACGCAGTGGGGTACAAAGCGGCTCCACGCTGGTTGTTAGCCACGCCGGTCAGGCGAATCCAATCGCCGTCGACAGAGGCGCTGTTTAGCAGCACCCAGTCGCCAATTGGCAGCGGCGGGCAGGTGACTGGTGGTGTGGCCGTGGGTGTGGGTGGCACGACCGTGTTGGTCGGTGTGGCCGTGGGTGTGGGTGGCACGACCGTGTTGGTCGGTGTGGGCACCGGCGACTGGGCCTCGACCGGGCTGGGGGCCAGGATGGAGGCAATCGTCGGCACCAGTGCGGCGGCCAGTCCCCAGGCCAGCATCTGGCGACGGGTCAGCGGCTTGACGCCGCCCGCTTTGGCAGCTTCGGCCTGGCCTACGTCCAGGTCGTCGAGCAGGTGGGCGTCCTGGAGTTGGGCCAGGCTGGCTTCGACCACGGCCTGGGCCTGGATCGCATCCAGGTTGGATAAAAGGTCGCCGCGCAGGGTGGCCGCCATCTGCGCCGGCGCGGTCTGGCCGTCGCACAGTTGCCATACCTGGGCGACGGTGGGGTTGAGGGCATGCACCCCTTTGCGCTGCCAGTCATAGAGGCACAGCTCGTCGTTCAAGGTTTCGATATGCACAGTCTTGGATTGTTGCGGATACGTCATCTGGTTCCTCCTTGTTCTCAAGAATAAATGGATCAACCGGCCGAACAGTGTCACAGTTCAGATGTTTCGTGCGCTCCTCCTTTCAATGCTGCCCCGATCTCTGCACGTCAAGCAGCAGGTCGTTCAAATCGCCCAGGCAGGCTATCGTGCGCTGCTCGCCGCGCCAGACCAGGGCGCGCTTCTCGGCAGCGTCCAGCCCCACCACGACCATACGCGGATGGGCGGTCAAGAAGGCGGCGGCAAACTGTGCGTCCATGCCGGCCGCGTCATAGATCAAGATGCCCGCCTGCAGCGCGCCAAGCTGCGCCTGCGCGTCCGCGTAAGCAGGGTCGAGGCGCAGCACGACCCAGTCGCCACACTGTCGCAAGGTCAGCTCGACGCCGGAGAGAAACAGCGAATTGCCATAGAGAATCACCTGGAGCGGATTGGGCACGGACAAGACTCCTGTCGGAACGGAAGCAAGGCCGCGATAAGAAAACGCGAGGGAATTTTCCCCACAAGGTCAATCATACCGCACCTGGAGGGGTAAAATCAATCAAGAAAGGATAGGAAAAGTATAGTCTTGCGGGGACGAGTGAAATAGAAACCCGTTTTGGCAAAAACCGGGGTTTGGGGCCTATTCCGAATACGGGTCAGGGCGCCAGGCCGCTGCGGCGGGCGTAGACGATGGCTTGCTGGCGGCTGCGCAGGTGCAGGCGATCCAGAATTTGCTTCATGTGATACTTGATCGTGGCCTCACTGATGAACAACTGCTGCCCTACCTGGCGATAGGTCAACCCTTGGGCCACCAGAGCCAGCACCTGCTGTTGCTGTGGAGTCAGTTCGGCGTCGAGGGCCAGCGCTTCCGGCGCCGGCTGCTCAAATTCAGCGCGCATCCGCGCGGCCAGCTCGGGCGCGACCGGCGGCGCGCTGCGATCCAGGTTGAACAACAGGTCCACAAAATCCCCGGCGTCCATGTTTTTGAGCAAATAGCCGGCCGCGCCGGCCTTGAGCGTATCAAACAGGTCGGACTCGCTGGCCGAAACGGTGAGAATGAGAATTTTGGCGTCGGGAAATTCGGCCTGGATGCGCCGGGTGGCCTCCAGGCCGCCGCAGCGCGGCATGTGCAGGTCCATCACCACCACATCGGGGTGAATCCGACGAACCTGCTCTTGCGCCTCGATGCCGTCCGTTGCCGTCCCCACGACCTGTATGCCCTGAGCCACAAGCAAATTGCGCAGCCCTTCCAGGAAAATGGGCTGATCGTCGACCAGCAGCACGCGCAGCGGCCTGACTGCGGTCACTTTTATCGACGGGGCACTCGCCAACGGCGCGATGGGGATATGCACGTGAACGCGCGTCCCTTCGCCGGGGGCCGACTGGATCTCCAACCGTCCGCCGGCCTGTGCGGCCCGCTCGCGCATAATCTGCAAGCCGAAATGGTCCCCACCCTCTCCCTCTTCCGTGAAACGGGGGAAGGCTGGGCGGGGGTAAACCCCACGCCATCATCGCTGATGGTCAGGAGCAGCTCATTATCCAGGTATTCCAGGCGCACGTCGATCCGCTGCGCCCGCGCGTGCCGCAGGGCATTGGTCAAAGCTTCCCGGAGGATGCGCAGCAGGTTCAACTCGGTCGATGAACTCAGCCAGGGGACGGCCCAGGTCTGGGGTATGTCAAGGTGAACCGGCTGTCCGTACAGCTGGTCGCAATGCTGCACGTATTTTTTCAAACTGGCGCCAAAGTCATCAAACCCGGCCGTTTGCTGGTCTGCGCGCGCGGGGGAGGCGGCGCCGGTTCGCATGCCGAGGATAAACTCACGCACGTCGGCGTGACCTTGCTGGGCAATGGCCGCCAGGCGAGCGAGCAGCGCGTCGCCGGCGGCGTCACTCTCCTGGCTGAACAGGACGCGCGCGGCCTGCGTTTGCACATTGATGTACTCCAACACCTGCCCCAGGCCGTCGTGCAGGTCGCGGCCCAGACGGGTGCGTTCTTCCAGCGCGGCCAGGTCGCGCTGTTGGGCGATGATCGTGGCCTGCGCCTCCTCGCGGGCGGCCATCTCGGCGCGCAGGTGCGCGTTGGCCGCGTCGAGTTCTGCTGTTTGTGCAGACAGCAAAGCTGTCCGCTCGGCCACCCGCTCGCCGAGGTTGTAGATCAGGCCGCTCAAAGTCGAGGCCAACACATTGAACGAGCGGGTGAGCGATCCGATCTCGTCTTCAAACTGCACGGGCACGCGGCGCTCCATCTGCCCGGTCTCCATCTGCTGCACGCCGCGCAGCAGGGCATTGAGCGGGCGGACCAAACTCACATAGAGCATCAACGGAAAGCCGGCCGAGACCAGCGCGCTGGCTATCAGGATCA
The DNA here is from genome assembly GCA_016931365.1 of Anaerolineae bacterium. The sequence goes on from JAFGEY010000223.1 coordinate 3,668, forward strand.
AGACGGCCAAAGAGGCCAGCGGCGCATGCACATGGCGGCGAAATTCGACGAGATAGTCCCAGACAATGCCTTCCGGCCCGCCTCGAATGGGCAGCGTCGTCCGTTCAACGACCTGTGGCCCCGGCCCGCTCAGGCTGCCGGGCAGCGCGCCCACGGCCCATACGCTGGCCCCCGGATCGTCGTTCGCGTGAAAGGCCAATCGCTCCGGCAGGCCATTGTAAGCCAGGTCGAAAACGCCGCTGGCATACAGGGTGGCCTGAAAGGTGAATTCGGCCTCTTGCTGGACAAATCCGCGCACCCCGGCCCAGGTTGCGATCAACCGGCCTGATTCCTGGCTGACAAAGACGCCGCCCGGCCCCATTTCCGGATACAAGTCGGTGAGCAGCGGCAGGATCAGCGGCGCGCCAGCGCCGTAACGATATTGGTACATACGGTACTGCATCGGCTGTCCCATGCTCACCGTGCCATCGTTGCAGATATAAACCTGAGCATAGGTCTGTCCGTAAAAAGGAAACTCGAACGCCAGCGGTGCGCTGCATGTGCGCGCGGCGTCTTCGGCCAAGGACAAACGCTCGCCCCGGGGAATGTGCCAGGTCAGGGGAATTTCGGTCACATCGTACCCGCCGAGGTCGTTGGGCGCAAAGCGCAGTGCGCGGTGGTCGGGCAGGTCGGGCTGGTAGGTCGCCTCGTATATGGGCGAGATCACCCAGCCAACGATGCTCAAAACAAGCAGCATCGTGATCAAGGCGACGCCGGCCAGCCTGGCCAGAAAAGAAGTCATTTCCGGCAAGTGATTCAGATAGACCAGGGCAAAGACAAACAACGAAATGGATATCCCCAGTGAGATGCCCATATTGGACAGCGACACAGACACCCAATAGGCTGCGCGCAAGAGGGTAAACAGATTCAACGTGGCGACAAAGAGAAAAATCAGGGCAAAGGCGCGCGCGGCCCGCGCCGGTCGGGTCGGTGGGCGCAGCAAAGGGACAACACAGCGCATCCAGAACTCACCACCGCGGTCGGATTGAGCCCAGACTTGCCGCAAAAAGGCTGCCGGCACCCACAAAAAGAACAGCAACAAGAGGACATCGCTCCAGTTGGAACGGTACTCGATCACACCGGCGCCAAGCCTCGCCAATCGATAAAGGGCGTAACCGGCTTCCCAGAGCGCATAAAGGCCGCCGGCGACCCATGACAGTTTTGCCTCGCCGGGCAGCGTTACCGGAAAATGGTAGGCAAACTGGAGCAGCAAGAGCAGCGCCAACGCCAGCAGCGTATTCTGGACCAGCACCACATAGAGCCGCCCGGTGGGCAGCAACGCCGCCTCTAAAAAGAGCGAGGCGATAAAGGCCGTGACGGCAATGTAAAAACCGGCGAGCAGCAAAATGTGGCGCGGGCGGTTGGGCTGCCGCGCCTTTCCAAGCACATAGCCGCCGACCAGCACGGTGATGATCAATTGGGCCAAATAGCCAATCGCTGCAGGCGTCAGATACAATTTCAACAAGCGCCCCTCAGTCGTCCCGACTCTTTTTCGATGTGACGGAACAAGTTACCTCCCATTGTACATGCATTGGCGATCAATGGCAAGGTATGCTGTGAGAACGGGTGTGCTCGCAATGGCAAATGGACAAACGCACCCCACTTGCAAGCCGGGTTGACAGCAGATTGCCTTGCGACTATACTGTCTTCTCATTTGAGTCGTGGAGATATGGCCTATCCCCACAAGAACCTTGCATTTTGGACTTTGGACAAACGCCAAAAGGTAGGCGCGGTTTCCATACCGCGTGCCACCCATCATTTTGGATTTTCACAAAGCGCGCTATAGAAAGCGCGCCTACACCCGCCGACCCTATTTGTCCAAAGTCCAATTGCATTGTGGGCAAAGATTTTCCAAGCGGCCTTGTCTTGTTCAGTTCTGATTGATTCGGGATAGGATGATGAAGAATTGGTTTGCACGTTTTGACCTGACCGGGGATCGGCTGTTGTGGGTGGCCCTGGGGCTGCTGGCGGTGATTGTCCTCGGCAGCGTTCTCTTTGTGCCGCCCGAACTGCCGCCGCTGGCGCAGACGACCGGCGACGAGTTTGCTTTTGACGAAACCCAGAC
>JAFGEY010000224.1 GCA_016931365.1 Anaerolineae bacterium
GAGGTCGCCTGCCCATAGACGAGGCGCTGCGGGTGGCAGCCGACGTATCTGAAGGGCTGGCATGCGCTCACTCGGAGGGGATCGTCCACTGCGACCTGAAGCCGGCCAACATCCTGTTCGATGCTGCCGGCCGGGCCAAGGTCGCCGACTTTGGCATCGCCCACGTATCGGGTGAGATGCTGACGCGCTCGTGGCACACGCCGGCCGGGTTCGTCGCCGGCACGCTGCCCTACATGTCGCCGGAGCAGACCGACGGCGTGCGCGACGACCCGCGACTGGATCTGTATGCCCTGGGGGCGGTGCTGTACCGGATGCTGACCGGCAGAACGTATCTCGACTTTGACGTGCAGGAAACGCCCCGCGCACAGGCGAACAACGTAGCGCGCATCTGCGACGAGGTGCCGCACCTGCCCAGCGTCTACAATCGGCAGGTGCCGGCCTGGCTGGACGGTGTGGTGCTTCGCGCCCTGGAAAAACGACCAGAGGCGCGCTACGCCGACGCCGGCCAGATGCGGGTGGCGCTGATGGGACAGGTAGAACGGCAGGCGTCGCCGGCCAGACCGGCAGCGACACCGGCACCGGCCGCGGCTCCGCGCCGTACCCCGGCGCCGGCGCGGTGGTCGTCCCTGCCGGTCTGGTTCTGGCTGGCGGCGGGCGCGGCGGCCGTGTTGATCGTGTTCCTGATCGTCGCCATCGCTGCCCTGGGGAGGGACAGAGACGCGATCGCCGCGGTGGGGACCGCCACCGATCGCGCACCAACGGCGACAGAGGCAGTGGCTCGGCCCGCGACACGCACACCCAAGCCCGAGATCGCGCCGACCGAGACGAGCACGCCGACGAACACGCCGACGAATACGCCAACAGACATCCCTCTGCCTACGGCGACTCTTACAAGCACGCCGACCGACACCCCCGCGCCAACGGTCACCGACAGGCCCACGGCGACGCTCCAACCCTCGCCGACGAACACACCGGTCCCGCCGACCAACACCCCCAAACCAAAGGCGCCCGCCGCCGGCACCACGCGGACCCGGAGCAAAGACGGCATGGTGATGGTCTATGTCCCGGCGGGCCAGTTCCTGATGGGCAGCGCGAACGGCGACGGCGACGCCTATAGCGATGAAAAGCCGCAGCACACCGTCACCCTCGACGCCTTCTGGATCGACCGGACGGAGGTGACCAACGCCCAGTATCAGCAGTGCGTTGCGGCCGGCGCCTGCGCCGCGTCCGCCTACGCGGGTGACGGAACGTATAACGGGCCACAAAAGCCGGTGGTGGGCGTGAGCTGGCACGACGCCGATGCCTACTGCCGCTGGGCCGGAGCGCGGCTGCCGACAGAGGCCGAGTGGGAAAAGGCGGCGCGGGGGACGGATGGGCGCAAGTACCCGTGGGGAAACGAGTGGGATGTCAGGACCACGAGACGGTGCAACTTTTCGGACAAGAACGATCCAACCGGGCCATCAGACACTGTGGCAGATGATGGGTATGCCAGGGCGGCGCCGGTAGGCAGCTATCCAAATGGGGGGAGTCCCTACGGCGCACTGGACATGGCCGGCAACGTGTGGGAGTGGGTGGCCGACTGGTACGACGGTGGTTACTATGCCAATTCTCCTGAAAACAATCCGAAAGGACCTAATTCAGGCAGTCACAAGGTGCTGCGCGGGGGCAGTTGGTACAATGATCCGCAGTACGTCCGCGCCGCGTACCGGTACCTCACCGGTCCGACGTACCGGTACTACAGCTTCGGCTTTCGTTGTGGGAGTGCGGTTTCGCCAGGAGAGTGAGCTTCTGATCTGCTGACCTCTGAACTTCTGAGGGGGGAGTCTGAGGGGGGCGAATGCCCCCCTCAGATCGCGCGCAGCGCGATCGCTGCTCGTGCAGTTGCAACGCACTTGGCAAGTGCGTTGCAGCTTGGGACAAGAAGGGGATAGACGCTGAAAACGTACAAGAACCTCTACCCGCGGGTGTACAGTTTTGAGAACCTGTACCGGGCGTACCGCGCCGCGCGCAAGGGCAAGCGCAAGCGGGTGGCGGTTGCGAGCTTTGAGTTCGACCTGGAGGGCAACCTGCTCGACTTGCAGGACGAGCTGTGCACGTACACCTACCGTCCCGGCGCCTACACCAATTTCTACATCTATGAGCCCAAACGGCGGCTGGTTAGCGCCGCACCCTTCCGCGACCGGGTGGTGCACCACGCCCTGTGCCGCGCCATCGAGCCGATCTGGGACGCGTGGCCGACAGGTGCGCGCTTTATCGACACCAGCTATGCGTGCCGGGTGGGCAAGGGCACCCACCAGGCGCTGGACCGATGCCAGGCATGGATGCGCCAGTACGCGTACGCCTTTCATGGCGACGTGGTCAAGTACTTTCCATCCATCGACCACCAGATCCTGCGTCGACTACTCGCCCGGCGCATCGCCGACAGGCAGACGATGTGGCTCGTGGACCAGATCCTGGACAGCGGGGCGGGCATCCAGGCCGGCGAGCGCCCGCCCATCTACTTTGCCGGCGACGACCTCTTTGCCGCGCTGCGCCCCAAAGGGCTGCCGATCGGCAATCTGACCAGCCAGTTCTGGGCCAACGTCTACCTGCACGAGCTGGACATGTTTGTCAAGCACCAGCTCCATTGCGCCGCATACCTGCGCTACATGGACGATTTCGTCCTCTTTTGCGACGACAAGGCACAGCTCCAGGCGTGGAAGGCCGCCATCCGCGACTTTTTGGCGGCGCGCCTGCGGCTGGAGCTGCACCCGCGCAAAAGCCCGGTCTTTCCTGTCGGCGTCGGCATCGACTTTTGTGGGTTCCGCATCTTTGCCACCCACCGCCGCCTGCGGCGCAGCAGCGTGCGCCGTTTCGTGCGCCGCTTCCGCCGCCAGCGGGATGCGTACGAGCGCGGCGAATTGACCTTCGACGAGATGAACCACTCGGTGCGGTCGTGGCTCGCCCACGCCGCCCACGGTGACACGTGGCGGCTGCGCGCGCGAATTTTTGCCGATTACCCGATCAGGAGGCCACGCGCAGGAGTGCCACGATGAGCACTTCACGGCCGCAGTCGCCCCTGTTTGTCAAGACCTACGACCTTTTGTTGTGGCTGATCCCGCTGACCCTCAAGTTTCCCAAGTCACAGCGTTTTCTGCTCGCCGAGCGACTGAGCAAGATGGCGCTCGACTTTTACGACCTCATCCTGGCTGCCGTCATGGAGCCAGAGCGCGAGGAGGAACACCTGGATGCCGCCGACAGGCTGCTGACCAAGATCCGGCTGTATGTCCGGTTGAGCTGCGACCTGCAGTGCATCAGCCTGGGACAGATGGAGCACGCGGCACGCCTGATGGACGAGCTGGGACGGTTGATCGGCGGCTGGAAGCGCAAGCGCGCAAGCAAGAAAGGCGTTAACCGGTGACGGGGCATCCGGTCCTGTCACCGTGACGTGGGGCCAGGTCGAAAGGTGCTGCGCGGGGGCAGTTGGAACAATAATCCGCAGAACGTCCGCGCCGCGAACCGGAACAACAACGATCCGACGAACCGGAACAACAACATCGGCTTTCGTTGTGGGAGTGCGGTTTCGCCAGGAATTTTCTCAAAGGCCAGGTGCGTTGAAGCAGCAGTCGTTCGCTGCTCGTCCATGGACGCAGCGCTAGTGCCGCGAGAGAAGAAGTCCAGACCTGTTCCCGGTTGGGCCGCTAACGTGGGGTTCAACCAAAGATGCCGGCGGCCAGGCCGCCTCCCCCCGCCCTGTGTAGTAGGCCGGCAGGTTCGAGGCTCAGGGCGGGGGATTCTATCGGTTCAGTCGTACTGTACCCAGTCCACAAAGTAAGAAAGAGCCCGATTGGTGGATCGGGCTCTTTGCATTTCCCCATGCCGTCATTTGCAAACTGTTAAAAGTAGATTTGACATCATTTAATAGTTGTGTTACAATCTTTCACGACAGTTCGCAGTCACCGCACATGCGGATTTCGTCAACGGGAGAGGAGCAGGCATGACTGACAACGGCCCACAGCACGTCAGTGTTCGGACTTTTCGGAACGAGATCAAAGAGATCCTCGATGGAACTCGTTTCTTGCAGCGCCACTATATCATAACAAACCGTGACAGGGCAGTGGCACGGGTTATCCCGCCAGCCAAGAACTGGCACACCATGGACGACGTCACGGTCACCGACGTACGGACGAAAACCCGCGAAGTGCTCGAAGCGGTTGAGCAACACAACAAGACCTTTCTGATTGTCCGATACGGTCGACCAGAGGCGCTTATCTGTCCTCTTCAACCAAAGGAGTGTACCTCGTAAAGAAGCCCCTGGCGGGTCGCATCCGCCAGGGGCTCAACGCAGGGATGGCTACCTGCTACAAGCAGTCCTAGTGTAGCACATCCCTTGCCAAAAGTCAAAATAGCAACATAACACAAGACATGCGGTAAAAAGTCAAGTGGCACTTTGACAAAGGAATAGGCTCTTTTTGGCTGCTGGACTGGGCATAGGCAACACTC
>JAFGEY010000225.1 GCA_016931365.1 Anaerolineae bacterium
CATCGAGGTGGGCAAAGACGCCGACCTGGTCGTCCTGTCCGGCCATCCGTTCGACTATCGCAGCGTGGTCGAGCTGGTGCTGATCGATGGGCAGGTCACGTATCGACGGGAAGCAGAATAAACAAATGTATCTCGGTTTCGATTTTTTGTAAAGGAGCGTAAAATGTCAGCGTCGATTATCTCTTCAGCGGCCTTGATCAGTCTGCTCGAAGCGGGCGGCGGGGCCTTTATGGGCTACGCACGCGCGCTCAGTGGCCTGAGCGACGTGCAGGCGCGGGTATTGATCGAGGGCTCGCCGCACTCGGCAGCCGATATATTGGGACATCTCAACTTTTGGCAGGCCTGGGCACTGGACAAGATCGCCGGCAAAACGATCCCGGTGCCCGAGCACGCCGAAGGCGGCTGGCCCAAGATCGGTGAGGGGGAATGGGAAAACCTGGTCGAAACCTTTTTGGCCGGGCTGGAGGCGTGCAAAGCGCTGGCCAAAGACGAGGCCAAACTGGGCGAGGCCTTTTTCTGGGGCAAACACGAGATGACAGTCGGCAATGCGCTGCTGTCGACGGCCGTGCACAACGCCCACCACCTGGGGCAGATCATCCTCTTGCGCCGGATCATGGGCGCGTGGCCGCCCGAAGGCGGGATGTATACCTGGTAAAACGCCAAAGGGCGCCCCTACTGTTATACCCGGACCAATTCGAGGGCCTGCTCTGCTTCCGCCAGCGACGATGCTTGGAAATTGATCAAGAACTGTTTCAATTTTGCGCCAAATTCCTTCTTGAGCACCCCCAACCCTTCGACGCTGTCCACGCCGATCATCACCTTTTTGCCCGCCTCGACCGTCTTGTGGTACAACGGCCACCAGCGCGGATCGACGGTGACGTTAGTTCCTGCCCCCGGCGTCCATTGGAGCATGTCGATCTCGTCGATGCCCAGCAGATGATCGTGATGCGGGATCGCGCCCGGCCCATCCCAGTGATAAAGGCAGTAATCGACCCGCGCCGCCATCTCGCGCAACACGGGCGCCATGAACTCGCCAAACATGCGCGGCGAGATCATGGCCGAAAAGTCGCACTGGAGCTTGGCCACACGGCCCGGCGCCCACACCCAAAAGTGACTGCCTCCGCGCTCGTCCTTGATCAGTTCATAGAGAGTATCATAGTAATCGAAATAGAGAGACGTGATTTTGCGCAGCGAATCGCGCACCCATTCGGGCCGCTCCAGCAGGTCGGTGAGCAGGTCTTGAGTGCCGCGCATCGCGGCGAGGGTGTCCAGCCCCTCGATCAGGTCGGGGAACGAGAGAAGGAACTTGCCGCGCCCCATCTGCACCTGCTCGCGCGCCAGGCGCAGGGTGAACTGCCAGTAGGCATTGTCGGCGTCAAAGCTAAAGCGGGCCGTTTCGGGCGCGTCGATGCACGGCTCAAACCACACCGTGCCCGGCTCGTCGACGCCGGTGCAGCCCAGGTACAGCGCCAGGCAGTTCGGGCCGAGGTCGGGCGAGACGGTGGGCACGGCCTCGCCCAGGTAGTGATTGTGGATGCACGCCCGCGCGGCCAGGTTGACGCGGTAGGCGTAATTGCTCACCGAATAGTGCGTCAGCCAGCCCTCCGGCTCCGGCATGGCGGCGATCTCTTCCAGCGGTGCTTCACGCGGCGCGGCGATCTGCATGGCCGGCCGGCCGAGGTCGCCGCCGTTCCACCAATGGGTCAGTCGCTCGCGCACGGCGTCTATATCTGGTCGGTACAAAAGCGTCATCAGCAATCCTTATTTGACCAACATATGCTTGCCGATTTCGGCGGCTTGTTCCTGGTCGAACAGCGCCCCCACCAGCGCCAGCGCAAACTCGATCGCCGTGCCCGGCCCTCGGCTGGTGATGCAGGAGCCATCAACGACGACGCGCTGCGCCACCGGCGTTTGATCGGGCAGTCGATCGGACACGCTGGGGTGTGCGGTGGCCTTGCGGCCGGCCAGCAAGCCGTGCGCGTGCAGCGCAACCACCGGCGCGGCGCAGATCGCCCCATAGAGCCGCCCGGCCTCGCGCTGCGCCTTGAGCAGCTCGATCAGCGAGACGCAGTCGCGCAGGCGCTCCGCGCCGGGCATTCCGCCGGGCAGGGCGATCAGGTCGTAGGTCTGCCCCACACACTCGCCGATTGGCCGGTCGGCGACGAGTTTGGTGCGGCGCGAGGCAGTCACTTCAAGGGTATCCTCCACCGAGGCGACGGTCACATCGACGCCGGCGCGGCGCAGCACATCGATGATGCACACCGCTTCGATCTCTTCGCTGCCGTTGGCAATCGGTACCAAAGCGGTCTTGTTCATTCTTTGTCCTCCAAATCGGGCAGGTCGTCAAAATCGCCCACCTCGACCAGGTACATATTCGAGTAGGCGGTCAGATCGGAGGTATAGAGCACGTACCGGCCGTCCGGCGTGAAGCGCGGGTGGCAGTGCGCGTGCTGGTCGTTAAAGGTGCTGCGATGAAAAGCCAGAATCTTTGGTCCGGCGTAGCGCTGGCCGTCCCACTTGAACAGTTGAATGTAGGGCCGCGCCTGGCCGCCGCCGGAAAAGATGGCGGCCGGCGTGCCGTCGCCGACGATCAGCGTTTCGTCGAGGGAGTGAAAATGGGTCGAGTGGAAGGGAAAGTTGTCCTCAACGTGGTCGCTGTTGTCCCACCTGATGTGGCCAAAGATGTGCCGGTCGGGGTTCTCGCGCGAGCGCCCGTGATAGCCAATCGTCACCCCGTCGGCAAACCAGTACTCGTGGCCGACCGAATAGTCGCCGTGCTGCGGGCGCACCTTCCACGTCTCGCCGGTGAGGATGTTCAGCCCCCAGATGCGCTGATCGATCCAGTTCCACGGCCCCTCGTGGCAAAAAGTGAGCACGTCGGGCAGCCTGGGTGAGGTGTTGACGTGGCCCATGTAGCGGTTGTCCTCGTGGATGACCTCGACCTGGCCCGTGGCGATTTCGATGCGAATGATTTGGGTGCGCGGTTTGAGCTGAAAAAACTCGCGAAAGCGCGAATACGAGAACGCGATACGCGGCGCATCTTCCGGCTGATCTTCCATCAACATCGTGCAGATGTACTGGCCGTCGGCGGTGGGGTTGGCGCGGCCGCGCGGCAGCATGGGTGGGACGGCTTGCCAGATCGCGCGCTCGACCAGGGTATCGAGAGCGAGTTCGTACAACACGTCCTGCCACCAGAAATAAAGTGCGTTGTTGGCCGCGCTGACGCAGCCACCGGGCCGGCCGCGGCCCTTTAGATCGGTCATCTGGGTGATCAGGCCGGTGTCGAGGTCGTAGCGAAAGAGGTTGCTCTGGTTCTCGCGGTCGGAAGCAAAAACCATCGAGCGGTTGCGGTTGAACCAGCAGGGATCGGTGAAATAGAAATGATTGGAATGGCCGAGATAGTTCGTCAACTGGACGATTTCGCGATGGCTGTAGCTGTCGATGTAGCGAAATTGCCCATCCTGATAGGTCTTTCCTTTGCCCATTTTCTCTCCTTTTCAATGTCGCTCGCGGATAACTCTGTTATTTTAGGGCAAGCGCCCCCAACTGTCAAACACTTGGCCGCCGATTCAAGCGGTGCTATAATGCCCCAATCGTTCCCTTGATCTGAACATCACCAGGAGAAGTATGATGCAATCACTTGTTTCAGAACACCCCGCATTGAAACTATTCACCGAACTCCTTGCCGCGCCGTCGCCTCCGGGCCGCGAAGAAGGCGTGGCCGAGATCATCCGTCAAAAGTTGGCCGGCTGGGGCTATCAGCCACAAACCGACGGATCGGGCAATGTCTGGGTGCGGCTGGTCGGCCAAAACCCGGATTTGCCACTGCTGTGCCTGTCGGCGCACATGGACGAGATCGGGATGACCGTCACCCGCATCGATTCCGACGGCGCGCTGCGCGTCGATCGCTCCGGCGGGCTGCTTCCGCACAAGCTGGGCGAAGGGCCGGTGCAGGTGTTGGGCGACGAGGTTGTGGTGGTCGGCATCTTTTCGATGGGTTCCACCCACACCCCAAACGCGGGCAGCAAGACCATCACCTGGGACGACGTGCGGGTCATCACCGGGCTGACGCCGGCGCAACTGAACGCGGCCGGCGTGCGCCCCGGCTCCAGCGCCGTGCCGATCCGCGACGGGCGCGGGCCGGTCGTTTTTGGCGACCCGGCCGATCCCCTCGTCGGCGCGTGGACATTTGACGACCGCATGGGCTGCGTCGCGCTGCTGCGCATGCTGGAGACGGCCAAGGCGCAAGGCATCGTGCCAGGGCGCCCGACGGTGGTCGCCTTTACCGTGCACGAGGAGGGCGGCGGGCACGGCGCCAGGGGGCTGGCCCATCGCCTGCGACCGGAAACGTTCATCTCGATCGACGGCTGCCCGATCCCGCCCGGCGCGCCGCTTCAACTCGACGGGCGGCCCGGCATCTGGAGCAAAGACGTGCACACCCATTACGATCAGCGGCTGATCAAAGACCTGCTGCGCATTGCGCGCGAGGCGGGCAGCGAATTGCAGCCGGTCGCCTTTGGCAGCGGCGCGTTCAGCGACGCGGGCGCAGTTTACACCACGGGCGGCGCGGCGCGGATCGCCTGTTTCGGCCACGTCCGCGAGAACAGCCACGGCTACGAGGTCGCTCGGCTGTCAGTCTTTGACAATTTGTACAAAATATTGGTGCAATTCATCAAAACTTGGGAAGGTTAGGCCGTGAAACCCAACATCCTGATTATCATCACCGATCAACTCTCAGCAGGTGCCCTGTCCGTCTATGGCAACGCCTGGAACCCGACGCTCAACATCGACCGCATCCTGAATCGCGGCGTCCTGTTCGACCACGCCTACACCAACTGCCCGCTCTGCCAGCCGGC
>JAFGEY010000226.1 GCA_016931365.1 Anaerolineae bacterium
ACCAGCTTGTGGACGGCGGCAAAAAAGAGCGAAGGGATCGGCGCGATGTCCAGATAAGGCCCTTCTTGCAGATAGCGGCGCAGGTTGACCTCATTGAGCGTCGGGACGGTGATGTGCGCCTCTGGGCCGAGCACGGCGCGCACGTCCTGAATGTCGGACAGGAGCAGCGCCTCGGCCCCGGTGTTGTTGGCCCCGTTGTACCCAAACAAGAGCACTCGCGGTTGGCTCGGTTTCGTCTTGGGTTCCATCATTTTTTACCTCCGGTTATCAAAAAACATCTCTTGCCTCTTGAAGAGATGATCTGGTCATATTACGACCAGGCAGCCCTCATTGATTCATATCCGGCTATAGTATAACGCACGGTGAATGAGAGTGCATCTGCCGAAGGGTATATTGAGGTTTATTTGCGGGGTTTAGGAGCAATAGGGTTCAGTTAATGAGGGTAGGCGCTGGTCGAGTAGGGCGAACGAAACGTTCGCCCTACTCGACCGGCAGCGCTTATCTGAACCGTGTTGGGTTTAGGAGAGGATACCAAGCTGCCGGGCGCGCGCCACGGCCTCGGTGCGGTTGGCGACGTCCAGCTTGCGATAGATGCTGGCGGTATGAGCTTTGACCGTGCCCGGAGCCACAAAGAGCTGCCGGGCGATCTCTTGATTGGTGCTGCCCAGCGCGATGAGATGGAGCACCTCCAACTCGCGCTGGCTCAACGGCTCAATCAAACCGTCTGTCGGAGAGGGTTTTTGCTGTGCTGCGGCCACTTGGGGCAGTTCGGCATCAAATTGGGAGAGCAGGTGAAGGGCATAATCGTGCAAGGGGTCGGGGTCGGCGCGGGCCAGCCAGCGGGCAAGCAGCACCTGCATCGGCCGGCCTTCGTCGAGAAAGACGCGCACATAGCCCTCCGGCGCGGCCAGGGCGAGGGCGTGCTCCAAATCGGCTTCCGCGGCCGGCGCATCGCCATGCCGCGCCAACGCCAGGCCGCGCAGGATGTGCAGTTCGAGCGCTGCGCCCAACCGCCCGCGTTCCTCTGCGGCGGCGATGGCGCGCGTCAAATGGGCAACGGCCCGGTCGGGTTTGCACTGCGCAGCCAGCACCCTGGATGCGGCAAGGGCGGCCATCTCTCTGGTCTGCCCGCGCTCCCGACCCGCCAGGCGTTCAGCCTCTTGGACGCACTGTGCGGCCTCGCTCAGAGCGCCCTGGCGGACCAAAACCCTGGCGCTGAGGGCGAGCAATTCGGTCTCGGCCAGGGGCGGTTTCGGCTCGCCAATTGCCGCACTCGCCTCCCGGATTGCCGCGAGCGCCCCATCCGCGTCGCCGCGCGCCAGCCGCAGGTGCGACAGCGCGTAAGCGGCATTTTTCGCCGCGTCGAGACGCCCGCCCCATTTGCCGATCTTGAGTCCCTGCGCCAGGTGCGCGTCCGCAGCCGCCAGCTCGTTCTGCTCGACCAGCACCTCGCTCATCGCCACGTGGAGGACGCCGGTCACCGGCAGGCGGGACATCCCCTGCGCCTGCACATAGGCCAAAACGTCACGACAGGCCGCGTCCGCCTCGCGCAGACGGCCCAGCAGGCGCAGCGCCCCAATCAAGCGGATGGTAATGCCGAGTCCGGTCACATTGGCGGCCCGGCGGCTCAAGCGAATGTGCTCGGCGTAGGCGCTGGCGGCCCGCTCGAGGTCGCCCGCGCCGTCGTAGGCCGAAGCCAGCGAAAAAGAGATCAGCGCGCGCAGTTGCACGTCGACCTGGGGCGGCAAATCCTGAGGCAGCAGCGCGAGGGCGCGCTCGGCGAGCACGACGGCGGCCTCGAAATCGTTGTCGTAGCGCGCCATCATCGATTGCAGGAGCGCGAGTTGTACGAACAATTCGGTATAGGCCACATCACCCGGGTTGACGCCTTGGGCCGCAACCAGGTCATTCAGCGCATCCTCCGCATCGGCCAAGCACGGCGCAATCGCACCGACTTGGCCTCTGAGCCAGAGCACCCAACAATAGGCGATACCCAGCGGCGCGCTGCGCCTGACCTCGTCCTCCGGCAGGGCATCCAGCCAGGCCCACGCGGTTTCGATCTCGCCGGCATTCGCCACGATGTGCCAGTATTTCGCAATCAGGTCAGATGCTTGGCGATAGTCCTGGGCAGCGAGGGCATAGTTCACTGCGTCAGCGACCTGCCCGTCTTGCTCGCACCATTCGGCGGCGCGCGACAGCAGCCGTGCGACGCGGTCGGCTCCCGACTGATACAACCTGGTTTGCAGCAGGTCGGCAAAGAGGTGATGGTAGCGATACCAGCGCCGCTCGTCGTCCAGAGGGACGACAAAGAGGTTGCGCCGCTCTAGCGCTTCGAGCATCGCCTGGCCGCCCGCAGAACCCATCACCGCATCGCACAGCGCACCGGTGAGCCGGGTGAGGATCGCGGTCTGGAGCAAAAAAGTCTGCACTTCTTCCGGCTCGCGCGCCAGCACCTCCTCCAGCATGAAGTCCATGATGAAGCGATGGGTGCCCGCGAATGCCCGGACAAAGCTGTCCGCATCTTCGCGCCCCCGGCTGGAGAGGTGCGATTGCAACGCAATCGATGCCATCTGCAAGCCGGCGATCCAGCCCTCGGTGCGTTCTGCGAGCAGCACAATCGCATCGGCATCCAGGCCGAGGCCCATGACCTCGTTCAGAAACTGCGCCGCTTCGAGCCGAGTGAAACCGAGATCGGCAGCGCGGAGTTCGACCGTCTGGGCGCGCGCGCGCAAGCGCGATAGGGGCAGCGGGGGATCCGAACGGGTGGCGATCACCAGGTGGAACGTCGGCGGGCAGTGCTCGAGCAAAAAAGCCACGCTCTCGTGCACGGCCTGGTTGTGGATGAACTGATAGTCATCCAGCACCAGGGCCATTTCGCCACCGGCGGCATCAAGATCGTTGACGAGGCTGGTCAGAATCGCTTCGGGCGGCGTCTCGATCGCCATCGTGATGAACTGTGCGACTTCGCTCCCGATTGCGGGGTCGGCCTCGTGCAAGGCGGCGATCAGATAGCGCAGAAAGCGCCCGGCCTGGTTGTCGTCCTTGTCCAGCGACAGCCAGGCCACGGGCATCCCACACCCGGCGACGCACGCGGCGACCAGGGTGGTCTTGCCGAAACCGGCAGGGGCAGTGATCAGGGTCAGTGGGCCGCGCAATCCATCGGCGATCCGCGCATCAAGCCGCGGGCGGGGGACCAGTTCCGGCCGGGTGAAGGGCAGGCGCAGCTTGGTGCGGATGAGTGTGTTAGCCTTGAGCATCCGGCAGACTCCAGGGGTGTTTCGAAAAGGTAACGGCTCGGTTCAGATTGGCGAGGCCATGATTGAACGGGCAGAATCTATGCCAGGTAACGGCCATTATATCAGCAGGCAGGCTTTTGCGCAATCGACTCTCGAAAGCGATACTGTCCCTTGTGCCGCTGATAGTTGCCCGGATCGGTCAGATAGAGGATGGTCAGGCAAAACTCAAAAACGAGGGTGGTGGGGTTCACTGCACGTAGATGATCCGGGACCTGCTGGGAATGGCACGACCTACATCCCGACTTCAAGGTGGTCGTGTTCAGCGGCCACGACGAGGCCATCTGGCTGGCCCGGTTGATCGATAACCTGGCCATCGATGGCTGTGTCATTGCTGCATGCACGGATGTGGAGTGTTGACAAGTCGGTGCTTTTACGGTACACTAATTGTAGACCAATTGTCACCCAGGAGGATGCTATGGAATTCATCACTGTCCGTGACTTGCGCACCCGTCCCGGCCAGATCTGGGACAAGCTGCGCCAACAGCGCGACCTGATCCTGACCGCCAACGGGCGGCCGATCGCCGTGCTGAGCCACATCGACGAGGGGGGAGTGGAAGAAACGCTGGCTTCTCTGCGCCGCGCTCGCGCCCAGGCTGCACTGTCGCGCCTGCGCACTGATGCTGCAGCACAAGGCATGGATCGCTTGTCTGCCGACGAGATCGATGCCGAGATCGCTGCCGCGCGGAACGAACGTCAGGAACCTGCCCCATGATCGTCGTTGTGGACACCAACGTGCTAGTCTCTGGCCTGCTCTCGGCGCACGGCGCGCCGGCGCGGGTGCTCGACTTGCTTACCACTGGCGATTTGCAAGCTGCTTACGACGACCGCATTGCCGCCGAATACCGGCAGGTGCTGGCCCGGCCGCGCTTTGGCTTTCACCCGGAAGCGGTGGCGCACCTGCTGGACTACCTGTTCGCCGAGGGCTTGCCCCTCGTG
>JAFGEY010000227.1 GCA_016931365.1 Anaerolineae bacterium
CCCTGCAATCCCTTTTACCGCATTTTCGACCACACCGGGCGCGCATTCAATTATAATGGCGATCCCGACTTTATCTTGAGCCAGATCGATCAGTGGGCGCCGGAAGACAGGGATGGCTACCAGCGCTTCATCGCCACCACCAAACCGATCTTTGAAAAAGGATTCGCCGAACTGGCTGACCAGCCGTTTTTGAAATTCGGCGACATGCTGCGCATCGCGCCCGACCTGATTAAACTACAATCGTACAAGACGGTGTACCAGTACGTGGCCGGCTTTGTCAAAAACGACTTTTTGCGGCGCTGTTTCTCCTTTCACCCGCTGCTGGTCGGCGGCAATCCCTTTGACACCACCTCGATTTACGCCATGATCCACTACCTGGAGCGCGAGTGGGGCGTCTTTTTCGCCCTGGGCGGCACCGGCGCGCTGGTCAACGCCCTGGTCAGGCTGATCGAAGAACTGGGCGGCAAAATCCACCTCAACACGGAGGTGAGCGAGATTTTGGTCGAGGGCCGCCGCGCGGTCGGCGTGCGCCTGGCCGACGGCAGCGTCCACAAGGCCGACGTGGTCATTTCGAACGCCGAAGCCGCCTACACCTACCTCAACCTGCTCAAGCCGGAGCACCGCCGCCGCAACTCGAACGCGCGCTATAAAGCATGGACGCGCTACAGCATGTCCTTGTTTGTCATTTACTTTGGCACCAAGCGTCGCTACCTCGACAGCAAGCTGGCGCACCACAACATCATCCTCTCGAAGCGATACAAGGGGCTGCTCGATGATATTTTCCATCGCAAAGTGCTGGCCGAGGACTTTTCGCTCTACCTACACATGCCCACCATCACCGACCCGTCGCTCGCGCCTGAAGGCGGCGAGGCCTTTTACGTCCTCTCGCCGGTGCCGCACCTGGGGGCCGACGTGGATTGGACCAAAACGGCCAGGCCCTATCGCGACGCGATCATGCAGTTCCTGGAAGACAACTATTTGCCCGATCTGCAAGCCAACATCGTCGCCGAGCACTATATCGATCCGCTGCACTTCAGGGATACACTCAACAGCACCCAGGGATCGGCCTTTTCCGTCGAGCCGATCTTTCGCCAGTCGGCCTGGTTCCGTCCGCACAACCGCTCGGAGGACATCGACAACTTGATCCTGGTCGGCGCGGGTACCCATCCAGGCGCGGGCCTGCCCGGCGTGCTATCCTCATCGAAAATCGCCGAGCAATTGATCGTTGGCGGGCACTGACCGCCGACGGCAGATCACAAAGGAGATGCGTATTGATCGTGTCAACATCATCGTGGGAGACCCGCCTGCTCGCGCTGGCCTGCACGCCGCTCAAGCAGAAATCGCCTGCCATCCATGTCGACGCTGACACGGAAACGCTCAAACTTGCTTACCGTCACTGCGAACGGGTCACGGCGCAGCACAGCAAAACTTTCTATCTGGCCTCGAACTTGCTGCCGCCGGACAAGCGCCGCGCTATGCGCGTGCTGTATGCTTTTTGCCGCGTCAGCGATGACCTGGTCGACCGACCGCCGGACGATGCTATCGCCCAAAAACTGGAGGTGTGGCGTGCGCAGTCGCTGGCCGATCATCCCGCCATCGACGGTCTGAGCGGCGACAGCCTGGTTTCGCTGGCCTGGGCCGACGCGCGCGCCCGCTATCGCATCCCGGTCGAATACGCGCACCAGCTCCTCGACGGCGTGGCCCGCGACATTGATACCACGCGCTATAACACATTTGACCAGTTGGCCGAATATGCTTACGGCGTTGCCTCGACAGTAGGCTTGATGGCGATGCACATCACCGGGTTCGAAGGCGCGGCGGCAGTGCCCTATGCGATCAAACTCGGCGTGGCCCTGCAACTGACCAACGTCCTGCGCGACGTGGGCGAAGACTGGCGCAACGGACGGCTGTACCTGCCGCTGGACGAACTGGCTCGCTTTGGCTTGAGCGAAGCCGATGTGGCCGCCGGTCGCATTGATGACCGCTGGCGGGCTTTGATGCGCTTTCAGATCGCCCGCGCGCGGCAGTTGTACGCCGAAGCGTTGCCCGGCATTGCCCTGCTGCACCCTGACGGGCGACTGGCCATCGCCGCTGCCGCCGAGTTGTATCGGGCTATTCTGGCCGACATTGAAAACCACGATTACGATGTATATACCCGCCGCGCACGCGTGAGCCGATGGGGCAAGCTGCGCCGCTTGCCGGGCATCTGGTGGCGCTCTTGGCGCGGCTATCCGCCCCGAACACCGTGGGAGGGCTGCCATGACTGAACAAAAATCAGAACCGCACATCCGCCTGGGCATCAGCGCCTGCCTGCTCGGCCAAAAGGTGCGCTATGACGGTGGGCACAAGCTCGATCATTTTCTGGCGGACGAACTGGGCCGCTATGTGGAATGGGTGCCGGTTTGCCCGGAAGTCGAATGCGGGTTGCCGATCCCCCGTGAAGCGATGCGCCTAGTCGACAATCCCGAAGCACCGCGCCTGGTGACGATCAAAACCGGCATCGATCTGACCGAACAGATGACCGTCTGGGCCAAACAACGTGTCGAGCAGCTTGCAGACAAAAGATTGCACGGCTTTGTGTTCAAAAAGGACTCGCCCAGTTCCGGCCTGTTTCGCGTGCGGGTGTACAACGAACACGGCATGGCCGAACGGGTCGGCGTGGGTATGTTTGCGGGCCAGGTCGCGCGCCGCTTTCCGCTCCTCCCGTTGGAAGAAGAAGGCCGCCTCAACGACGCCCGCCTGCGCGAGAATTTCATCGACCGCATTTTCACTTACCAACGCTGGAGATCAACGCTGGCTAACCATCCTACCCCTGGTGGGATGGTTAGCTTTCACACTGCGCACAAAATGACTCTGCTCGCTCACAGCCCGGCACATTATCGAACACTGGGGCGGCTGGTGGCCCAGATCGGCCAACGTCCGCTGGATGAGATCGTGGACGAATACGGCGCGCTGTTGATGGAAGGCCTCAAGGCCATCGCCACCCCGGGGCGGCAGTTCAACACCATGCAGCACCTGATGGGCTTTCTCAAGGACAGCCTCGACGCGCACGACAAGGAAGAACTGCTGGAGCAAATGCACGATTACCGGCAGGGCCTGACGCCGCTGATCGTGCCGATCACCCTGCTCAAACATCACATCGGCCGCCTGCCCGTGCCCGACTGGGTACATCAGCAGGTTTACCTGAACCCGTATCCCAAAGAACTGATGCTGCGCAATCGCGTATGAAAGCAGAGAACAGATGTGGCTCTTTTTTCCATCGTGCAAAGCGCCGATGCCTGGTCGGTCATCCTGACCATGCTTTGCTTTTTGGTTCACCTCATCTTACGCGGCGCCGACACAGCAACCCTGTTTGTCTGGGGCGGCAATATGGCCCTTTTGCTGTGGAAACACCGTCACGGCCTTCGTGAACCTATTTACCCGCGCCAATGTCTCTTGAAGCTTGTTGCGCCAGGGAAATCTTTCGATCATCATGAAACAATTAGAACAGATCTCTCACCCAGAACGATACCACGGTCGGCACAAAAAACCGCCCTTTTTTGAAGGCTGGTACTATAAACTCGTGGACGCGGCCGTACAGCATCGCTGTGCGGTGATCCCCGGCGTCTTTTTGGGGCCGGCCCCGGAGGCAGGGCACTGCTTTGTCCAGGTGTTCGATGGAGTGAGCGGACGAGCAACCTATCACCGTTATCCGCTGCACGAATTTCAGGCTGCCCAAGGCGCATTTGACGTCCGGATTGGCTCCAATCACTTTGGCCGCGACCATCTTTACCTGGACATTCAAGACGACCAGGGTGCCATAACCGGCGACTTGAATTTTGAAGGGCTTACGCCCTGGCCGGTTACGTTGGCCTCGCCCGGCGCGATGGGCTGGTATGCCTGGGCGCCGTGGATGCAGTGCTATCACGGCGTGCTGAGTTTCGATCACGCCATCCACGGCAAATGGGCTGTAAACGGGCAGACGGTAGACTGGGAGGGCGGTCGCGGCTATATGGAAAAAGACTGGGGGCGCGCTTTCCCGCTCGGGTGGGTCTGGATGCAATCCAACCACTTTGAGCAGCCCGGGACCAGCCTGATGGTTTCAGCAGCGCATGTCCCGTGGCTGGGCCGTTCCTTTCCCGGTTTTACCATCGGTTTGTGGCACGAACGCCGATTGTACCGCTTCGCCACCTACACCGGCGCGCGCATCGAGCGGCTACAGGCCGACGCGCAGCGGGTTTCCCTGATCGTCTCCGACTGGCGGCATCGGCTGGAGGTTAATGCCCGGCGGGCCAGTCCCACCCTGTTAGCCGGCCCCAGCGAATCGGCCATGAACGTCCGCGTCCCCGAAACGATGGATGCCGTCTTGAACGTGCACCTGGAAACGACACAGCAGAGCACGCCGATATTCAGCGGGACAGGACGTTATGCCGGATTGGAGGTCGCCGGGCAGTGGGAACGTTTGCAGCGATGACCGGCATGTGGGCCGCAATTCCCATCCTGGCGCAGGCGGCGGTGATCGCCTGGCTGTCGGCCATGATAGCATTGCCCCTCATCCGCCAGGTTTGGGGAGAGCAGGCAATCCGCTGGGGAACAACTGCCGGCGTGCTGTTTCAAGACGCCGCCGTCCTGATCGTCTTGGGCACTGCCTGGGGTTGGAGCAAAACGGCGCTGGTCGCTGCGGCGGTGGCAGCCATGGGCTGGGGCATCGAGTTCCTTGGTTCGCACACCGGCATCCCCTTTGGCCGCTACCATTATACTGACCGCTTGCAGCCGCAATTAGGCCGCGTGCCGCTGCTCATTCCCCTGGCCTGGTTGATGATGCTGCCGCCTTCGTGGGCCATCGCCGACTTGATTGCAGGCAATCACAAACTTGCTTTTATTCTTGTCAGCGCGCTGGCCATGACCGCCTGGGATTTTTTTCTCGACCCGCAGATGGTGGACTGGGGATTTTGGGCCTGGGAAAATCCCGGCGGATACTGCCTGAAATGCGCGTCCGGCGGCATCCCCTGGACCAACTTTGTTGGCTGGGCGCTGGCCTCTGGCCTGATGACGACCATTTTGAACCCCGGCAACCTGCCAACAACTTCCCTGGTCCTGATCTATGCGCTCACCTGGATTTTGGAGACGATCGGGTTGGGCATGTTCTGGAAGCAGCCCTATCCAGCCTTGATCGGCTTTGTGAGCATGGGCGGCATGCTGGCCTGGGCCTGGTTGTAAAAAAAGAGAAGAACGTTTATGGATACTAAAGGAAAAATTGCCATCGTCACCGGCGGCGCAGTGCGTCTGGGCCGGGCGATGGCCCTGGCCCTGGCCGAACGGGGCGCGCACGTCGTCGTCCATTACAATGCCTCGGCCGGGCCGGCCCAACAAGTAGTCGAACAAATCGCGGCATTGGGCGTGCAGTCGCTTGCGGTTCAGGCCGATTTGAGCAAGCCGCGCCTGGCATCGACCGTGGTCGAGCGCACCGTGGCCCATTTTGGCCGCGCCGACATCCTGGTCAACAGCGCGGCGATCTTTGAGCCGGGCAATTGGGACGACACCGACGAGGAGAACTGGGACCGCCATTTCGACATCAACCTCAAGTCACCGTTTTTTCTGACCCAGGCTTTTGCCAGTAAGATTCTGACCGACCAGGTCAGAACCGCCCCGCGCGCGCACGTGGTCAACATCATCGACTGGACCGCCGTTTATCCGGGCGTCGATCACCTGGCCTACACGCTGACCAAGGCCGGGCTGTGGGCGCTGACCCAAAGCCTGGCCCAGGCATTGGCGCCAAACATCCAGGTCAACGCCATCGCGCCGGGGATGATTTTGCCGCCGCCCGGCAAAGGGCCAGACTATTTGACCGAGAACGCGCCCAAAATTCCGCTCAAGCGCCCCGGCTCG
This sequence comes from Anaerolineae bacterium, assembly GCA_016931365.1. The sequence goes on from JAFGEY010000227.1 coordinate 5,869, forward strand.
GCCGAGGAAATCGTCAAGGCGCTGCTCTACCTGCTCGACGCCGATTTTGTCACCGGGCAGATGATCTATGTCACCGGCGGGCGGCATTTGCTCAAAGGGTACAAGGAATAAGGATACAAGGGAATGCTCGATCAGATTCAAATCCACGATTTGCTGCTGCGGACGATCATCGGCATCAACGACGAGGAACGCCGCAACAAGCAGGATGTCTTGATCAACATCACCCTGTGGGCCGACACGCACGCGGCGGGTGAATCTGACGCCATCGACGATGCGGTCAATTATCGCACCATTGCCAAGCGCGTGATCGCGCTGGTTGAAGGATCGCAGTTCTTTCTGGTCGAAAAAATGGCCGCCGAGATCGTCGCCATCTGCCTGGACGATCCGCGCGTCGAGCGCGCCCGCGTGCGGGTGGAAAAGCCCGGCGCACTGCGCTTTGCGCGCTCGGTCGGCGTCGAGATCGAGCGGGACAGAACCCGGTAGGCGTGCGATGAACCGCGTGCTGCTCTCGCTCGGCTCTAACATCGACCCTGAAAGCCATTTGCGCGCGGCGGTGCGCCTGCTGGCCGAACGATGCCGCCTGCTCGCCGTCTCACCGGTTTACGAAACCGCGCCGGTGGGCAAAACCGACCAGCCGCCCTTTCTGAATGCCGCCGCCTGGGTCGAGACGCCGCTGACGGCTGCGCAGCTCAAGGTGGCCCTGGCCGACATCGAGCAGCAGTTGGGCCGCCAGCGCGGCATCGACAAGAACGCCGCGCGCACCATCGACCTGGACATCACGCTGTTCAACGAGGCCGTGTTCGATCTAGCCGGACGGCACATCCCCGACCCGGAACTGCTTCAATATGCATACATTGCCGTGCCGGCCGCCGATCTCGCCCCGCAGCAGCGACACCCCGAAACCGGACAGACCTTGTCCAAAATCGCGCATCGGCTCGCACCTGGGCCTGACGACATCAAGCCCAGACCGGACATTCGATTGGAGACAGAAGGATGAACGAGCGCATCATTGTGGTTGGCGGCGGGCCGGGCGGCCTCAGCGCGGCGATTTACCTGGCCGCAGCCGGCCAGGCGATCACGCTGCTCGAACAAAACGCCGAGGTCGGCGGCAAGATGAGCGAAATCCGCCAGGGTGGCTATCGCTGGGACACCGGCCCCACGGTGATTACCCTGCGCCATGTTTTTGACGACATCTTTGCGGCCGCCGGCGCGCAAACCCAAGACTATCTCGATTGGGTCGCCGTCGATCCGCTGACCCGCTACCACTATCCCGACGGGCAGGCGCTCGACATCAACGTCGGTCTGGCCGAGACGCTGGCCCAGATCGAGCAGCTGGACGCGCGCGACGTGGGCGGCTACCTGCGCTTTCTGGCCTACGCCGCCGAGATGTACCGCATCACCGCGCCAACGATCCTTTTTGGCGATCCGCCAACGCTGCGCAGCGCACTGTTGCTGCCTCTGCGCGACGTGCTGCGGGTCGATTTGCGCGCGATGGACGCGGCCATCTGCACGCATGTGCGCACCCCCTACCTGCGCCGGCTGTTCGACCGCTTTGCCACTTACCTGGGGGCCAGTCCCTATCAGGCGCGCGCCTACCTGAACGTGATCGCCCACGTCGAACTGACCGCCGGACTGTGGTACCCGCGCGGCGGCACGCACGGCATCGCCCTGGCCTATCGCCGGCTGGCCGAAGCGCTGGGCGTGGAGGTGCGCACCGGCACGCGCGTGCGGCGCATCCTGACCGAGCACGACCGGATCACCGGCGTCGAATTGGTAGGCGGCGAGATCGAACGCGCGCAAAGGGTGATCGCCAACATTGACCCGACCACCGTCTACAGCGCGCTGTTGCCCGAAATGCGCGGCTCGCGTCGGCTCAAGCAGTGGCAAAACCGGCCCTTTGCCTGTTCTGGCTTTGTGCTCTACCTGGGCCTGGACAAAACCTTTGGGCAACTGGCTCACCACAACATCTTTTTCTCGCCCGATTATCGCGCCGAGTTTGAAGCGACGTTCCGGCGCGGCATCCCTTCAGCGCAGCCGACAGTATACGTGGCGATCACCGCCAAAAGCGACCCCGACCACGCGCCCCCCAGTGGCGAAAACTGGTTTGTGATGGCCAACACCCCGCCGCTCGACCCGCGCTGGGATTGGATGCGCGAGGTGGCCGGCTACCGCGAGTGCGTGCTCGACCGGCTGACCGCCTACGGGCTGGACGTGCGCGGGCACATCGTCGCCGAGCGGCAGTGGACGCCGCTGGACATTCAGGAGCAGACCGGGGCCTGGCGTGGGTCGCTGTACGGGCATTCGTTTAACCACCCGCTGGCCTCGTTTGCCCGCCCGCACCCGCGCAGCGCAGAGGTCAAGGGGCTGTATTTCACCGGCGGGGCGACACATCCTGGCGGCGGCGTGCCGCTGGCAACGCTGTCCGGCAAGGCGACAGCACGGCTGCTGCTGCGAGATCGTGGACAAGAGGAGGCAAAATGACTTATTTTGGCGTTTTGTTGCGTTTCATCGGCCCACCACTGGTAGCAATGGCCGCGCTCACGCTGTGGGACGTGCGCCGCCAAAAGGACATGCCGGCCCATTTCCGCACCTGGTCGCCGTGGGCGATCTTGTTCGGGCACGTGGCCCTTGCGCTGATCTATACCACGCCGTGGGACAACTATCTCGTCGCCAGCCGGGTGTGGTGGTACGATCCGGCGTTGGTCACAGGCATCGTCCTGGGCTGGGTGCCGATCGAGGAATATACCTTTTTCGTCGTGCAGACCTTGATGGTCGGGCTGTGGGTGCTATGGTGGATGCGTCACCTGCCGCCGCCGCGCCGGCCGCTGCGGGCATCGATCCCGCTTCGCCTGAACGCGACGCTCGCCCTGGGCCTGTTCTGGCTGATCGGCTTGAGCATGCTCCTGTCCGGCTGGGGGCACGGGCGCTACATGGCCCTGCTGCTGGTCTGGGCCTTGCCGCCGATCCTCATCCAGTTCGGTTTTGGCGCCGACATCCTGTGGCACTATCGCAAGTGGGTCTTGATCGGCCTGCTGCCGTCCTTTCTCTACCTTTGCCTGGTCGACGGACTGGCGATCAAGAGCGGCACCTGGACGATCAACCCGCAAAACACCCTCGGCCTCGATTTGTTTGGCATCTTGCCGCTCGAAGAGATCGTCTTTTTCCTGGTCACCAGCACATTGATCAGCTTTGGCATCGTGCTGATGCTGGCCCGCGAAAGCCACATCCGGGCGCGCACCGGCAAGGCCACCCCTGAAGGAGACCCGGAATGAGCGGAATGAACGTGTTGATAAATGCGCTCGTCGTGATCGCCGTAGCCGTCTGGATGGAGGGTATGGCCTGGGCCACGCACAAATACGTCATGCACGGCTTTTTGTGGGTGCTGCACGAGGATCATCACCGCCCCACCCATCGCGGCCTGCAAAAGAACGATCTGTTCGCCCTTTTTTTCAGCGTGATCTCGTGCCTGCTGATCGTCAACGGGCTGCTGTTCCGCATCTGGCCGCTGTTTTCGGCAGGGTTGGGCATGCTGCTCTATGGCATCGGCTATGTGCTTTTTCACGACGTGATGTTCCACCGCCGCATCCCCGGCCTACGCATCAAGCCGCGCGGGCGTTATTTGCAGCGCATCGTGCGCGCACACAAGCTGCACCACCAAAACAGCAACCAAAAAGGAAGCGGTGTTGCCTTTGGCTTTCTGTACGCCAGAAAATGATCGATTTGTCTTCACGCATCCCCCCTCTGAAATATAATCGCTTCGTTTTTGACCGCTCACGGCGAAACTTGATAGGCTCGAATACGATTCTATAATCAGCACGCAACCAATTCTGAGTGGCAGGTCTGACAACCATAGCTCAGACCGACACCCATTCGAAAGGGACAGAGCCAGGGTCAAACAGGGTTCGTGCCTGACCAAACTTTTGCCCAAAAAGCCAAGCTCCAACTGCTCGTCGCTATTTGGAGGAGGAAACTGTGACAGACATCTTTGAAAAAGTATTTAACTTTACGACAGCCAAAGAAGCAAAAGCGGCAGGGCTTTATCCCTACTTTATCCCTCTAGAAGGCAACGAGGGCACCACCGCTATCTATCAAGGCAAACGTGTGATCATGTGCGGCTCGAACAACTACCTGGGGCTGACCACCCACCCCAAGGTGCGAGAAGCAGCCATCGAAGCCACAAAACGCTACGGCACCAGTTGCACCGGCTCTCGTTTTCTCAACGGCACGCTCGAACTGCACCTCGAACTCGAACGCCAACTTGCCGACTGGGTAGGCAAAGAGGTCGCACTCGTCTTTTCCACCGGTATGCAGACCAACCTGGGTACGATCAGTGCCATCGTGGGACGCGGCGATGTGGTGATCATGGACAAAGACAATCACGCCAGCCTGGTCGACGGGGCGCGACTCTCCTGGGGCGAGTTGAAACGCTTCCGCCACAACGATATGGACAGCCTGGAACGCACGCTGGAACACATCCCTGACGAGGCGGGCAGGCTGGTCGTCGTCGATGGCCTGTTCAGCATGGAGGGCGACATCGCCCCTCTGCCCGACATTGTCCCCTTGTGCAAAAAATACGGCGCACGGCTGATGGTCGACGATGCGCACGCCATTGGTGTGTTGGGCGGCGGGAGAGGCACGGCGGCACACTTTGAGATCACCGATCAGGTTGACTTGATCATGTCAACTTTTAGCAAATCTTTTGCCTCGCTCGGCGGTTTTATCGCGGGTGACGAGCCGGTAATCCACTATATTCAGCATCACGCCCGCGCGCTGATTTTCAGCGCCAGCATCCCTCCGGCCAACTGCGCCGCCGTGCTCGCCGCGCTCGAGATCATGCGCAACGAGCCGGAGCGGGTCGCACAGGTCAGCCGGAATGCCGAATATATGCGCCAGGGCTACCGGCAACTCGGTTTTAACATCGGCAATTCGGTCACGCCCGTCGTGCCGGTGATCATCGGCGACAACACCCTCACTTTTCTCGCCTGGAAGCGCCTGCTCGAAAATGGCGTCTTTGTCAACCCCATCGTCGCACCGGCCACACCAGAAGGCCGCCAACTGCTGCGCACCAGCTATATGGCTACCCACACGCGCGATCAGCTCGACTTTGTGCTGGGGGTCTTTGATCAAGTTGGTCGCGAACTGGGGTTGATATGACCCGCTTGGCGATCCGGCGCAACAAAAAAAAGCCGGCATCTGAACCATCAGACGCCGGCCTTTGATTAGGTCTTGAGATGGAACAAGCTGGTAGATTTACCAGTCGCGGTCGCCTCCGCCACGGCGGTCGCCTCCGCCACGGTAACCACCGCCACCCTCACGCGGTTGACGCGGACGGGCTTCGGCCACGCGAAGCGTACGACCATCCAATGTTTGTCCGTTAAGGCCCTCGATAGCAGCGCCCGCCGCCTCGTCCGTCGCCATCTCGACAAACCCAAAGCCTTTGGAGCGACCTGAGACATTGTCCTTGATGACGCTGGCCGAAACCACTTCGCCAAACGCTTCAAAAGCCGTGCGCAGGCCGTCATCATTCGTGTTGTAACTCAGGTTTCCAACGTACAAATTCTTGGCCACTGACAAAATCCTTTCTTTAACATCGCACATTTTTCGGCGAGCAGAGGACCCGATGGTTCTCACAAACGGACCGTAAACCTGGAATCTCGCTTCACCCCGTATGACTATTTTACTCACCTAGCCTCTATTTGTCAAACTACAACCCAGTTTGCGAGCGTTTGTACTTTGGGGCACTCAGGCAGCATCCCACAAGATATCGAAGTCATCACCCA
>JAFGEY010000228.1 GCA_016931365.1 Anaerolineae bacterium
ACGCAACAATGTTTCGAATGAGAGGAGTATTTTGCCCTATTTGAGTCACTTTGTAAAGTCCAAATCTTTTTCTGCAAGGCTATAGTACGTGCGTCGCTCTTTGATCTTGAGCGTGATCGCGGCCAGCACGTGAAAACCAACGGTGAAACCAAGCAGGATGCCCCAATTCTGAAACAATCGTCTCTGGGTGCACGCTTTGTCCAGCACAGCGACTTGTTCCACTTGGCCGTCAGACGCCGTTTGGGTGACAAGGTCTGTGCACTCGAAGCCGAGTTGGAAATCAAACTGGCTCTTGCTGTCGAGCGGTGTGGTGTAAGCCATCGTTTCCGTCACCGTCCTGGATGTCTCGATCAACTCGGTGGTCAGGCACACGCACGTCGCCATCTGGTCAGGCGGCAATGCGACCGGCGGCGGCAGCGCTTCGGTGTCCGTGATCGCACAATTGCAGGCGATCGGCCCGGCGCCCAGCGGCACGGTGTAGGTGATGGTCTGCGTCTTGCCCAATTCAGGCACATCCTGAGTCAACGACATCTCCTGCTCGATGTCCGGGATCACCCTTGATTGGCTCAACTCGTTGAGCGTGTTCAACTGGGTGGATGCCCCCATCGCGTTCAGAGACCAGCGCGTGATCGTCGCATAGGAAATCACTTCGGTCACCTCATTGAGGTCAAAGAACGCGCCGGCAAAGATGATGTGGATGATGAGAATCGGCAAAATGATGTACACCGCGCTGTTCTGATCGGCAAAACTCGATATCCACAGGCCCAATGCGATGCTGGCCCAGATTGCTAACAGCAAAGAGATGTACAGTTCAACTGCTGCGGGCAGGAACAGCGAGTGCTCGGGCAGCCTGACTCCCAGGCCGATCACCAGCAGCAGCGAGAACCCTTGCACGAAACTGAACCCACCCAGCACCACAAACTTGGACATCAGGTAGGGCCACAGGCTCAGGTTGATCATCCGTTCGCGCAAAAAGATGGCCTGTTCTTTGATGAGCTCAAAGGCCGCGCCAAAGATGCCCAGCAGCACGCACGCAAAGGCCATGATGAACAACAACGTTTGCGCACGGTTGGCGACTACATAGCTGGCATTGGGGTTGCGCGCAATGTCATTCTGTTCGAGATACTGTTCGCACGCCACCACCGCGTCGAGCGAATCCCAGCCGTCGGCCTCGACGACGCCTGCATCCTGGCAGACCTCCTTGGGCAGCATATCCTGACGCAAACGATAATCAATGCACCGCTCCACGACGCCCGGATCGTCCTTCCAGCCGACGGCATTGGAGACAATCCCCGCTTTTTCGCATACCGGATCATACTTGCCGGTCAGCCAGAACGGCTTGGCCACCAGAAGCATCATCAGGCCGATGATCGGCATCACGGCCAGCAGGATGAACAGGCTGAATTTGCTGCGGCTGACCAGTTCGAAATAGCGCTGGGTCAGGATCAGGAACTGGCGTAGGTTGCCGATCAGCCCCAGCCTGGGTGCTTTGGTCTTTTCAGAGGGCACAAGCGGCTGCATTTGAGAGACGATGCGTTTCTGCACGTACTGCTGGTGCAGCGGAGAACTGGAAAACTGTTGCTGCCAGCGGTCCACGTCGACTGGTTTGTTCAGTTTCAGATAGATGTCGGCAAAGCTCTCAGCCTGGAAAAACGCGAGCGCCTCCTGGGGTGGGCCGAAAAAGACCAGCTTGCCACCATAGCCCAGAAACACCACATGATCGCACAGCCCCACGTTGTCGGTGGCATGGGTGATCAGGATAACAGTCTTGCCCGAGTCGGATACCCGCTGCATATCGTACATCAATTTCTTTTCCGTGCCGGGGTCCAGACCCGAACTCGGTTCGTCCAAGAAAAACAGGTCGGGGTCGGCCAGCATTTCCACGGCAATGTTGACCCGTTTGAGTTGCCCGCCGCTCAAGGTGGAGACTGCGTCTTTTTTCTTGTCAAGGATATCCAGCCGTTCCAGGGCGTCGTCGATGCGCCGTTCGATCTCGCGTGGCTGCATGTCTGGGGGCAGGCGCAATCGGGCCGCATAGCGCAACGCGCTCTCGACGGTCAGATCGCGATGGACAATGTCCTGCTGGGGCACATAGCCGATCATCGAGCGGTATTGATCAAAGCGGGCGTAAAAATCGTCGCCATTGAGCAGCACCTGGCCGCTGGTCGCGCGGACCTGGCCGTTGAGCGCTTTCATCAACGTGCTTTTGCCCGCGCCTGACCCGCCGACGACGGCCACAAATTCGCCGGGCTGAATGGAAAAGGTGACGTCATTCAAGATCAGCTTGGGCTTGCCCGTTTTGCGATCCTGGACCTCTCGGCTCAGGTTCCTGGCGTCCAGCCGCACCAATCCTACCTGCGCCGATGGGGCCAGCCCGGCTGCGGTGTAGGACAGCCGGAACGGGCCAATCTGGATTATGTCGCCCGGCTGGAGCTGCCGGCTGGTGATGCGCTGCCCGTTCACAAACGTGCTGTTGGTCGAGTTGAGATCGGTCAGCACATCGCCCTGCGGGCCGCGGTCGAGGCGGGCGTGCTGCCGTGAGACCTGCGGCGAGGGTAGGGGAATCTGGCACTGCGGATCGCGGCCCAGGATCAACGAGATGATGCCCACGGTGGCAAACATGCTCGTGTTGACCATCATTGTGTGACGGTCTGGCGACTGGCTGCGCTCATCCTGATAGGTTAGGCTGATCGAGTTGCCCTGCGGATCGCCGATGCGCACCACATCGCCATTGACCAGGGGGTGGGGCTGTTCGGGCGCGATGCGCAGCCCATTGACCGCCGTGCCATTGGTCGAACGCAGATCGGTGATCTGGTATACACCGTTGCGAAAATCCAGTCGGGCGTGGTGGCCCGACACAATGGGACAATTCAGTACCAGGCCATTGTCCAGCGCGCGCCCGATGGTCAGGCATTGTTTGTCGACCGGATATGTGCGCGGCGGATGTCCCGACCAGCGGATCAACAGCGACACACCCGGTAAGCCGGGCGAAGGGGTGACCGCCGGCGGAGGTTCTCGGAGAGTCGGGCTGGCCACGGCCGGCTGTCTGACGGTCAGCGATGCATCGCCACCGGGCTGATCGTCGCCCAACGGCGCACCACAGTGAGGACAAAACCGGACGTTAGGATTTTGCAATTGGTTACCACATCGACAGCAAAAACTGGACATTGATCTCTTTCCTCCCGGTATTTCCGATCAATCACCCGTGACTCGATAATTCAAGGCCGAACGCGATAAGTACCTGCGCATAGAGCCATTAGCCGTGCAGTGACTGTTTTGCGCGCCTTTGTTGATCACTATATCACAGGTCGGGTGCATCGGCAAGCGTTTGCTCCCACTGCGCTCGAGTATCTTATTATACTCCAAAGCCAAACGAGGAAGAAACTGCCCTCGCCTGGGGGCGTTTGTAGTTTAGGGCAAGCGCTCTCGTCCCCAGGCAACAAGGGGAGTGCCCCCAAGAACAAACGCTCCCCGGATCGCCAATGTCGTTGGCGGCCTGCACGCGACCGGCGTCATTACACCGTGACCATTCCTCTGGGTGAATAGGCATGGCACGCTTTTCGACCGGCGATCGACGGCTTGTGGCCGTGCAGTTGGTTGTAGAGTGTGATATACTAGATGTATGCTGCAAGGGAGAGAAACAATACGCAATGACAGCCAAGATGGAACGCCGAGCATACATCAGGGAGCGTTGACCGTGATCAAAGTCAAGGTGGGGCTATTGCTGATCGCACTCGTGCTGATCATCGCGGCAGAGCAAGCATCGGCGGTGGCAGGCACACGGTCGGGCTTGCCCGATCTGCCTTCTGACTGGCAGGTCACGGCAGCAATCCTGGCCGACGTCACCGGCGACGGCAGCGACGAGTGGGTGCTTGTGGTCTGGCGGCCGTGGCGCGATTGGCCGATCCAGCAGTGGAGCGATCTCCCCAGCCCCATTGCCGGATTTCACGATCCGGTGGGGGACAGTTGCCACCTCATCCTGCTCGATCCGGAGGATGGGCGCGAAATCTGGGCCGGATCGGCCCTGCCCGTGCCCATCTTGAGCCTGGCCATAGACGATGCGGACGGGGATGGTGTCAACGAAGTGTGGGCGGTCGAAGGTCGTTACGCTGATGGCCGCAACGGTCTCGGAACGCACGTGGATGTGTGGCGCTGGAACGGATTCGGGTTTACGCTGACCTGGCGCTCGGCGTTCGGCGACTTTGCCCCATCTTGCCTGGCCAGCGCCGGCAGATGCGGCGTACAAGAAATGTCAGAATAGAGATCAAGGAGGTCTCCAATGAAAGTCAAGAATCTTGTATGGATCACGATCTTGTTGTTCGCCATCGCGGCGTGCCGCCCCGGCCCGACCGCCCGGCCTTCTGCAGTTGCGCCGACATCGACGGCGCTGCCCCCCACGTCCACGCCTGTGGCGACGCCGCCAACCGCGCTGCCAACATCGACCAGTGTACCTGTAGCAACGCCCACGGCAACGCCCTCTCCTGCCTCAACCGCTTCTCCAACCTCGACGCCGAAAGCTTCTTACATCCCGGTGGCAGACTTTCACCAGTCGGACTTTGCCACCTACCGTAAAGAGACCGTTTCCCTGCCTGCGACCTACCAGGGATACACGCTGCCCGTAGACCTGGCGACGGTGGGCGGAATGGATAGGCCCTCGTTCGGCGACGCGCAGCGCGCGCGGCTGGCCCAGAACGGCTTTGTCGTCACCCCCGCCGAGTGGGCCGAGTTTTACCAACTGTACGAGCAGGTCCGTTACGACGATATGCCCGTCTTTGTGACCACCGACTCGGTTTTTCACATCTACCACCTGCTCTTTGACAAAATGCTGCGCGACCTGGAACGAGAGCATTTCGAGCCGGACATCCGCGCCCTGACCGCGGCCTGCTTGCAGTCGGCGCAGGACATCTATGCCGGGCAACGAGGCACCCCGCTGGAAGAGATTGCGCGCCGCGTGGTCGCCTATTTTGCCGTGGCCAACGCGCTGATCAACCCCCAGGCTGTGACGCCGCCGGAGGTCGCCGACCTGGTGGCTGCCGAGCTGGCGCTGATCGAGGCGCATGCAGGCCTGGCCCCAAGCCCGATCTTTGGCCAGAGCTGCTTGTCAAGCTGCGATCCGTGCGATACCGCCCCGCCACCGGAATGTCTGGACAAACCGTGCCTGTGCGAAGACTATTCGCAGTACGTACCCCGCGGGCACTATACGCGGAGCGAGCAGCTCCAGCGCTATTTTCGCACTATGATGTGGTACGGACGGATCAACATGCGTCTGCAAAAGCCCGATGAAACCCGCATGGCCCTGCTGATCACCTACATCTTGCGCCACACCAAAGTCGATGGCGCGCCGGCAGCCGAGGTTTGGGGCCGGGTCTACGACCCCACGGTGTTCATCGTGGGCAAGGCTGATGACCTGGGCTTTCACGAATACGGCGCGTTGTGGGACCGGGTCTTTGGCATCACCGCGCCCATTTCCGACATCGCCGACGAGTCCCAATTGGCGGCCTTTGTCGAGGCTGCCCGCCAACTGCCGCCGCCGCAGATCAACTCGATGTTTGTCTACATCTGGGAAGACGAGGAGCAGGTCACGCAGGGCTTTCGCTTTATGGGCCAGCGTTTTGTCCTCGACGCCTACATTTTCGAACAGCTCATCTGGCGCGAGGTGGGCGAATTGGGCAACGAGCGCTGGCTGCCCAAGGGGCTGGACGTGATGGCCGCGCTGGGTTCTGAAGAAGCTTACGCCATCCTTGGCGAGATAGGCGAGACATCCTACACCCACTATCCCGAGCAAATGGCCAAGCTGCGCGGCGAAATCTCGGCGCTGCAACTCGACTCCTGGACGCAAAACCTGTACTGGGCCTGGCTCTATACTTTTCACCCGCTGCTGGAATCCAAGGGCGCGGCATATCCGGCCTTTATGCAGACCGAGGCCTGGGCATGCAAAGACCTCAACACCGCGCTGGGCTCGTGGACCGAACTCAAGCACGACACGATCCTCTATGCCAAGCAGGTGATGGCCGAAATGGGAGGCGGAGGGCCGGAGGAACTGCCCCAAGGATGGGTCGAACCGAACCCCGAAGTGTATGCCCGGCTGCTGGCCCTGACCTGGATGACGCGCGACGGGCTGGCAAGTCGTGACTTGCTCACCGAAAACACCCAAGCCAACCTGATGCGGTTGACCGATCTGCTCGAATTCCTGCTCGACGCCGCGCAGCGTGAGCTGTCCGGCGAGCCGCTGACCGAGGATGACTATCTGCGCATTCACTACTATGGCGGTGAACTGGAAGCGATGACTCTGGCCTCCGCAGACGCAGAGGGCGAGGGCTACCGGACATACTTTGAGCAGCCAGAGCCGGCCGCGCTGGTCGCCGACGTAGCCACCGACCCCAACGGCGAGGTGCTGGAAGAAGCGATTGGTCCCATCCACGAGATATTTGTCATCGTGCCGGATGATGAGGGCAACCTGCACCTGGCCCGGGGCGG
>JAFGEY010000229.1 GCA_016931365.1 Anaerolineae bacterium
ACGGTGTTTTTGATGTCGTTCAGCCACGATTTGCTTTACGCAGCAAAAAAGGTCGAACCGAAAGTGTGGATCGGCGAGATCAGTGAGGACAATGCCAACCCAACCTTTGACGGCGACGGCATCGGCACCACGCCGCAGGCCATGGCGGCCAACCCGCGCTATATGGAGATCGCCCGCGCGCACGGGCTGTGGGTCTGCCCGCTCGATCCTGCGCCGGAAGATCGCCTGGACTGGTACCTGGCCCTCGGCGTCGATGCGCTGCTCAGCCACCATCCGGCCAAGACGCGGGCCACGCTGGCTCAAAAGCGGGCATAGCAGGAAGTTGCTTTTTGTGGCGAATATGCTCAATGATCCTTCGTCGGCATACTTCTTTTTCCGCAACCCAAGCGCATACTGTACTGATGTCAAAGCACAACGCGACGGTCCAAGAACAGGATAATGAGGTTATGACCCTGGAACAAATCGAACCCACACTTCGCTCGCCCAACCGCGCCGACTATCCCGAACTCGACGGCTATACCGCCGAGCAAATTTATCGCGATTCGTTGGGGCCGGGCAGCCTGTACCTGACGGCACGGATGGCGCGCACGATGCACCTCCGCCCCGGCGACATCGTCCTCGACCTGGGCTGCGGGTGCGGGGAGACGTCGATCTACCTCGCCAAGCGCTTTGATGTGCAAGTCGTTGCCGTCGATCTGTGGACCCCGGCGACCGATCTGAACGACAAATTCACCACGCGCGGCTACCGCGACCGGATCACGCCGCTGCACCTCGACGCAACAAACGAACTGCCCTTTGCCGATGGTTATTTCGACGCCATTTTCTGTATGAACTCGTTCAGCTTTTACGGCGGCAGCGTCGAATTTCTGGCCCACCTGCTCAAACACCTCAAAGCAGGCGGCGAGTTCTGCGTCGGCAGCGAGGGGTTCAACGCCGAGTTTATGCCGGAAGAACGGGCCAACCCGCCCGCGCCGTTCGCCTGGCAGCACCCCGGCGGGTTCAGCATCTGGGAAGACGATTTTTCCAAGCAGCACTCGCCGGAATGGTGGAAGGATTTGTTCGAAAAGAGCGGTCTGCTGCGCGTGACCGACTGCTTTGAACTGCCCGACGCTGACATCCTGTTTGAAGACACATTCTTGCACGACATTGAGCGCGGCGACGACCCCTTTGACATCGAAAAGATGCTTGAGCAACTGGCCTACAACCGCACACACTCACCGCACCAGACGTTGTACGTAGTGGCGGCAATTAAGTTAAAAGAATAACGCATTATGAACAAAAAATCATTTCAGGATTGGTTCAACCGTTTCCGTCCGCTGCTGGGCTATCTGGCGATCTTTTTTGCCCTGGAGTGGCTGCTGATCAGGTACATTCTCTATCTGATCCGCCGCCCCGCGCCCGACAATCCGCTGGAATACGTGCGCGAGAAAAAGCCGCAAACCAACAAGCGGGTCCTCGTCTGCGTCGGCGACAGCATCACCCGGGGCGAGGTCAGCTACAACTATGTCGATCTGCTCCAGGCGCGCTTGGGTGACCGCTTTGAGGTGATCAATGCCGGGATCAACAGCGAGGTCTCTTATGAGGTCTTGCAGCGGCTCGATCAGGTGATCGCCTGCGAGCCGGATATGGTGACTATTTTGATCGGCACCAACGATGCCAATGCCTCCATCGCCGACGAGAGCGCGTTGTGGACGATGCAGCACCGCCGGCTGCCACAGCGCCCGTCGATTGGATGGTATGAGCAAAACATGGAGGCGATCGTCGAGCGCTTGCAGCGCGAGACGCGGGCGCGCATCGCGCTGCTTTCGCTACCGACCATCGGCGAAACCCTGCCAAGCCAGGAAATGCGCACCACGCGCTGGTTCAGCGAGGTTGTGCGCCGGGTAGCGCGGCGTTACGGCGTGGCCTATCTGCCCGTCTTTGAGCAGATGACCGACTATTTGGCCGAGCACCAGCCCCAAGGCCGTCTGGAACACGAAATGTGGCAATGGCACTCGGTCAAGGCGATTTTTGAAGAAAAAATCCTCGGCGTCGAACTGGATGAGGTCGCCAAGCGGCAGGGGTTGGTGCTGCATTCGGATATGCTGCACCTGAACAGCCGGGGCGCGCGTATCATCGCCGACCTGATCGAGGATTTTGTGCGTCACTGCAAAGCCGAAGGCGAGTGCGAACAGGTCTTTTCGATCGGCGCGGCGGCTTTTGCTGAATCGGTCGCCTAAAGGCCTGTCGCGGTGAAAAAGAACCGTGCCGACGGCCTCCGGCGGCACGAGGGAACCGAGCACAATCATTCTATTTGCTTTTTACACCATCATTTGCTATATGTTCCCCAATATTCTGTTCAAGCTCGTGATATCCATAAGCGTTGGACCTGAGAATGAATCCACGCAGACAAAGTAGCATGTTTTTACGTCAAGTCCACTTTCTTTGACAACAACATCTGTGCACTGCACGCAACTAATGAATAGAAAACCTATGGGCACAACAAGCGCGATGTGTGAAGCGATACAGCTTCCCATAATCCAACGAGCATACATACCCAGAAAGAGCCTGCCAATGCACCTATCAAACCTTGTATCTTGACAATAGCTTTTTCTTTCGGATCATAGCTATATCGAACTAGATCGGCTTCTTGATCAATTCCTTCCATAGAGGCACTCCGTTCTCCGCGGTTTGTAGGTTGGGTTGGACACCAGCAAAACCCAACTCATTTTTGACCGATGCTTTCAGTGGAGAGAATGGAGTCATTATACTTTTGTTCATGCTAACGTAACTTTTGTGCAACCAGAGGCCAAAATGGTCAACTGGGCGCAAAAATGCAACTTTTGAACAGCGGCAGCGCCAGTTG
>JAFGEY010000230.1 GCA_016931365.1 Anaerolineae bacterium
CTGGGCGCTATATGCTTTGCTTCTACAAGGAGCTCTGCCACCACCGGGTCTTCGTCCAAGAAAGCGCGAACATAATCCTCCGGCGCGGCCAGGCGCAGCGCTTGCTCCAGATAGTCCAGGGCGCTTGACTTGTGGCCGAGCTGCCGTTCCGCCAGGGACTGGAGGATGTGAATCGTGATCAGATCGCGCTGGCGGTCATCGCGTTGGGCCGAGCGTTCCAGATTGGACAGAATGGCCTGGGCCGCTTGGGGGCGGTTCTGCGCCAAAAGGAGCCGCGCATACGCGCAGTATTTGTAGCGGTGGACCGAGTCCGCTGATTCGGCAACCGATGGATTTGCACTCGCTGCCCAGCGTTCGGCAGCAAGCAAATTCCCTCGGCGCGATTCAAGTGTGGCTTCGAGGGCCAGCGTTTCATCGTACCATACATACTTGACTGCCTGAGAAGCCAGGCGCTTGGCTTCCTGGATGGTAGCCAAAGCGGTTTCGCCTTCCCCCATTGCAAATTCAAGCTGCGCCAGCCCTTCCATAGCATAAAGAACGACCGGCACGGTGGCAGATTGCTGTCCCAACGCCAGCCCGCGCTGCAAGTACAGACGGGCCCCGGACAGGTTATTGGCTTCGTATTCCAGCATGCCGTACTCAACGTGGACGAGTCCGGCCTGGGGTAGCGGTCTACCACGCCCGTCCACGTATTGCTCGACGGCGCGTTGGCAAACTGTGAGCGCCTGACGGCGCCTGCCCTGTACGTTGAGCGATATAGCCAGGTGTCCCGCAGCGATGGCGGTAGACAGTTGCTCGCCGTATTGGTTGCCCAGGTGAAGCACTTCCTGAAAAGTCTCGATCGCCCCGGCGACGTCGCCAACCTTGTCCTGCGCGTCCCCGAGCATAAACAGGGTGATGCCACGAGAAAAGAGGTCGGCATCGCCGATCAGATCGAGCGCTTCCCGGGCCAATCGGACGATCTCCGGCGGTTCAGCCATATTGCATTTGAGGCTCAACAGCCTGCCCCGGTCGAGCGGATCGGCATCCACAGGCAAGCTGGCCTCCACAGACCGGACGTATGAGCTGGCTTCTTTGACGCGCCCGGTCACGAACAAAGCCCACGCTTTGTGCGAAGCCAGTTCGCCGTTGGCGCGCACGATCTCGTCCGGCAGTGCGTCCAGCCAGCCGAGCACTGTGACGATCATGCATTTGGCCAGCGCCCAATTGCCTACCTCGGCGATGAGGCGTGTAGATTCGCCGGTATCCCCCGAAGCCAGCGCATGGTCCACGGCGTTGGACAACAGATGGTTTTCCTCGTACCAATGCGCGGCTTTCAGATGCAAGGCTGCCCGGCGCTGCGGCTCCAACTCGGTGCGCAGGAAATCGGCAAAGATTCGGTGATAACGATACCATTCGCCCTGTTGATCCAGCGGAGCGAGAAACAGATTGGCTTGTTCCAGATGTCTGAGGAGAGCCGCGCTATTATCCTTGCCGGTGACAGCCCGGCAGAGCGAGGCCGTCAATTGGTCCAGGATCGAGGTTTGGCACAAAAAGTCACGAACTTCATCCGGTTGCTGGGCCAACACTTCTGCGGCTAGATAGTCGATCACGTGGCGGTTGCTGCCGCTAAAAGCGTCGATGAACCCGGCGATGTCTTGTTTGCCGCGCATCGAGAGGGCCGCGAGCTGCAATCCGGCGATCCAACCCTCGGTGCGGGCTTCGAGCGCGGCGACCTTGCCGGCGTCGAGCGTCAGTCCCAACGCCCGGTCAAGGAACGTCGCCGCCTCTTCTGCCGTGAAGCGTAAGTCGTCCGCGCGAATTTCGGTCATCTGGTCGCGCACACGCAGGCGGGGCAGAGAAAGCGGCGGGTCGGTGCGCGTCGCCAGGCACAGGTGCATCTGCGGGGGTTGGTAGTTGAGCAGGAATTCGATTGCGTCGTGGATGAGCGCGGTGTGGATCAAATGGTAGTCGTCCAGCACGAGCACAAAGGCGGGGAGGCTGGCGATGTCGTCGATGAGCAGCGTCATCAGCGCGGCGACCGGCGGCAACTGCGGCGCGCCCAGCAGGCTTTCGGCGGCCTGCCCGATCTCCCTATCAAGCTGCTGCAGTGCGGCAATGAGATAGACAAAGAAGCGCGCCGGGTCGTTGTCAGCCTCGTCCAGGGAGAGCCAGGCGATAGCACAAGATGGAACCTCACGGGTTTTGTTGGAGAGCCACTCGGCAACCAGCGTCGTCTTGCCAAAACCGGGCGGGGCAGAGATGAGCGTCAGCTTGCGCCCCAGGCGTAGCCCCTCATCCAGCCTCTCGATAAGGCTGGGGCGCGGCACCCAGTTCGCGTTGAGCGCCTCCGAAGGGTCGGGGCGCAGCAGCGGGATATGGAGTTTGGTGGTCAAGAGTGGCATCGTCATAGACCACCATCTTACACGTTTTTCTCATATCCTCAAATCCTACGGCTATTTTGCGACCTTCGCCCAAAAGAGCGCATCTGAAAGCTCTCCATTCCTCCGCTCTCGGCTGCCATCCTGTCGTCGGGCTACCAACCCAGTATCTTGCGCAGCGCCCGCGCTTGTGCCCGGCTCAACTCGACCTCCACGCCGGTGGTCAGGCGCAGTTTGTGGCTGCCCTTGAACCAGGGGGCGATCTCCTTCACCCGGTCGAGGTTGACGATGGTGGAGCGGTGGGCACGGAAAAAGCGTGCCGGGTCAAGTCGCGCCTCCAACTCGGTCAAGGTTCGTTGAATGATATAAGCTTCGCCTCCCACATGCACGCAGGTTTGTTCGTTTTCGACGCCGATCCAATCCACCGCGTCCGTATTTAGCACGCGAAGACATTCTCGGTCGCGCACCGCCAGCCGGGTCAGGTAATGCCCCTGAGCGGCTAGACTCTCCATCAACGAAGCGAGCCGCGACGACTGGCTTTGCTCTTCGGCCTGTGCTTCCCGAGCGCGACGGATGGCTTTTTCCAGCCGCTCTTTGCTGAAGGGCTTGAGCAGGTAATCCAGCGCGTTGACCTCAAAGGCGCGGATGGCGTACTCGTCGTAGGCCGTAACAAAGACGATCGGCGGCGGCTCTTCCAGCGCTGCGATCACGCCAAAGCCATCCAGCCCCGGCATTTGAACGTCGAGCAGCACCAGGTCAGGCCGTTGCTGCTCGATCAGCTTCACCGCCTGAAGGCCGTCGGTGGCCTCTCCCAGCACTTGCACGTCCCTGATGCCGCCCAAAAGCCGCTTGAGGCGTTCGCGGGCGGGTTGTTCGTCGTCAACAATCAGGATGCGCATAGAAGTCCTTCACCTGCTGCGTGTGGAGGTGACGGGATGCGAATTGTAAACACCGTGCCTGTCGGCTCGTTCTTGCCGACCTCCAATCCACGCCCATACGTCTTCCGCAGTCGCTCATCCACATTGCGCAGCCCGTGACCAGGGCCATCACCGATCTGGAAACCTATTGGCATTCCCGGTCCTTTGTCGCTGATAGCCATGGTTACCTCGCTGCCAGCCGTCTCGACCTGGATATCGAGAGCGATGTGACCGTCGTCGCCACGGCCATGTTTGACCGCATTCTCGACCAACGGTTGGAGGATGAGGCTGGGCACGGGTGTCGATAGCGCACGTGGATCGATCTCGCGGGTGATCTGCATCCGCTCGCCGAAACGGGCGCGC
>JAFGEY010000231.1 GCA_016931365.1 Anaerolineae bacterium
TCGCAAAGTCTATTTCGACAGGCAGGCGTGGCAGGCGCTCGTCACGTATCTGCGTGCCCGCCAAGATGGCGAGACCGGACGCGAGTTGGCCCGGCTGCCCGTATTCTGCGGGCACGGCAATCGATCCGGGCGCGCGCCTTCACCGCTGACGACAAGGCACGTCGGGCGCACCATTGAAAAGCTGGCCAAAGCGGCCGGCATAGCCGAGGCCGGGGTCACGCCGCACTACTTTAGACACGTCTTTGCCACGCGCGCCCTGGAACGCACTCAGAATCTGGCCCTGGTTCAGGATATGCTGGGCCACGCTTCGCCGGCAACGACGCGCATCTATGCCAAGACCGACGAAAAGCAGCGTCGCGAGGGCTTTGACCGCGTCTGGGATCAAACGATGGCCCACGCCGTCGAGATGCTCTTTCCGGCGGAATCGGACTGATTCCGCCAAATTGCATCCGGTCTGTACGCTGCGGGCATTTGCTTCTAATCAAAATCTAATGCTTTACTAATGCCTATCTAATGAAATGGCGTTACAATAGACGTAACCATAATGCGAGACCCTTTCCTTTCAAAATAGGCGCTCGCTTTGGGAGAAAATGGATGGACTATAAGGATTATTATCAAGTTCTTGGCGTAGACAAAAGCGCGAGTGATAAAGAGATTAAAAAAGCATATCGTAAGCTGGCTCGCCAGTACCACCCGGATATGAACCCGGGCGACAAACGATCCGAAGAACGGTTCAAAGACATCAATGAGGCCTACGAGGTGCTGTCCGATCCTGCCAAGCGCCAAAAATACAACAGCCTGGGCGCAGACTGGTCCAGGTGGCAGCAGATGGGCGGCAATCCGGGCAACTTTGACTGGAGCCAATGGATGAATGACGCGCCGTCGGGCGGAGGCGCGCGTAGCGCAACCTTTGAAGATCTGGGCGATCTGTTTGGTGGCAGAGGCGGAGGAATTTTTTCCGACTTTTTCAGCCAGGTGTTTGGCGGAGCAGGGGGCGGCGGTCAAAACAGGAACTATCGCTTTCAGACCAATCCTCGACCCAGCCAGGACTATCAACAAGAAGTCGAGATTTCGCTTCAGGAAGCTTACCATGGCGCGACACGCACCCTGGCCCACGACAGGCGCACGATCAAGATCCCGCCTGGCGTCAAAACCGGTTCCCAAGTGCGCATCGCCGGCGGCAGCCCTGATCGCGGCGGCGATGCGCCGGGTGATCTCTACCTGCGGATCAAGGTGCAGCCCGATCCGCGCTTCGAGCGCAAGGGGGACGATCTGCATTCGACGATCAAGGTCGATCTGTACGACGCCCTGCTGGGTGGAGAAGTCAATGTGCCGACGATCAGTGGCGATGTCAAGCTCAAGATCAAGCCCGGCACACAGAATGGGCAGACCATCCGCTTGCGTGGCAAGGGTATGCCCCTCTTGCGCAGCAAGGGCCAATACGGCGATCTCTATGCTCAAGTTGATGTGCAATTGCCCAAGCTGACGGCGCGCCAGCGTGCGCTGCTGGAAGAAATGCGCCGCGCGGGCGAAGGAGGATCCTAGCAGATGTTTTCCCGAATACTATTTGCTCACGACGGTGGCATGCTGGCCGAACGGGCCTTGGTCTACCTGGAGCATATTGCTCGTATCGAAACTGCCGAGGTAATCGTGCTGCACGTCTACCAGGTGCCGGAGCGCTACACCGCCACCGATGGATACGAGACGCTGCGAGCACAATATGAGGTGGTTGCTCAAGAGATCGTAGACGATGCTGTGGAACTCTTGCGAGAACGAGGTGTGACGGTACAAGGCCTTGTTTTGGCTGGAGACTCGGCTCAAGTGATTCTGGAAACCGCCATGCGCGAGAAAATCGCGCTGATTGTCATGGGCACCCGTGGGCCCTCCAACATCACCGACGTCATGCTGGGCGATGTGAGCCTGGAGGTATTGCGTCACGCCCACTGCCCGGTGCTGGTGGTCCCGTAGAAAATGAGAAAAAAAGCATGAACGAGCCAACAACTAGAATACGAACACCCATATTGTTCACCGCCTTTTCCATTTTGGTCCTGGTCGGTGTAGGATGCAGTTTGCCTGCGCTGCTGGTTCAACCCACACCCGCCGCAACGCCAACGGCATTGCCCGGGGCAACAGCATTGCCCCCAGCGACGGCACAGCCCACCGCCACACTAGCGCCGCCGCCGGTTACGCCACTGTCGGAAGCAGTGCAGGAGGAAGCGGCCAACGCGCTTGAGCAGCAGATCATCAGCGTCTACGACACGGTAGGCACATCTGTGGTCAACATCACCAATCGCAGCTATGTGTACGACATGTTTGGCCGGGTCGTCCCGCAGGGCGGAAGTGGGTCCGGTTTTGTCTACGACACAGAGGGACACATTGTCACCAACTATCACGTCATCGAAGACGCCGACGAACTTGTAGTCACCTTTGCCGATGGGCAGGCCATGGCTGCCGAAATTGTCGGAACGGATCCGGCAACCGACCTCGCCGTGATCAAGCTCGTCGAAACGATCAACCTGCCCGACGCGGTTGCCCTGGCCGACTCGGATACCCTTCGTGTAGGTCAATTTGTCGTCGCCATTGGCAGCCCGTTCGGCCAGGAGCAAACCCTGACCACCGGCGTGATTAGCGCCCTGGGCCGCGTCATCCAGAGTCCCAGCGGGCGCTTTATCGGTGAAGCCATTCAGACCGATGCCGCGATCAACCCTGGCAACTCGGGCGGGCCATTGCTCGACCTGCGCGGGCGGGTCATCGGCGTGAATTCCCAGATTATCAGCCCCAGCGGTGCTTCGGCCGGCATCGGCTTTGCCGTCTCATCTAACACGGTGCGCCACGTCGTGCCCGAATTGATCTCGCGCGGCTACTATCCACATCCCACCTTGGGCACGGACACCGCCGACCTGACCCCCGCCATCATTCAGATCTTGGAGCGGGCCGGGATGGAGATACCCGTTGAGAGCGGCATATTTGTCCTCGAAGTCACCCAAGGCGGGCCTGCGGATAAGGCCGGGATACAAGGGGTGACCAAAGTCGAGATCGTGGGACGGTACCGGGTACCGGCCAACGGCGACATCATCACTGCTATCGATGACCAGCCGATCGACAGCCTGAACAGCTTGTTATTATATCTGGACACACAAACTGCTATCGGTGACACCGTCAACTTGACCATCATCCGCGATGGAGAGGAACAGATCGTACCGGTCATCCTGGAAGAGCGCCCCCCGATGTAATCGTCGGGCACGGTTTTTTGCAGTATACACTTGACATATTGGGGATTTTGTGAGATAATATACCCAGTTGCATCTCATCATCTTGGTTTCATTTCCGGTGCAACAAAGCCATTATTAAGAAAGGAGGTGATGCTGATGGACTGTAGTAGTAACAAGCTTCCGGTTCGGCGTCACCTCTGTGTGATCTAGCCGGACCGGAAAAAATTGCGGCGCACTCTCGCTAGGGGGTGCGCCGCAACCTTTTTACCTCGATACGCGTTTACCGCACTGAGTCAAAACCACACTAGTCCGCAAATTTAATCTACGAAAAGGAGCAAACTATGCAAACCAGAACTGGAAACCTGGGCCTCGGCTTCCGCCGTGGGGGAGGGGAGTGGCAAAAAGACCTGGGCAAGTTGATTGCCTGGGCCAAAGAAAATGACATCTCGGTCATCGACCTGAATCGGGATGGCGACCAAACGGCCAAACAAATGGTCGATGCCGGCATGCGCATCGGCTCGGTCGATTTGGCTGAATGGCAAGGTATGATTTCACCGGACAGGGCCAAACGCCAGGACGCCATTGCCCGCAACGCGGAATACGTCCGCGCTTGTGCCGTGGCCGGGCCGATCAACTATTTCCTGGTCATGCTGCCTGAAAAGCCGGACCTGCCCCGGGCAGAGAACTTTGGCTTGATGGTCGATAGTTTTGCCGAACTCGTCCCGGTGTTGGAAAAAAACAACGCCCGTCTGGCTATCGAAGGCTGGCCCGGCCCTGGTGCCCTATGCTGCACGCCCGAAGGATATCGCGCCTTGTTCCGCGAGCTGCCCTCCAAGGCGGTAGGGATCAACTATGATCCCTCGCACCTGATCCGCCAGGGCATCGATCCCATCCGCTTCTTGAACGAATTTGCCGACCGTGTCTACCACATTCACGGCAAAGACACCGAACTGTTTTCCGAAAATCTGTACGAATACGGCCACGAACAGCCGCCAACCTTTGCCAAGCGCTTTCCCTATGGATCGATCGCCTGGCGCTACACCATCCCCGGTCACGGTATCATGCGCTGGGGCAAAGCGTTCCGCATCCTGGCCGATTACGGCTATGCCGGCTGTGTCTCGATCGAACTCGAAGACGCCAATTTTAACGGCTCGGAAGAAGGCGAAAAACTGGGCATCATCCAGGGCACCCACTTTTTGGCCGGTTGTTAGCGTCGCACAAACAGCGGCCTGCCGTTTGCCAAGCGTATCAAGCGCGTCCAGCAGCCCCTGGACACCTGTGTTATAGTATGGATGCTTAACTTTCTCCTCCTTTTGACAAGGGCCAGAGTCCGGACAACTCTGGCCCTTTTTGCGATTCTACTATCGCTTTGTCGATCCCAACCTGCACCTGATCGAGTCCGGACTAACACACCGCCTGGGGCAAATGATCGAGGACAATTTCCGCGCCTTTGTTGCTTTGACCTTTGAGCAAATCTGCCGTGATTGGATGCTTAAACAAGCTCAAAGTGGAATGCTGCCCTTTGCTCCTGACAATGTGGGCACGCACTGGTCTACTAGTGTACAGGTTGACGTCGTAGCGATTGCATAGCGGGAGAAGCAGATCTTGCTAGGTGAGTGTAAATGGGGCGACACGCCCGTCAGTCGGGCAATAGTAACCAATCTGATTGAGCAAAAGACCCCTCGCGTGCTGCGCAGCTTGCCAGACAAAGGCGACGGCTGGACAGTTCACTATGCTTTCTTTGGACGATCTGACTTTACTGCGGCAGCTCGTGCGCAAGCAGCTCAAGTTGGAGCCCGGTTGCTCAATCTGGAACAACTTGAACACGATCTGGCCGCGAAATAGCCAAACTGCATCTTCCTGTCATTTATGTCTTATAATCATAATTATAGGACATAAAAAGCAAAACCAACATTTTCAACCGAGGACAGGACATCCCGCCGGCACACTATTCGCTAAACCGGCGTCGAATATCCTCCATCCGTCGACGGTTTAGCCCCATATCCGAATACCCCAATCTCGACGCAGAACGGAAATGAACGACCTTGGCCTTATCGTCAAAATAAAACTCGACATCGTCGACAAACTGAAACCCGGGCGTCTTGAACTCGACATAGAGGTAATCGGGCTGTTCGACAACGA
>JAFGEY010000232.1 GCA_016931365.1 Anaerolineae bacterium
CAAAGTCGGCGCGCCCGGCGTGCAAAATGCCTTTGGTATCAACCATCATAATTCGCTTGGGGTCGGCGCCGGCGGCCATAAACAGGCGCAAAATCGCCACATTGGCCGCGCCCGCGCCGATCATAGTGATGCTGACGTTATCCAACTGCTTGTCGACCACCTTGAGTGCGTTGACCAATCCGGCCAGGGTCACGGCGGCCGTGCCCTGTTGATCGTCGTGCCACACCGGGATGCTCATTTCGGCGCGCAGCGTGTCGAGAATTCTAAAGCATTTGGGTTTTTCAATGTCTTCCAGGTTGATTCCGCCAAACGAGGGCTGGAGCAGTTTGACCGTGCGGATGAACTCGTCGGGGTCTTTGGTGTCCAGGCAAATGGGGATGGCGTCCACGCCGCCCAGGTACTTGAAAATCAGCGCCTTACCCTCCATCACCGGCATCGCCGCCTCCGGGCCGATGTCGCCCAGCCCGAGCACGCGCGTGCCGTCCGAGACAACGGCGATGGTGTTGGCGCGGTTGGTGTGTTCCCAGCTCATCGCCGGGTTGGCGGCGATGTCCCGACAGGGTGCGGCGACGCCAGGTGTGTACCAGATCGAAAAATCCTGGACGTCGCGCACGGGCACTTTGGGCGCTATTTGCACTTTGCCCTTGTAAAAGGGGTGGGCACGCATCGCATCGGCGCTCGGTTTCTTGGCCTTGGCAAGCAGTTCTTCTTTGGAAAGCATATTCAAATTCCTCCAGGGTACAAGATGGGTTGGGTGCAAAAATAAACACAGTCCTGTAAAGATCGACACGGCTTGTGTCTATGTGCATTTGGCTTATTTAACCACTATTGATAGTTTTCGGCAAGTGTCTTGACCTTTTTGCCCGTCGACTGCCACGTAATGGGGGAAATGCCCAGCTTTTGGCGCAGGCGCGTTTCTTCTACGCCGTTCACGTAATCGCGCACGATGGCCGTCCAACGCAGCATTTCAAACGAAACGCCCTTTTTAACCCCGGCCTGCTCGGCAACGTCGGTCAGTACGTATTCCAGGTTGCGCGCCGTGCATGGAAACAGCACGTCGGCAGGCGAATACGCTTCGATATAGTCGTCGAGCACCGAGATGATCTCTTCCGACAACGGCAGCCGACGCTCTTTGGTCTGTTTACGCGGATCGTCGTAGCGAATTTCCAACACCGGGCCGTCGGGAGTGTCGCGCCGGATGTGTCTGAGCTGTATCTCCATGCATTCCGCTTTTTTGATCGCCGTTTCCAGGAGCAGTTTGAGCAGCAAATGCGGGCGCGGATCCGACTTGGCGGCGGCCCACATCGACTGGGTGACGACAAAAGCCTTTTGCAAGTCTTGCTCGCCCAGTACTTGGGGCAGCGGCGGCTCGACACTGTGCTGGATCACTGGCGTGGCAGGGTCTTCCGGCAAGACGCCGCTCTTGTGCAGCCATTTGAAAAAGACCTTGAGCGTGGTCACCCGTCGCGCATATGACTTGGGGCTGCACGGTACACCGCGTTCGTGCCGCAGCCACTCGAGGAAAGCATTGAGGTCTTGGGTTGAGATGCGCCCGATGGGGTGGTTGTGCCCGATGTGACTGCCGAGCAGCTTGAGATCGTTGCCGAAAGCTTTGACCGTGTGTGGGCTGTACGATTCGTTTTGCATATACAGTTCAAAGACTTGCGATGCCTGGAGCAGTGTCGATGAGGAAGACAGGGCAGCCAGGCCGGTTTGAGTTTCCTTATGTTCAGACATAATCTACTCCTTTTCGTATAGCAGTTTTTTATGTCTATTTTACACCCAAATCTACATTACGTCAAGTAGGAAATGATAAAAAAAACGGGGCAACCGGCCGGCTGCCCCGTTCTCTGTTCTGACACAGTGCGCTTAATGGTGATGTCCGTCGCCGTGGACGTGCCCGTGGGCCAGTTCTTCGTCGGTGGCGACGCGCAAGGCGGCGATTTTGACCTGAAAGTTCAGCGTTTCGCCGGCGAGCGGGTGATTAAAGTTGAGCAGCACACCTTGCGGGCGGATTTCGACGACGGTGGCAGGAAATACGCGCCCCGATTGGTTGCTCATTTGCAGGGTCTGGCCTACCTGGAGCTTCATCTCGGAGGGAAAGGTGGAGCTGGGCACAACCTGGAAAGCGTTGGGGTCAATCTCTCCATACGCTTCGGCAGGCGGCACGCTGACATCCTTTTCATCGCCAACAACCATGCCGGTTAGAGCTTTTTCCAGCCCAGGGATGATCTGGCCGCGTCCGTGCAAAAACTCCAAGGGGCCGCGTCCTTCCGATGAGTCGACGATCTGACCATTGTCCAGGCGCAACGTATAAGCCATGCTGACAATGAGATCATTGGTAACGGTCAGGGGAGAATCGCTCATTGGGCTGTCAATTTTTTCACGTTGGCAGCGGCAGGGCCCTTTTGTCCCTGCTCGACGGTGAATTCGACCCGGTCGCCCTCGGCCAAGTCCTTAAAACCTTCGCTGACGATGGCTGAAAAGTGTACGAAAACGTCCGATCCCGCATCGCGGGTGATAAATCCGTACCCTTTTTTCCCATCAAACCACTTGACGGTTCCTGTTTCTGTTTGAGACATTTTTTACTCCTTGATAAAAAATGCCGTCTGAACCAACAAGTTCAGACGGCATATGGTTTGGCATATCATATGTGGACATATCATATGCAACGTGTATGATGTAGAACTCACTGTGGCTCAAGTATACTTGAAATGGAGCCGTGAGTCAAACTTGGGTTTGACCAAATATCTGAAAACGGGTATCATTCCTGCATTGCCGAACGGGAGTTGGCTATGTATGGTATCAATCGGGTGATTTTGATCGTATTGGATAGCGTTGGCGTTGGTGCGCTGCCCGACGCGGCCGAGTTTGGCCCGCAGGACGCGGTTTCAAATACGCTGGCCCACACGGCCCGGGCGGTGGGCGGGCTGAATTTGCCCTATTTTCAACAAATGGGGCTGGGCAACATCGCCTTGATGAACGACCAGCCGGTTCTTGGCGTGCCTGCCGTGGAGCATCCAGCGGGCGCTTATGGCCGGATGGCTCAAGGCTCAAAAGGCAAAGACACCACCGTCGGGCACTGGGAAATCGCCGGTGTGTGCTCGGTCAGGCCGCTGCCCACCTTTCCCGATGGGTTTCCGGCCCAGGTCATCGACGAATTTGAGCGGCGCAGCGGGCGCAAAGCGCTGGGCAATTACGCCGCCTCAGGCACGGTGATCATCCAGGATTTGGGCGACGAACACGTGCGCACCGGACGCCCCATCGTCTACACCTCGGCGGACAGCGTGTTTCAAATCGCGATGCACGAGGGGGTCATTCCGATCCAGGAGCAGTACCACATCTGCGAGATCGCGCGCGAGATGTTGCAGGGCGATTATAACGTGGGGCGGGTGATCGCGCGGCCCTTTAGCGGCCCCATCGATGGCCGATACGTGCGCACCCTCAACCGGCGCGACTTTTCTGCGCCGCCGCCGCACCCGACGATCCTGGATCGACTCCAGACAGCCGGACAGCGGGTGATGGCGGTAGGCAAGATCGAGGACATTTTCGCCCATCGCGGCATCACCGACGCGATCCACAGCACCGACAACATAGCCGGCATCGACGCAACCTTGAAATTTATGCGCGAGGGCGATGGGGGGCTGATTTTCGCCAACCTGGTCGATTTTGATATGCTCTACGGTCACCGCAACGATCCGCACGGCTATGCCGGCGCGCTGGAAGCCGTCGATGCGCGTGTGCCCGAACTGCTGGATGCGCTTGTCTCCGGCGACGTGCTCTTTTTTACCGCCGATCACGGTAATGACCCCACCACATCGAGCACCGATCACTCGCGCGAGTACGTGCCCTTGCTGGCTTGTGGCGAGCGGGTGCGGGCCGGGCTGAATCTGGGCACGCGCCCCACTTTTGCTGACCTCGGCGCGACGGTCGCCGATTTGCTCGGCCTCGGCGCGATCCCTGTAGGTAGCAGTTTTGCGTCAGAATTGCTGAAAGTGAGTATTTTTCAATGAAAAAACCTCCGCGTGCGCACCCGCAATGGCTGACCGTTGGCTTTTGGCAGCGATTGGGCCAGCGTTTTGATCGTTATACGGGCGGCCTGCCGACGATTTTGCGTCGCGTCACGCTCAACTATGCGCGGCACGAGTGCTCGGTGCGGGCGGCGGCGATTGCCTACTATATCCTGCTCTCGTTTTTCCCGCTGGTTCTCTTGTTGATCACGGTCAGCAGCTCGTTTCTGACCGATGCGGAAACCAAAGCGTTGGTGTTCGAGTTTGTTGACCGCTATCTGCCCAGCGCCGATCAGTTGGTCGAGTTGAACATCGGTCAATTGCTGCGCTACCGCACCGTGGCTAGCGTGCTGTCGATGCTCGGCCTGTTTTGGTCGGGCGGCAACGTCTTTGCCGGCCTCCACCGCGCGCTCAACGCCATTTGCGACGTCGAACAGCCGCGTTCGTTCTGGTGGCAGCGGTTGCTCAGCCTGGCCTCGGTCGGCCTGATCTTGTTCACCTTTGCCCTGTCGCTGGGACTCACCACTATGGGCAAGATCATCAGCCAGCTG
Organism: Anaerolineae bacterium; assembly: GCA_016931365.1. The sequence goes on from JAFGEY010000232.1 coordinate 4,562, forward strand.
CCCAACCTTTCATTGGGGTTGATTTCGGTCGAGACGGGGCAAATCTGGGGGCGGGTTACTTCTTTGATCGGTTTCGCGCCCACCATTTTGCTTTTTTACACCATCTACCGGCTGTTGTCGAACATGAACATGCGCTGGTGGGAGTGGGTGCCGGGGGCGGTCCTGGGCGGGTTGTTCTGGGAACTGGGCAAGCAGCTTTTTGCCCACTATGTGATCAATTTCAAGCCTTACAACCTGATTTACGGAACGTTGGGGAAATTTATCGCCTTTATCATTTGGTCGTATTACACCGGCATGATTCTGTTGATCGGCGCCGAGCTGTCCGTCGTGATAAGCGGGGTGTGGCGAGAGCGCCGGGCGGAGCGGGCCAAAATCCGCCAGACGATCAAGGCGGCCATTCGCCGCACGGCGGTGCGCCACAAGACCCAGGAAACCGCGATCGAGTGAGCGGTCTTATGTTTTGGCCGACAGGATAATAACCAGGCTGGCCGTCCACGAGTAGACGATCCAGCCCAGACCAAAAATCACCCCGAATATCCCCGCCAATACCCAACCCCACGAGCCGATCAGGGCAAAAATTGACGCGCCCAGGCCGCACAGCGCCATCAGCACGCTGTAGACGGCAAGCGTGACCCGTCCCCAGCCCGGATCGGCGCGAAAGACGCCGGCTACCGGCACGAGCATCGCCAGCGCCGCCGCCGCAAGGACGAAAAACCCTGCATTGCCATACGCAACAAGCAATCCAATCCCCAAAATGACGCCAACCAACGCCGTGATCAGGCAGGCCGCCGCCCAGTTCGATGCCTTGACCTCTTCTTCGGGCAGGGCCAGCCGGCCCAGCGGGTCAAAGCGCAGCGCCAGGGCGAACAGCGGGCGTGAAACCCAGGTGAAAACCGCAAACAAGAACCAGATCAGCGAGAGCGGCAGCACGATCACGTACAGCAACGGCGCCTGCCGGGCGATGACGCGCAGCGCGTGCCACGCGCCGGCGACGACGGCGACCGTCTCGCCCTGCTCGGCGCGCGTCAGGCGCGACATCCACAAAAAGTAGCGCAGCAGCCAACGATAGAGCAGATTGCGCGCCTTGAGCGCTTCGAGCACGCCCTGCCGCGCCCAGTCGGACATGGGATCGAGGCGCAACGCCTCTTTGAAATGGACGACTGCCTGTTGGTGATCGCCGCGATGGAGCAGCGCCCAGCCCTGGTTGGCCTGGGTGAGCGCGCTTTCGGGGTTGCGGGCCAGCGCCTTTTTGAGCGTGTGGTCGGCCTCGTCTCGCTGCCCCAGGTTGACCAGGGCCATCCCGCGCAGGTTGGCGCAGAGGGTGTGCTCGGGATCCCATTTCAGCCCCTCCTCGGCGGCGTTGAGCGCACGCTTCCAGTTCTTTTGGCGCACATAGATGCGCGCCAGGCCGGCGTAATAGGAGGCGTTTTCGGGGTCGAGGCGCAGCGCCTCCTGGATCGCCTTGAGCGCGCTGCCGGCGCGGCCCAGTTCGAGCAGGGCCAGCGATTGCACATGGTAGCCGTCGGGCAGATTCGGCTCGGCGCCGATCGCGCTCTCGGCATCGCGCAGGGCCTCGGTATTGCGGTCTTGCAGGTACAGCGTATAACCGAGCAGCGCGTGCGCGCGCGCGTCGTCGGGCGCGTGGGCCAGCCATTCGCACAGCACACGCCCGGCGTCGGCGTAGCGCTTGAGGTCGAGCAGGGTTTGCGCCTGCGCGTGATAGGTTTCAATGGTTGAGCGTTGATCGGTCATTGTTTTATCGCTGGTCTGAACATACGCTGTTGGCAGGATGTCGTCCTGGTAGGGGCCTCGCCCCTGCTATTTCGAAATTTTGAGATAATCCAGGATGTCGTCGTACAGCCCACCCTGGTTGGAATAGATCGCGTAATTGCGCGCCGTGGCGAACCATTCCTGGGTCGTCGCGTGGACGCCTTTGAGCGCGGCTTGCAGGTCGTGCGTGGTCAGCGGCCTGGGCCGGCCCGACTGCATTGCTTCGCGCAGCTTGACCTCGACGGCGCGGTCGACAAGCCCCTTGAGGTCGGCGCCGGAAAACTCGTCGGTTTGGCGGGCCAGGCGGCCCCAGTCGATCGGTTCGGCGGGTTTTCCGGCCAGCATCAATTTGAGGATCGCTTCGCGCGCCGGGGCGTCGGGCGGCGGGACGAAAATGACCCGGTCGAAACGCCCCGGCCGGCGCAGCGCCGGATCGACGTGCCAGGGCGCGTTGGTGGCGGCGAGGATCAGCACGCCCTCGTTGTCGGCGTCGACGCCGTCCAGTTCGGCCAGAAACTGGTTGATGATCTTGCGCCCGGCGCTGTAGCGCATGTCGGAGCGGCTGGCCCCCAGCGCGTCGACCTCGTCGATAAAGAGCACGCAGGGCGTGTTGTGGCGGGCCAGTTCAAAGATGCCATGCAGCTTGCGCTCGCTCTCGCCGATGTACATGTCGAGCACGTCGTGCAGGCCAATCGAGATGAAACGCGCCTTGACTTCGCCGGCGGTGGCGCGGGCAAGGTAGGTTTTGCCGCAGCCCGGCGGGCCGTACATCAGGATGCCGCCGCCGATCTGTTTGCCGTAGGCCTGATAGATGTCGGGATGGGTCAGCGGGTAGATGATTTTCAGGCGGATTTCTTCCTTGAGTTTGTCCATCCCGCCCACATTTTGAAAAGAGATTTTGGGCCGCTCGACGAGGTCGCTGGCGTCGTCGTCCTGATCGGCGACCGGCAGTTCCGCCTGCCGGTCATCGCGATCCGCGCCGTCGTCCGGCCCCTCGACCTGGGGCGCCTTGAGCCGGTTTTCCAGCTCGGGATCGACCAGCGACGGATCGAGGTCGACGGCGTTGCGGTAGGCGCGGGCGGCCGCGGCGAGATTGTTCGCCGCGATGTACAGCCGCGCCGCCAGCAGGTGCACCTCGGCGGGCGGGCTGCCTTCCTTGAGCATCTGCTCGACGACCACCAGGGCCACGTCGGGCTTGTTTTGTTCGACGTAGGTGCGGGCCAGCGCCAGTTTGATTTCGTGGTCGTCCGGCGCGAGGTCGAGCGCGCGGCGGTAGCTGGCCCCGGCCCCGGCGTAATCCTGGGCCGCGAAGAGCAGGTCGCCGAGGTGTTTGTGCAGCGGCGCCGAGTTGGGCGCGGCGGCGATGGCCTCGCGGATCGCTTGGATCAGGGCATCGTTTGTGGGCATAAAATATCCTTTTTCGACAGGATTATCAAGATTTACGGGATAAAGCCCCGGCATAAATCCTGTTCATCCTGTAAATCCCGTCCAAAAGACATCCGGATCGAGCAGGCACAAAATATCAACGGCTCGTCCGGCAGCTCCGCGCGCGGTGGATGTAGCGGATAAACCCGGCGTGCTTGCGGATGCGGTACACCTCGACGCCGGTATAGCCGGCCTCTTGCAGCCAGGGGGTGATGTCGCTGCCGGCGGCGAACACGCCGACCGGCGCGAGCAGAGCGGCGCGGGCCAGAATGCCTTTGACGGTCTCCTCATCGAGCACGAGATAGCGCCCGTAAGGCAGGTCGGTGACCACAGCGTCGGCGATCTGTGTCGCCTCGCGCGCGTCGCCCCGCTCGACGGTCGCTGCGTAGCCAAAGTGGGCCAGGTTATTGCGCGACATTTCGACCATTTTCCAGTTCCAGTCGATGCCGCGCACGTCCAGGCCGAGGGCGCACGCTTCGAGCAGGATCGAGCCGCTGCCGCAGCAGAGGTTCAGGATCGAGCGGGCCGGCGGCGCGACCAGGTTGACCATCGCCCGCGCCACGCGCGAGGGCAGCGAGGTCGAGGTGCGGCAGGGCTTCTCATCGTGCCGCAGGTACGATGACCCGGATTCGACCAGGATTTCGCCGAAATAAAAGCCGTCCTCGCGCAGCAGGGCCAAAAATCGATGCCGGGGCGCGTCGAGATTGGGATTGGCGCCGATTGCATTGGCCAGGGCGACCATGCACTCGCGCTTGTGGACGCCAAAGCGGTCGGTCAATCGCTGCACCTCGATGCGAAACCGGTCGGCGTCAAAATCGGCGCAGCGCACCGCTTCGACCAGGTCGGGCAGTGTTGGGCCGCGCGCGATCAGCCGCAGCCCGGTCTTGACGTAGGCCGCGCTGGCGATGTGGTCGAGCGTGCAGCATGCGGCGACGCCATCCGGGGCGGGCGCGCCGCCGGTCAGGTTTTGGCACTCGGCGGCGACGAGTTCGTTGCCATCCTGGCGGATGCACAGGGCGAGCAGGGTGGGTGTGTTTTCCATAGCGGGCTATTATAGCATCTTTGGCCGGTTGAACAAAAAGGGGAGAGTTGGGTGGGGATTGGCTGACGTATGTGTTGGCTTGGAAAAAAGATGCCTCGGTATTTTTAGCTTGCGTGCGGATACCTCGCTTATCAGAATAGCCCAGGCGCGCCGCAACTTCGCCAAGCTTCACCTTCCAAAGGCCTTCTACATGACCCAATCGTGCCGCGATACAAGGTCGCGAAGTGGCATCGGTGCAAGCAGCGTTAGTTACCGCTAGAATCTTGAAACTGGCTTTCTGTCAACGCTTTTATGAGGTTTCTCGCGTCAAGCATTGATAGCTCATCATAATCCGTTTTGTGATAGAAAGCCTCTAGCTTTAGTCCCAAGTTTTCCAACAATGCTTTGATGTAATCTTTCTGTTTTTGCGTTGCCTCTTTGCGCTCAAGAGCCAAATCTGGATTCGAAATGTAATCGGGGGGACCATTTTCTCCCCAATTGCGAAGAATTCCAGCCACGTATTTGACGTAGTTGCTTGGGCTTCTTTGCGCCGCAATGTGAATAGCTGCCTTTATCCATTCTGGGTCATATTTTTCGATAAATGTGTAAATACCTTCAATGTCGTGATTTGATGGGCGTCTTGTGCCTCGACAATCAGCCCAATAAGTGATGACTTCTTCTAATTGCCCACGACGAGTTTGTAAAGTCTCCTGTCTTTTCTCTCTGATGATATTTCGCCATTCATCCTTTGAATGTCCACCAGTGTGATCTTGTATTATCTTGGCAGATTTTCCTCTGTTACAATCAAAACAGCTCGTTACAAGGTTATCGAACTCGTCTGTCCCGCCCTCTGCAACTGGTAGCAAATGATCTATTTCTAGTTCAACATCTGGGGGTTTTCTGCCGCAGTATTGACAAGTATGACCGTCTCTTTGAAAGACGTCAAATCGTAGAGATTTGGAAATATTGCGAACCCTTTTTATCTCTATCATTTCTACACCAACACTTGGATTGGGGGCAATTCCATCAGGGTGTTGGTGTAGGAGACTGACTTTGAGCAATTTATCTACATACTTCTTGTGGGAAACGACTTTTGCTTTATCACAGACGTCTTGCCAAGTGGGTGAGTCCTTCTCTTCTAAAATTTCGAGGAAGGACTGTAAAAACACTTTCTCACGGCGTGATAATTTTGAAATTGCCCATAACACGTATTCATATGATGAAGTTTCTTCTATGCGAGCTTTGAGGGCTTCCGCCTCTCTTTTTTCTTGTTCTTCTCTCCGCCTTTGCCTCTCCTCTTCTTTAATTCTCTGGCAATAACTGCATTGGCAAAGATAAATACTTCTATCTTGGTGCCCACAATTTGGGCATATTTTTTCATCCTAGTTTCGCGAGGAACGAGATTTGTAAACCAATTTCTCGGAGCAATTTGGACAGTCAACATCGGTAACAAATGGAACAATGTATCGGTGTGCGGGTTTTGACAACCCAAAATGCTTCTGTAGTTCTGATGTTGATATATCAGTCTCCCAGTAGAATTCAGAGAGTTCTTTGATTTGTTCTGGACTCAATTCCATGGCATACAACTCGGGGGTGAAAAATCCGGCAAATAACGTGTAACTACAAGGACGCTGTTTATTTTCCTCACCTGATCCAATGATAGGTCAAACGTGCTCGATTGTCAAATGAAAAAGGCGCGCTATCGAGAGCGCGCCCTGAGTTGGCTGTGTGCAAATTACGGTGTGAGTCGGCGTTTGGCACGTTTGTCCGTGCAGGCCAACGGCACTCTACATCAGGCTATCTGCGCAAATGCTTTCTCAACGGCTTGAGGCAGCTTGATGGGTACAAAAAAATCATCGGGGTACAGATAATCTTCTCCTGATTCATCAATGAGCCGTACCATCGCATGCGCTTCAGCTTGCGCATCAGGCAGCCTAACGAAAAGCTTCAGGCGCGGCGCATCTTGCTCTGCGGCGAGAGCGCCAACGTCGCTCTCAAACCACATTCCGGCAGGCGACCTCGGCGGCTTTGCGCCGTTGCCTGGAATCAGTGTTAGGCAGGATATATCACTCGAATCTTGGCCTCATTGCTCCACTGCTGCTTTTGAGCGATTGACTGGTGGCATCGTCCTGATCAACGCCCGCAACACCTCATTCACCGATTCCGGCGTCTGAAAAACTTGCGCAATGTCTTCATCAAGTACAACTACCAGGCGTCCTTCCTGGCTTCGACCAGCAAACCGATTCGGTCGGGCTTGGCGGTAATCAAGTCGATATTCAGAACGCATTTCCGCTGATGTCTCTTCGGGAATACTACAAGCTTGCATTTTCTTCATAATCTTCTCGCTCTCGTTTTGTCACCAAACGGGCGCTGATAATGCGGATGATGTCTTGGTCTCGTTCAGTGAAAACTATCAATAACAGCCGCTTGAGAACAGAATGACCGATGATAATCTCTCGTTGTTCATCTTTGGAATGATCTTGATCATCGAAAATATACGCCAATGGGTCATCAAAGACTGTGCTGGCCTCGTCAAAGCTGACCGTGTGGTTTTTGAGATTCAAGGCGGCCTTTTGTTTATCCCACTCAAATCTCAAACTCATTGCTTATCCCTCTGAATTGTCCGCTCGATCTGTGTCGCGCATAAATGCTTACCAGAGTCGGTTGCTCACCCAACACGTGACTGTGCGGAATTTTTCCCTACCCGATCCAATGATAAACCCAACACACTCAATTGTCAAACAAAAAGGGCGCGTGGGAGTGTTTGTTAGTTGGGGCAAACGCCGATGTCGGTAAACTCAATCTAAAGGGATGAGTGGCGAATTGTTGCAATTCGCCGTGAGGAAGTCATGCTGTTCCCTTTTCCCCAGGATCACTACAAAGCCAATTTTAACGCAAAGACGCATCCAACTTCCAGTTGGCGATGCAAAGACGCAAAGAATTAAGAACGATTGCTAATACATCTTATTATTAATCAAAACCTTGTGGCTTGGCGACCTTGCGCCCTTGCGTTGAGTTTTTTCAGTGGAGTCAATTATAGTACTTGCGCAGTTGAGGTCAAAGGCGCCCGGCACTTTAAACTTTGATTGTAGTATATCGTCAGATTGCTCTAAATACTACTTTTTTGGTCGCGATGAAAGCCGAGCGTTCTTCATCTTGGGGTTTGTCCACTTTTCCCGGCCGAGGCCGGATAGCGAGGTGACTGCTTTTCGATCCACCTGATGATGCCGGCCTTGAACAGACGAAGGAATGGGCGGACGTAGCGAATCATCCCGATCATGATCGCCTGCCACTGTTCCGCAGAATGACGCTGATACCGCAAGATCGATTGAATTTCCTCGGTGTCGTACCAATCCAGATAATAAGAGTCCAGTTCCGGCGAGAAGAGAGACTCATCCGGGGCGCGCAAGCCCATTGGATCGAACACCAAACTTATCAGGTCCCTTGTCCTCATCTGGCAGCCCTGCGCCCTGCCTCCAGCGATGAACCCTTTCTTGCCGGCAATTTCTCCCGATCCAAGAAGGTTCTCGGCAGCGGAAACCAGGGCATATGCGACGTCGAGATCGAGGACAATCTCGCAACGGGCGTCGAGCGGCATGTCGAAAATCAACTTGAGCATGGCGAATACACTCGAATAGTTGACAACGGTCGGGAGGACGGCGGCCAACCGCAGGATGCAGTAGCGTAGCCCGGAAGCCGCCACCAGAGCTTCCGCCGCGATCTTGCTACTCGAATAAGCATCGGTGGGCGAGAGAGGATCGTCTGACCGGACCGGTGGAGTTCGTTTTTGCGTGGGCCCCATGACGCTCGCCGAAGAGACCGACACGAGAGCCGCCTTTTTTGTGGATGCCTGCAACGCGTGAATGAGGTTGGCCGTCCCTCCAACATTGACTGCCTTGCACAGGTCGGGGTGAGCATCGCTGACCGGCGGGAGAATCGCCGCCAGGTGGAGCACGATGTCCTGACCAACCACTGCCCGTGAAACGTCGTCCGCTTTCCGAAGGTCGCCGAACAAAACTTTGACGTTCCGCTTGCCGTATCGCCGGGCCAGTTTCTCTGTGCGTCTATTTTGAACATCGAACACGGATACTATATGCCCGCGACGGAGGCATTCATCCACTACAACCACGCCGATATTTCCGAACCCACCTGTAACCAAGATGTTCACTAGATCCTTCTCTCTTTCACATGCCTCACCTGATCCAATGAGATAAGTCAAACGCACTCGATTGTCAAGGACATAGAAATGAAAAAGGCGCGCTCGAGCGCGCGCCCCGGTTGTTGGTGCGTAAATTACGGCGTTGTCGCCACGAAGGGCCGGTCGTCCTTTTTGCAGATCGTCTCGATCACGCCCCGCCCGGATGTGGCCGCCGGTGGCAGCCCGCCGCCCGGCTCGACCCATTGGCCGACCATATAAAAATCTTCCAGGCCGGGCAGCGTCTTGTCCATTCCCTTGACGGTCATCATCATCGTCTCGGTGGTGAGCAGCCAGCCTTCCATCGATCCCTGCCAGTTGCCGGTGTAGCGCTCAAAAGTCAGCGGCGTTGCCACGTCGACGGCCTCGACCTGTTCGCTGACGCCGGGATAGCGCCGCTCGAGCTGATCGATGACCTTGATGGCAATGTCTTTCTTTTCTGCGTCATAGCGCTCCGGCTCCTCGGCGAGTTCCTTCCAATAAGCGTGGCTGGACGGGAACATCGTTGTCACCACCGATTTGCCCGCCGGGGCGATGGTCGGATCGTAGCCATAGTGCTTGAACCCGATGGTGCGCCGCGCTTCTCCGGCAATCTGGAGCGCTTCGGGCAGCTCGTACTGGACGCTGTGCGGCTGGCCGGACAGGTCGCGGTTGATGCCCAGCGAGACCTGGACGATTGGCGCAAAGATGGGCAGGTCGCGATAATAGCCGCGGATTTTGTCATCGGCATATTTGCCTTCGAGCATGTCAAAGATCGTCGCATGGCCGTCGGCGGCCGAGATGACCACGTCGGCGCGGTGCTCGCTGCCGTCGGTGAGGCGGACGCCGACGGCGCGGGCCCCTCGCCCCGGCTCGGGGCAAGCCTCGACCAAAATCTTGTCCACCCGCGAGCGGTAGTGAATCTGCCCGCCCAGATCGAGATAGCGCCGTTCGATGGCCCGGGCAAAAGCCAGCGATCCGCCGATGGGATAGCCGGCGTCCTGGTTGTGCTGCCAGGCCATCGTCATCAGCAGGGCAATCGCCGGAAAGCTGGATGATGAAGAGATGTCAAAGACGCCGCTCAAAGCTTTGCGCAGGAATGGATCGCTGAAGCGCTCGGCAAAGGTCTGGATCGACATTTTGCCGTACTTGATCATCGCCGGCATCAGCGACGCCGTTGCCAGCGCGCGCTTGATCTTGCCCAACAAACCGCCGGCCGGCTCGCCCATCATCCCTTCGCCCATTTTGGCGAATTTCCGAATCTGGCCGCACAATTCTCGGATTGCCTTTTCGTCGGCGGGAGCCAGGTCTTTGAGGTGCTGTTCCAGCCGGTCGACGTTGGTATAGAGGATGAATGCCTTGCCGTCGGCGCTTTGAAAACGAGTGAATTCTTCGTGGTTGACCATCTGCCGGCCCTGCGCCGCGCCCAGTTCCTGCCAGATGCGGTTCATGCTGCTGCCGGTTTTCGAGCCAACCAGCCAGTGGATGCAGCCGTCGAATACATAGCCCTGGCGCTTCCACGACGTACACAGGCCGCCGGGCTGTGAGTGCAGCTCGAAAATCTGCGTGTCATAGCCGTTCATCTGCCCATAGCATCCGGCCGACAGCCCGGCGACGCCCGCACCGATCATGATGATCGATTTTTTCATATTTCTCTCCCTGTGTGTTGAGTCCAAAATTAAATTATGTACTCATTATATACAGGTTTGTCGGTGGATGCCTATCGCCGGACTATCAAGGCCCTAACAGATGACGGCTTGCTGGTGGGCCTGAAATCAGAAAGCGCTGCCCAATTTGTCGACCAGGTTGGTGATTTCTCGCTCGCGCTGCTTGCTGCCCCACAGCACAATCCCCGACTCGTGGACCGTCGCGCCCCTGGATTGGCAGATTTTCTTCATCGTTCCGAGCGCCTGGTTTCCGCC
>JAFGEY010000233.1 GCA_016931365.1 Anaerolineae bacterium
AGCGCCATCTCCCCCTTGACCTCCGAAAGGCTCCAGCCCGGCGGGGGGGATTCATCGCTGCCTGCCACCTGCTCCCAGCCTGCCTCGCCCAGGCAGTCGACCTCGACGACGTCGGACCAGCCCGTCATCCGCTGCCGGTAGATGCGCACCGTCGCCGGATCTGCCGCCACGGCAAAGGGCGCCCCGCGCGTCGACGCCGCTGCGCCGCCGAGCTTTTGAACCTCGCGCACGGGAAAGAGCATCCAACGCTGCTCCTCCCCCTCGAAGGTGATGCCCAGTAGGTCACCCGGCTGCAGGTCGGTAAAAGCCGGGAGCTCGAGCACCAACTGCAAGCCAGCCACAGGGGCCGCAACGCTGCCCGGCAAGACCGGTAGCGGGCGGATCCGCAGTTGCGTGCTCAGCGTCATCCGGTCCGACCACGCGCCCACCCATGCCGCTGTGGCCACGACCGTACGATAGCCGCCGGCCTCGTCCCACGCCACCAGCCCCGGCACCCGGAAGCGGTTGGCCCGCGCCCCCGATCCGGCTACGCGCACGACGTAGCACCGGCGGCCGCCGTTGTCGAAAAACGCGCGCACGGCACCGGGCAGGTGGGCATACACCGGCCGGCCCCCATCGCGCGCGATGGCGACGTCGCCGCCGAACAACGTGTGGTACTGGCTGGCATCTTCCACCGCCACCGGGGTGTTCAGGGGGCCACGCTCCGCAAAACCGACGAACGCGGCTGTGTCGAGTCGCAGTGGCGCCTCGCCGGCCGGCGGCAGCGCAGCCCGGCAGACCACGCCGGGTAGGCGTCCCTTGTACGTTAGCGTAGAAGCCACGTCTCTCGCCCCTATTCGATCTGGAGATCCTCGCAGGTCAGCACCAGCTCTTCGATCGACACATCCGTGCCGCCCTTGGCGTTAAAGGTGGGCGCCGTGTAGCGCAGCGGCCGCGCATTGGTCAGCCGCCACGTCATGACCGTCTCCGAGCCGGCCTCGTCGCGGAGCTGGATCGTGATGTTCCGCCTCGCGGCCAGGTCGCCGGTGCGCACCTGGTCGATCCATTCGAACAGATCGAGCGCGCCGATCAAGCCGCGCTTCAGCGTCACGTCCCCCACCTTGTAGATGCCATTGATCTTGCGGACGTGGTTCACCGCCTCATTCCCGTTGCGGTACTCGGCAACGGTTACCTCGGTGTTCAGCCCGCTCACCTCTTGAAAGCCGGCCTGGATACTGGTCGTATCCCCCGTGCCCAGGTCGACCAGGAAGTTGAAATTGCTATACGGGTTGTCCCGTGTCGTCGCCATGGCTTCTCTCCCTCCCGTCAGGCGTTACTCGATGCGGTCCATTGACCGATGCGGAAAATGACAAACTCTGCCGGCTTGACCACGGCTACGCCGATCAGGCAGATCAGCCGGCCGTTGTCGAGGTCGTTCTGGGTCATCGTCGACCGATCGCAGCGGACAAAGTAGGCCTCCTCGGGTTTGTCGCCCAGGAGCGCGCCCGTCTTCCACTCGTTAAACAGGAAATCCTCGACGGTCCGTCGCACATTGTCCCACAACTGAGGACCGTTGGACTCGAACACCACCCACTGCGTCCCGTGATCGATCGTGCGCTCCAGGTAGGCAAAGTAGCGGCGTACCGGGATATATTTCCACTCCGGGTCATCGCTGATCGTGCGCGCTCCCCACACCAGGAACCCGCGCCCGGCAAAGTAGCGCAGGCAGTTGACCCCCTGCGGGTTGAGCAGTTCCTGGTGCGCCTTGTTCAGGCGTATCTGAAAGTCGATCGCCGAGCGAACGACCTCGTTTGCCGGTGCCTTAAAGACCGCATGCTCGATGTCGTTGCGCGCATAGATGCCGGCGATAAAGCCACTGGGCGGCAAGTCGATCCGGCCCTCGCCCAGCGGGTTCGCCACCGTCACCCAGGGATAGTACAGGGCCGCATAGTGGGACGAGCGCAAGTTGCGGTAGTTGAGCGCCTGCGTGGGCAAAAAGTTCGACGGCGTGTCGAGCACCGCCACGCGATAGCGCATCTTTTCGCAGTGCTTGATCACCGCGTTCTGGATGCCAAAGACGCGATCGAAGGCATCGCCCGAGTCCTGGTAGCCATAGGTATACCCCGGGGCCGCGACGATGGAAATGTCCTCCACGCCCTCGAAGGCGAGGAGCCCGTTCTTGGGCAACAGCAGCGGGTCGGCGATATAGTCGGTGAACTGGCTCATGTCTTCGATGCCCGCATACTCCTCGTCGCCCGGAAGCTCGCCGTCGTCCCCACCGTCCAGGGTGTAGACTGCCCGGCGCTCGTCGGCGCGTACATCCTGTCCCCGTAGCAGCGTCGCGGTCACCTCAAAGCCCAGCAACTCGCGCATGAAATCCAGCGTTTTCTCGCTGCGCGCCTGTTCGTCTATCTCTGTGTTGTCGATGGTCATCTCTGCAGGGACCTCGATGGCAAACGGCACGGTGAGAAAGCCGTAGCGGGTCAAAGGCTGCCGGGCGAAGGTGTCGGTCAGTGCAGTGCTGCTGCGGCTGTCGAAGGCAAATTCGCCGAGGAGCTCGGCGCTCTCAAAGCCTGTGCCACCGGCTTTTGGCCGCGCCACCTCCACCGTGAGCGAGACAGGCCGCACATGGGTGCCCGCCGCCAGCGAGGTGAGCGGGACGTCCGGGCCGTTGCCCGCCAGCAGCCAGCGATCGTTGGCTGAGTCCCAGGCGGCGACGAATAGGCCGTCCGTGCCGCCGGGAGGCGTCCAGCCCGTGACACGTCCGTTCGTCACGATGGGTGTCGCGACATGGACCGTGTCAAAGCTGCTCACACGCGTCAGGGACGGACTTTCCGCGGTCCCTGTGGTAAGCGCGTTCGCCCCCACCTTCATGGTAAAGGTAACGCGCATGTTCCCCGCGGCACCGGGAAAGCGCGCGTGCAGCACCACAGAGCCGAGATCGGGCGAAACGCTGCCGCTGTCGATGCGGCCGTAATGCTTTGTCCACACTCCGCTCACGTCCTGTGGGTCCGACGCAAAGCCAAAGACGCGACTGACGAATAGGCGCTTTCCTCCTTCCTCAAAGAAGGCGCGCACAGCGTGCGCCAAAAAGTTGCGCTGGCGCGCGCCGCCCAGTTCGAGGTCATCCAGCCCGCCAAAGATACGCTGAAAGTCCAGAAAGCTGGTGATCAGCTCAGGCTCCCCGCTCACCGGTCCGTAGCGAGATGGCCCGACAAAGCCAGCTGTACTGGTACTGACACCCTCCAGCGACTTGGAGCGAAAGCTGGTCTCCTCGACGTACACACCGGGTGCAAGATACTCAGGCATGAACAGATCTCCTTTCTTACGTTGGGTCCACCAGCAAGCGGGATTGCTGTGGTGGCAAAAGGTCCTGCGTGGACACGATCAGTTCCTGGCCAAAGCGC
>JAFGEY010000234.1 GCA_016931365.1 Anaerolineae bacterium
AGCGGTGGCCCTCAGCCGTGGCTATGCCTGGGCTGTCGCTTCACGCGATCCGAACCGCCAACCGTTGACCCTACAACTTGTGGAATGGCTGATGTACCCGCCCTACCTTGCCGCCTGCAACCAGGCTGCCGGGCATTTGCCGACGCGACGTTCGGCGTTTGAACAGATGCCGCGCGACGCTTATGCCAAGTTTATGTACACTCAACTCGAATATACGGCCCCCTATCTCTCGTCCGAGCCTTACCAGCGTATCTATCGCGCTATGCAGATCGCTATCGACGAAGTGCTGCGCAAAAACATCCCGCCCGAAGAGGCTGCCGCCAACATACTGAAAGCGATCGGGCAGGAGACGACGCCGTGAACAAGGCGCTGATGATGGACCTCGTACACGCCGCCCTGCGCGCCGTCGATCCGGCCCAGGCGGTCAAGACATGGGTGCGCCGTGAGGGCGACGTGCTGCACGTCGACGGACAGAGCTACGATCTGATGGCCTACGAGCGCGTGTTCATCGTCGGGGGAGGCAAGGCCGGCGCGCCGATGGCCCAGGCGTTGTGCGAAATCCTGGGCGATTGTTTTACCGCCGGCTGGGTCAACGTCAAGCACGGGCACCTGGTCGATGCGCCGCTGCCGTCCGCATTGACCCTGTGTGAGGCGAGCCATCCCATCCCCGACGAAGCCGGGCAGCGCGGCGCGCGGCGGATGCTCGATCTCGTCCGCCATTCGACCGAGCGCGATCTGGTTTTCTGCCTGATTTCTGGCGGCGGCTCGGCGTTGATGCCCGCGCCTGTGCCCGGCGTTTCGCTGGCTGACCTGCAAGCGCTCACCGATACCCTGCTGCGCTGCGGGGCGACGATCAACGAGATCAACACGGTGCGCAAGCACTGCTCGCAGATCAAAGGCGGGCAGTTGGCCCGCGCCGCCGCGCCTGCGTCGATCGTCGCGCTGATTTTATCCGACGTGGTCGGCAATCCACTGGATGTGATCGCTTCCGGCCCCACCGTGCCCGATCCAACTACGTTTGGCGATGCTTACGACGTTTTCAAAAAATACGAAATTATCGATAAAGTTCCTTCAACTATCTTTGAATGGATGAAAGCGGGGATGCGCGTCCAAGTCGCAAGCTGCGACTTGGTTGCAGAAACGCCCAAGCCCGGCGATCACATTTTCGACTGCGTGCAGAACGTGATCGTCGGCAGCAACGCGCTGGCGGCGCGTGCGGCCCAGGCTCAAGCCGAGGCCGCGGGCATGCACGCGCTGATCCTCTCCACTTATATCGAAGGTGAAGCGCGCGAGGTGGCGCGAGCGATGGCCGGGATCGCCAAATCGCTGGTCGTCGAAGGCTGGCCCTTGCCCCGCCCGGCCTGTGTCATCGCCGGCGGGGAGACGACGGTGACGCTGCGCGGCGACGGCAAAGGTGGGCGCAACCAGGAACTGGCCCTAGCCGCGGCCATCGCGCTCGATGGCTGGCCGGGCGTCACCCTGGCCGCCCTGGCCACCGACGGCACCGACGGGCCGACCGACGCCGCCGGAGCCATCGTCGATGGGACGACGGTACGGCGCGCTGCGGGCTTCGGCCTTGACGCCGGCGATTACCTGATGCGTAACGATGCATATCGCTTTTTTGACTCTATCGGCGGTCTGATCCGCACCGGGCCGACCAACACCAACGTCAACGATTTGTTGTTTATTTTGACCGAGTAAGAATATCTCAACGAGGAGATAACCGAATATGATCGCTCGCACGCCATCAAAACGGGTTGCCATCGTCGCCATCGGCGGCAACTCGCTGATCCAGGATAAGAACCACCGCACCGTAGAAGATCAGTACCGCGCCGCCCACGAGACCTGCGTCCACATTGCTGCCATGATCGACCAGGGCTGGACGGTGGTGATCGGCCACGGCAACGGCCCCCAGGTCGGCTTTATCCTGCGCCGCTCCGAACTTTCGCGCTTTGAACTGCACGAGGTTCCTCTCGATGCCTGCGTCGCCGACACGCAGGGCGCGCTGGGCTATGCGCTCCAACAAAACCTGCAAAACGAATTTTGCCGCCGGGGCATGCCGCACCAAGTGGTCACAGTTGTGACCCAGGTGGAGGTTTCCGCCGACGACCCTGCTTTTCAACACCCCACCAAGCCGATCGGCTCCTTTCTCGACCGGGACACGGCGATGCAGCGCCAGCAGGAGGACGGCTGGCACATCGTCGAGGATGCCGGGCGTGGCTGGCGGCGGGTGGTGCCTTCGCCGGCACCGCTGCGCGTGGTCGAAGAAGAGGTGATCCGCGACCTGGTGCTGCGCGGCACTATCATCATCGCCGTGGGCGGCGGTGGCATTCCCGTGGTAGCCGACGCAGAGGGCAATTTGCGCGGCGTGGCGGCAGTGATCGACAAGGACCTTGCCTCATCACTGCTCGCGCAGCGCCTGCACGCCGACCTGTTCCTGATTTCGACCGCTGTCGAGCAGGTGTATTTGCATTATGGCACGCCGCAGCAGCGCACGCTTGAGAGGATCACCGCCGCCGAGGCCAGGCAGTACATCGCCGAAGGACACTTTGCGCCGGGCAGTATGCGCCCCAAGATCGAGGCGATTGTGGCTTACCTGGAGGCGGGCGGCAAGCAGGCCTTGATCACCAACCCGGAGAACATCGAGCGTGCGCTGGCCGGAGAAACGGGGACGTGGGTCGTGCCGGGGTGACGCCTGTATTGGAGTTTGGAGATCTTTGCAATCGACTTGGAGCAAACAAGAACGGAAACAACGCTGGACTGACTTTTTATTCAAAAGTACAATCGCGGCTTTAGCTCCCACAATAAATGCAAAGGAAATCACCATGTTCGATCTATTGGATGTCCATGCCCTTCGCTTGCAGTTTCCAGCTCTCGCCCAGACCATTGGCGATCGTCCCGTCGTCTTTCTCGACAACCCCGGCGGCACGCAGGTGCCACAGTGCGTCATCGACGCCGTGGTCGATTACCTGGCCCACCACAATGCCAACCACGGCGGCGCGTTCGCCACCAGCCAGCGATCCGATGAGATTTTGCATCAGGCGCACGTCGCCATGGCCGATCTGCTCAATGCCGCTTCGCCTGATGAGATCGTCTTCGGCCCCAACATGACCACGTTGACCCTGGGCATCAGCCGCGCTCTGGCCGGCGATCTCGGCCCTGGCGACGAGATCGTGGTGACGCGGATGGATCACGACGCCAACATCGCCCCCTGGCTGCTCGTGGCCCAAGACAGCGGGGCAACCATCCGTTGGGCCGATTTCGATGTCGAGGATTACACGCTCGATATGGACGCGCTGCACGGGCTGATCAATGACAAGACCCAAATCGTCGCTGTGGGCTATGCCTCTAACGCCACTGGCACCGTGCACGACATCAAGACAATCATCGAGTGGGCGCACAAAGTTGGTGCGTTGGCTTTCATTGATGCGGTACAGTACGCTCCGCATGGTCCGATCGATGTCCAAGCCCTGAATTGCGATCTCTTGGCTTGTAGTGTGTACAAGTTTTTTGGGACACACCAAGGGGTTCTTTATGGCCGATATGATTTGCTGGATCGATTACTGGCATATAAGGTTCGCCCTGCACCAGCTCTACCGCCTGGAAAATTTGAGACCGGAACACAAAACCACGAAGGGATCGCAGGTGCGTTGGCAGCGGTAAATTACCTGGCTGGTATCGGTGAGCAGTTCGGTGCCCGCTTTGCCGATCAATTCCCCGGCTTTTCGGGACGGCGGCGGCACCTCAAAACGGGAATGGCCGTGCTGCGCGAGTACGACCACATCTTGAGTGCCGCGATCCTCGACGAACTGGAAACGCTGCCCGGCGTGCGCATCCACGGCATCACCGACCGGCGACGGCTGGACGAGCGCGTGCCGACGGTGTCATTCAACTGGGCTGGCAAGACGCCGCGCAAGATCGCCGCCGCGCTGGACGAGCAGGGCATTTTCGTGTGGGACGGCAACTATTACGCGCTGGCCGTCACCGAGCGGCTGGGGCTAGAAGGCAAGGGCGGGATGGTGCGCGTTGGCGCGGTGCATTACAACACAGTGCAAGAGATTCAACGCCTGGGCGACGTGCTGCGGGCGATGGCTTGACGTGTCACAATGGAGAGAGGAGTCTTCTTATGACTGCGTGGCAATCTGGTGATGTGAAAGTGAATGGTCTGCGTCTACACTACACGCGCACGGGTGGAACCAAGCCGCCGGTCGTGTTGGCGCACGGGTTTTCTGATGATGGCCTGTGCTGGACGCCAGTAGCGGAAGTCTTGGCGCCGGACTATGACGTGATCATGGTCGATGCCCGCGGCCACGGGCAGTCCGATGCGCCGGAGCAGGGCTACAATATGGCGGATATGGCAGGCGATCTGTGCGGCGTGATCGCGGCGCTGGGCCTGCACCGACCGCCGGTGATGGGCCACTCGATGGGGGGC
>JAFGEY010000235.1 GCA_016931365.1 Anaerolineae bacterium
CGCCCGCCAATGCCCTGATCGATCTCGTCGAAAATGAGGGTGGGGATGTGATCGGCCATCGCCAGAGCTGTTTTCATGGCCAGCATCAGACGTGAAGTCTCGCCGCCGGAAGCGACCTTGGCCATCGGCTTGAGTGGCTCGCCAACGTTGGTAGCGATGAGAAATGCCGCGCGATCCAGCCCGCTGGCCGAAAAAGCATAGGCGCCGGGCTCGCGTCCTGGCGGCGGCGTGTCGACTATGGCACCGTCAGGCTGGACGTCCCAGCGCAGTTCGACGGCAAAATGGGCCTGTTCCATCTTGAGTTCGGCCAGTTCGGCCTCGACGGCAGCGGCAAGGCGCTCGCCCGCTTTTTGTCGCTGCTCTGATAGGGCCGCGCCCATCTGGCCGATCTCGCACAAAAGAGCCTGTTCCTGGGCCTGAAGTTCAGCGATACGTTCGCCGCTGTGTTCGATGGTATCCAGTTCTTGCGCTGCCTGCCGAGCAAAGGACAACACGTCTTCAATGCTGTCGCCGTACTTGCGCTGCAAACGCCGGACCAGCGCCAATCGCTCTTCAACCTGTTCCAGCCGTTTGGGATTGAATTCGACCTGTTCCTGATAATCCTGGAGCACCGAAGCAAGGTCGTCGAGCTGGTAGCCCAGTTCTTCCGACTGCTGCTGATAGCCCTCCATTTGCGGATCGATGCGCGCAAGACTGCTCAACACGCGTGTAACCTGGCTCAACAGATCAACTACTGCACCCTGCCCCTCTTGGCCTTCGACCAGCAGCAACAGGGCTTCACTGCCCAGGGCGCTAAGCTTTTCGGCATTGGTCAGCCGGTTGCGCTCTTGTTCCAAAGTGATGTCCTGGCCGGGCTCAAGATGGGCAGCGAGGATTTCATCCACCTGATAACGAAGCATATCCTGTCGCTGCCGCAGCGTGCGCTCGTTCTGGGTCAGGTCGGTCAGTTCGCGGCGCACGGCGCGCAGTTGGCGTGTTTTTTCGGCGATAGCTGCTCGCTCGACTTCCAGCCCGCCGTAGCGATCCAGAAAATCGAGGTGCGAACGCTCGTTGAGCAGTGAAAGGTGTTCACTCTGCCCGTGAATGTCGATCAGTTGGCTGCCAAATTGCTCCAGGATGCCCAGTCGCACAGCGCGCCCATTAATGCGGCAGATGTTGTGCCCGCTGGTTCGGATTTCGCGTGCCATGACGAGCAGACCGGGATCGGCATCGTCCAGAGCTTCCTCCTTGAGCAACGGAGCGAGTGCAGCCTGTTCGCGTGAGGCGAGGTAAAAAATGCCCTCGATCTCGGCCTTGTCGGCGCCCGCACGGATGAAATTGCTGTCCGCGCGGCCACCAAGCAGCAGGTTGACCGCATCAATGATGATCGACTTGCCCGCGCCGGTCTCGCCGGTGAGCACGTTAAACCCGGCTGAAAAGACCAGGTGCAGCAGATCAATGATCGCAAAATTGGAAATTGTCAGTTCGGCTAACATTACTTTGATTTTCCTAATCGTAAAACGCCAACGGCCGCGCCGATGCCCATCACGAGATAGATGCCGATGGACAGGAAACCGCGTGGCATGGCCACCAGCGCGCCCATCGCACCGACAGCCATCGCCACGGCTACCACCAGCCACGTCCACCGCCCGCGCCGGCGCCGCACAGCCCAATGGCAGATGCTACCGATCAGCCCGCCGGCCAGCGGGCTGATGATCAGCGCAAACCACCAGCCGGCCATTCCAGAAATCACTGCCGCCGGAGTCGAGAGCACCAGCGCGATCAGCGCAGCGACCGGGTAATCGTACCACTCGGCGTTGTAAAACACCTCTTGCTGGGCGCGGATGCACGCCTTGCAGCGAAAACCCACTGGGGTACGCACCGCACAGCGCGGGCAGATCGGCGCACTGCAACTGTTGCAACGCAGCGTGGTCTCGGTCTGCGGGTGATCGACGCAGTAAAGCGTTTTGCCCTCGGACACTGCACGATCCCATTGCAGGCGCATCTCTTCGCTCACGTCGGCGCGGACGGCCGTGCCGACGCGGGTGCCTGCGGCAGCACGAATGGCTAGAGTGTCCGTCTCATCGGGCGGAGGTGGCGGTGGCGCGGCGGCGGCCTCTGCCTCTTGTTTCTCGGCTTTAATGATCTGTTTCAGCTCGTGGTTCAAGTCGTAATTTGAGCTGTCAAGCCGGACAATGTTTTCCAGGCAGCGCTTGCGCTCGGCGCGCTCATCGGTCACGTCGAGCAGTTTGCGCCACAAATCAAGCCGCTCCGGTGCGATCCGTGTAGCGCGCCGCCAGTAGCCTCTGGCGACGAGGCGGTTGCCGGCGTCGAGGGCGGCCTGAGCCTGGAGATCGAGTTCGTCAACTGGGGTCATCGGGTTTTTCGATCCTTCTCGGCCTGAGCCGTTCCAGCAGGGTTTCATAGACCTGCCGCCGGTCATACAGGCGCACAAAACGGGCGACGTGCGGGTTGATGGTGAGATCGATCTGGTCGCCGGGTTGGAGTTCTATGCGGATGATGCCATCGACGATGAGCACGCCCTCACGCGTCGATTCGACCTGGATCGTCACCGTCGCGCCGCCGGCCAGGACAATGGTGCGTTCCAAGCTGAGGTGCGGGCAGATCGGCACCAGCAGCATGTTGCGCAGTTCGGGCGGCAGAATCGGCCCGCCGGCCGAGAGGGCATAAGCGGTCGAGCCGGTGGCAGTGGCAACGATCAACCCGTCGGCGACATAGGTAGTGAAATAGCCGCCATCAACATAGGTGGCAAGCTGCACCATGTGTGCGATGCCGCTGCGGCCGATGACGATCTCGTTGAGCGCCTGCCACGGGCCGAGCGTTTCCCCGTCGCGGTGCAATTCACAGCGCAACATAGATCGTTCCTCGACCCAATGCTCGCCCCGGAAAATCTGTTCCAGGCTTCGCTGCCAGTCGTCGACGCGGACCTCGGCCAGAAAGCCCAGCCGCCCCATATGGATGCCCAAAATGGGCGTGGCCGTCTCCGAGACGAGATGGGCCGCGCGCAGCATGGTGCCGTCGCCGCCGAGCGTGATCAGCATGTCCAGGTCAGGTGGAAAGGAAGGCTGGCGTTCCTCCAGGTCGGCGCAACTGCACAAGGCCAGGAAACCGCGCTCGCGCAGCGTGTCCTGGATCAACATAGCCAGGTCCCACGTCTGCGGGTAATTGGGGTTGCTGAGGATACCGATCTTGTTCACAACGTATGTTCTTGTATCCAGGAAACCAGGTTCTCCAACGGCACGGTCTGCTGCTCGCCGCTGCCCATATCTTTGACCACGGCCTGCGCGCTGCACATTTCGTCCTCACCCAAGACGATCACGTGGCGCATATTTTGCTTGCCGGCGGCGCGAAGCTGGGCCTTGAGCGAGCGGTCGCCAAAGCTCAAGGCCGCGGCAATGTCGGCGGCGCGCAGGTCGGCCAACAGCTTGACCGCTCTGCGCTTGGCTTCGCTGCCCAGGGGGGCGATCAGCACGCCGGGCTGAGGCAAAGCGGGCACCGCGATGCCCTGCGCCTTCATGGTCAAGATGATCCGCTCGATGCCCGAGCCAAAGCCAATACCCGGCGTCGGCGGGCCGCCCAGCAACTCGATCAGCCCGTCGTAGCGACCGCCGCCGCACACCGCCGCCTGCGCGCCGATGCCCTCCGACCAGGCTTCAAAGACAGTTTTAGTGTAATAATCGAGACCGCGCACCAGCCGGTGGTTGACGGTGAACGAGCGGCCCAGCGCCGCCAGGTAGCCTTGCAGCGTTGCAAAGTGTTCGGCGCATTCCTGGCACAGGTGATCGGCGAAATACGGCGCGCCGGCGATCAACGGCTGGCACGAAGCAGCCTTGCAGTCGAGCATGCGCAGCGGGTTGCGCACCATGCGCCGCTTGCAGTCGTCGCAGAGCCGATCGACGTGCTCCTGATAGTACTGCACCAGCAGCCTGACATAGCCGGGACGGCACTTGGGGCAGCCGGTCGAGTTGATCTGGAAGGCAATGTCGCCGAAACCGAGGTCGGCGTAGAGGTGGCGCAAGACTTCCATGATCTCGGCGTCGAGAGCGGGATCTTGCTCGCCCAACGCTTCGACGTTGAGCTGATTGTGCTGGCGGTAACGTCCGGCCTGGGGACGCTCGTAGCGAAAGATCGGGCCGATGCTGTAGAGCTTGACCGGCCTGGGCAGGGTGTGCATGCCGTGCTCGATAAAGGCGCGCATGACCCCGGCGGTGAACTCGGGGCGCAGGGCAATCTCCTCGCCGCCTTTGTCCTGGAAATTATAGATTTCCTTGTCGACGATGTCGGTGCCTTCGCCGACGCCCCGGACAAAGACCTCGGTCGACTCAAACATCGGCGTGGTGATCTGCTCAAAGCCGTACAACTGGGCGATGTGGTGCGCGCGCGCGGTTATATATCGCCAATAGGGTTGATCCTGGGGCAGCACATCAAGCGTGCCGCGCGGGGCGGTGTACCTGGGCATAATAACAGTGTTCCTTTCGTCAAAGTGGCTCTATTATAGCCCAAGTTCGAGGCATTGTCTAGCCGATGTCCGTCCGGGGAGCATTCGTAGTTTGGGGCAAGCGCTCTCGTTCCCGTCCCAGGAACGATTTCAGCGCTAACAAGCGATATTCTGTGATGCCATTAGATCGTCCCCGAGAGCGGGGGCTTGGAGCAACAAGGAGAGTACCCCCAAGAACAAACACTCCCTCCGTCCGCACAAAATAGCTTTTAATCTTTGCCGAAAATGGATTCGAGGGTCGCAAAAAACCAGAACACACACCAAGCGACCAGGGCGATCCCGGCCAGGGCGATCTTGCCCTCGTCTTGGATGGGACAGATGGTCGTATCCTCCTGGGTCACTTGGATCACGGCGATAGGCCGCGAGTTCGCTCCACCGCCTCCCCCACCTCCTTCACCTTCGCCGGCTGGCTCTTCTTCGCTTTCTGAAACGCCCTTGCCAAAACCCAGCCCAAACCCCATTCCAACCTCGGCGACAGGGATCAGCACCTTGCCTTCGACCTCTTGCGGTTGGCCAAAAGCGGCCTCGACCGAGGCGGTGGAGCGCAGGGTATCGATCGATGCAAACATTTTTTCCAAAGACATGAGAACCTCCTCTCAAACAATGGGTGATTACCTCGCTCGGTCAAGCCGAGTACGCTCGGTCAAGCCGAGTACGCTCGGTTGATCCGGACGACCAAGATTACGATGATCGATACAACGGCGATGGCGACGGACACAATAGCCATCTTGGACAGCGCTTTCCGGGTGATATCTGGAATGACCAACGTCCGCGCTTCGCCGTCCCGCTCCTCGATCACTTTGATCGGCCGGATGATCTGTGCAGCCCAGCCCCGTCCCTCGATGCCGTGTTCGCGAACTGTTCCGGCGTAGCTGCCACCCGAGATCACCCGCGCTACCGGGGTCAGCGTGCGTCCACGCATCTGGATCGGCTCACCGTAAACCACACTCAACCGGATCGGGCCTTGCTGTGTAGGGCCTACCCCAAAAGATCGTTGCTTTTTGTGCAAGAATCTTTTTCCGAGCGAGCAAGCCCTGTTCAACTCCGACTCATTCGGGGTAGGATGAACCATCACACACTCCTTTTGCGCTCCAAATATCGGCAAACAGGGCCTATCCTCCAATATCCTTGCACGGGCAATGGCTTCCATTGCAAGCAATGATCCTTCCGGGCGGCCTAGCCCTGTTCGGGTCCGATTTATTCGGGATAGGACGAATGTAGCAGGTTCATTATACACTGTCCCCACGGGGGCGTCAATCAAAAACGATCTCGCTCACGGCATAGTTGCGGATGTCCGAGATCGTCCCCATCTTGAGGCCCTTGTCGCGCACGATGCGAATGATCTCGGGCAGCGCATTGACGTCGTTCCAACAGCCGCAGTGCATTACCACGATCCCGCCCGGCCGCACCGTCTGCCGCACGTACTCGACCACATCCTGGGTTGTTTTGCCTTCCTCCCAGCCCCTTGGATCGAGATTCCAGAACACCGATTGGTAGCCCAGTTCGGCAATCTGCGTCAGGTGTTCCATCTCCCGCAGCCCATACGGAAAACGAAAATAGCGCATCGACACGGGCTTGCCCAGCGCGAGGTTGATCGCCGCCTCGGTGTAGGATATTTGCTGTGTCGCTGTTACCTGGGTCAACGAGGTGAATTTGGGGTGATCAAAGCTGTGGTTGCCTAACTCATGCCCGTCGGCGACGATCTCGCGCACGACGTCCGGGTATTTGAGCGCGTACTGCCCCATGATGAAAAAGGTGATCCGAATCGGCCCTTCACTGTCGCCTTCCTGGCGCAGTGTTTGGAGGATTTGCCGGGTGCTCTCAACGCCCAGCTCGCAGTCAAAGGTCAAAGCCACATAAGGGATCGATTGGGAAGGATAACGAATCTCGTGTTCGGCCAGATAGGCGACTGTCTCGGTCGAAGGCGAGCGGGCGACGATGGGCACCGTTTTCAGCCGGGCCGGGAACGCGCTTGATGCAGGCGGCAGGATCGTTTTGAGCATAACACCGGGCAGCTTGAGTTCCGAAGCGGCATTCAGTCCCACGGCCAAGACTGGCGCATGAGGCGCAGACGGCCTGGGGCGCGGACGGCTCATCTGTTCGCTGTCCGCCGGCGAAGTTGGTGGCGATCCCTCCTCGACCAGCAGCGCGGCAGCCGATGCAGCCATCGGCGAATGGTTTTGGCCGTTGCCAGACTCAAACACCGGGACGGCGAGTTGAGGCGATTCTTCGTGCTCGGACCGTCGTTCGAGCGCGAACTGCGGCTCGAGCGCAGATTGGGATTTGAACGCCGACTGTGGCGCAGCAGCAAGGGCTTGATCGACCCGTGTCCATCCATACGCTGGCAGAATCAGCAGGGCAGCGACCAAAAGAGAGGCCAGGGGCAAAGGGGAGAGTTTCATGTTTTGTTCCTTTACAACATCGACATGGTTTTTATTTATCTCATCTTATCATACCTCACTCTGTTTTTTTGGACGTTCCGTATCCGACCAGACGGCCTTTGGTGGGTATCAACCCGGCACAAAAACGCCGTTTCCCCGTCGTTGAACAAACGCCTCGACATTTTGACAACCTGCCCCGTCTGTGATAAGGTGATGTCAACAGACATCCTCGCTTGAACATCATCTTGTCACACTTTCGCTCCGACCGGTGTCTAAAATACAGGAGCGAGTTCAATGGCCTTGACATCGACAGCCCGAAAGACATCTGTGTTTGCAAACCAGGAAACCACACACTTTGACGATCTGTTTGAGACCTACTGGCCCAAGGTTTGCGCCACGCTCTATCGCCTGACCGGCGATTGGGACGACGCACAAGACCTGGCCCTGGAGGTGTTCTACCGCCTGCACCAACGGCCGCCCAAGGATTCGAGCCGGGTGAGCAGTTGGCTCTACCGCGTGGCCACGCGCATCGGATTTAATGCCCTGCGCGCCCGGCAGCGACGTTGGCAGTACGAAGCGCAGGCCGAACAGGTTCGACTGGAGCAGGAAATCCCGCTCGATCCATCCGTCCAGGTCGAGCAGCAGGAGACCCAACAGCGCGTCCGGCGCGCCTTGAGCGAGATGCGGCCGCGCGCGGCTCAACTGCTCATCCTGCGCCACAGCGGATTGTCTTATGCCGAGATCGCCGATGCCTTGAATGTCGCCCCCGGATCGGTGGGCACCTTGCTGGCCCGCGCGGAAAGCGAGTTTACGCATCGTTTCCGTGCTCTGGAAACGACGCACCCTGGAGGAAGAACATGAAACATCCAACGGATGGACAATTGCGCGCACTGCTCGATGGCGAGATCGATGCCGTCGAACGCAAACGCATCGCAACGCACCTGGTTCGATGCAGCCGCTGTGCGCACCAACTCGAACACCTCCAGGCTCAAAACGAACGGGTCACAGCATGGCTCAGCCACACCGATCCCTCATCGGCGCGACCGCCTGTCAGCGCACAGGCGGCGCGAAAACGTTTCGACACCTACCTTGAAAAAAAGGAGACCACGATGTTCAAGATCCTGTTTGCCAAACGATACCGCCCCGCGTGGGCCGCGCTGGCCCTGGTGCTGGCACTGGCAATAGCCTTCAGCTTTGCACCGGTGCGCACCCTGGCCGCCAACCTGCTCGCGCTGTTTCGCGTGCAAAAGATCCAGTTCGTCCAGGTCGATCCGGCCAGCATCCCCGACGAAGACACGCTGGAGACCGCGCTGCGCGCTCTGGAAACGATGACGGAGGACGAGGTCGATCTCGAAATCAACGGCGGGTTGCGAGAGGTCGATTTGGCCGCTGCGCGCGCCCTGCCCGATTTCAAGACGCGCTTTCCTGCTGCGCTCTCCAGCGATCTGGTTGGCGAGCCACGAGTGACGGTCAGACCGGGCGTCCACGCCAAGATGCGGGTCGACCTGGAGCGTGTGCAAGATTTGATGGTCGAACTGGGCTACGGCCGGGTCGACCTGCCCCAGTCGCTCGATGGGGCCGAAGTCAAGATCGACATGGGCACGCTCGTCGCGGCGATGTACGGCGCGTGCGGCGAAGACGCGACCCGCGCCTCGTGCACCGCCCTTTTCCAGATGCCTGCGCCCGAACTCTCGGCGCCGGATGAACTGGACATAGACCGGCTGGGCCACACTTACTTGCAACTGCTCGGCCTCAGTGAAAGCGAAGCCGAACGGTTCAGCCAACGCGTTGACTGGATGACCACGCTCGTCGTGCCCATGCCGCAGATGTCGAACCTGAACTACCAGGATGTGTCGGTGGATGGCGTCAACGGCACGCTGATCGCTTCGCGCTACGGCAAAGGCGGCAACGAATATCTGCTCACCTGGATCAAGGACGGCATCGTCTATGCTTTGACCGGCGTCGGCGAGGCTGAAGAGACGATCAAGATCGCCAATTCGATGAAATAAGGCATCACTGTGTAGGGGCGCACGGCTGTGCGCCCCTACGATCCGGAGGATTTCAAGGATGATTTGGGTAAACAAACGGTGGGTAATAGCCCTTTTCGGAGTGTTGACGCTGGGCGTCGGCATCCTGGGCGCGTTTTTCGGCCCGGTCGAGTTGTACTGCTTTTATCTCTTTGAGGAGGGCGGGCCGTTTCACTATCCGGGATTCGGCTTTGGCTCGTTTATGTTTGGCAACATCGCCACGCAGATCATCGGCTATTACGTGATCGCCGCGCTGTTCATCCCCCTTGGCTACGGACATTTCGTCGGGCGCAGATGGGCCAGGACACTGGCCCTGACCCTGCTGTGGAGTTGGATCGTCGTTGGCGTACCGTTGAGTATCGTCTTTTTATTTGTCCTGCTCACGGCCAAAGACCTCTCGCTGGCCTGGGCACTCGTTGCCCTCGCACTGACGGTCTCAGGCTACCTGATCTTGCCCTGGCTGCTGATCCGCTTTTACGACAGCCGCGGCGTGCGCGCCGCTTTCGAAGTGCGCGATCCCAACTCCGGCCGGCTCGATCAATGCCCGCTGCCGATCCTGGTCTTGAGTTTCTTGTACACGCTGTACATCGTCTGCCTGCACGTGCCGCTCTTTTTCCGGGGCATTTTTCCCTTCTTTGGCACTTTTTTGTTCGATCTCGACGGCATTCTGGGCCTGACCCTGTCCATGTTTGTTCTCGCTCTACTCGTGTGGGGCACCTTGCGCCGTCGACACTGGGCGTGGTGGGGCGCGCTGATCTACCTGGGGTTGTCCATCGTGTCGATCTCGATCACGCTGGTCGGAATGGATTACCCTGACCTCCTCGACCGCCTTGCTTTTCCCCCCGCCGAAGTGGATGTGCTGCGCGGGCTGCCGGTTCAAGGCCTTTATCTTGTCCCGCTGATCGGCCTGCCCTTGGCGATGACCCTCGGCGCCGTCGTCCTGGCGAGAAAACATTTCGATTTCAAGCGGGTGCGGCACGCTGAACGCCCGCCAAACACAGAACCGGTGAGACAATGACGCCAACGATACAAGTTCGTCACTTGCGCAAAGTTTTCGGCGACAAGGTCGCCGTCGCCGATCTGAGCCTGACCGTCGAGCGGGGCGAGGTATTTGGCTTTTTGGGGCCTAACGGTGCGGGCAAGACCACATCGATCAAGATGCTGCTCGCACTGATCGAATCGACCTCGGGCGAAGCGCAGATTTTGGGCCTGCCGCCCGGCGATCCGCGCGCACGGCGCAAGGTGGGCTTTTTGCCGGAACACTTTCGTTTTCACGACTGGCTCAAGGCGGGCGAGTTCCTGCAACTCCACGCCGACCTGTACAAAATGCCCCGTGACGTGTCCCAAAAACGGATTCCCGAACTGCTCAAGCTGGTCGGCTTGCAAGATCACGCCGGAAAAAAGCTGCGCACCTATTCCAAGGGCATGCTCCAGCGGGTCGGGCTGGCTCAAGCCTTGCTCAATGAGCCGGAACTGGTCTTTCTCGACGAACCCACTTCCGGCCTCGACCCGCTGGGCCGCCGGCTGGTGCGCGACATTATGGGCGACCTGCGCGAGCGGGGCGCCACCATCTTTTTGAACTCGCATCTTTTGAGCGAGGTCGAGATCACCTGCGACCGGGTGGCCTTTATCAGCCACGGCGAGGTGATCCAGACCCGCACGCTGCGCGGGGCGGCAGCGATCAAAGGGGAATTGAGTGTGCAGATTCGCGCCCGCCCGCACTCATCTCTGCAAGAAAACGGTCGCTGGGAAGCGGTGGTCGGCGGGCTGGCACAGTGGGGGCAAAACGTCCGCGTGGAAGGCGGCACATCCGGCGACGTACAGCAAATTTCACTCACCCTGCCCGGCGAGGCCGATCTGCCGCAGGTCACCCGCTACCTGGTCGAAAACGAGATCGACGTGTACGCCGTTTCGCCGCAAAAACTGTCGCTGGAAGACCTGTTTATGCAACTTGTCGGTACAGAGGAATCACTATGACGCAACCCGGCATCTGGATCATTGCTCGACTGACTTTCAAAGAGGCGGTGCGCCGCAAGATCGTACTTTGCGCGCTGCTGTTGGGGCTGGTTTTTCTCGGCGTGTACGGCGCGGGGCTGTACTTCACCCACCATGATATGATGCGCGCCACGCGCCCGCCCAGTGCGATGATCCGCAACCAGATGTACAATTTTCTCATGTTGAGCGGGCTGTACGTGGTCAATTTCCTGCTCGTGGTAATGGCCGTACTCACCTCGATCGATACCGTCGCCGGCGAGATTGCCAGCGGCACGATCCACGCGCTGGCGGCCAAGCCGATCCGCCGCTGGGAGATTTTGCTCGGCAAATGGCTGGGCTTTGCGGCAATGCTCACCCTTTACCTGCTGTTGATGGCCGGCGGCGTGTTCTTGCTGGTCTGGAAACTCACCGGCTATCGTCCGCCCAACATCGAGCGCGGGCTGGCCTTGCTCTGGCTGAACGGCATCCTGATGCTCAACTTGAGCCTGCTCGGCGGCACGCGGCTTTCCACGCTGGCCAATGGCGTGCTCGCCTTTGCCGCCTATGGCGTGGCCTTTGTCGGCGGGTGGATCGAGCAGATCGGTGCCTTTCTCAACAGTCCGGCAGCGATCAATGTGGGCATTGTTTCCAGCTTGCTGATCCCCAGCGAGACGCTGTGGAAGCGCGCCGCCTATGAAATGCGCTCCCTCGTTGTCGACGCGATTGGGTTTTCTCCCTTTACCTCCAGCGGGTCGGTGCCCAGCACGTTGATGCTTGGCTACGCGGTCTTTTACACCCTCCTCGCCCTCGGTCTGGCCGTGTGGTCGTTCAACCGGCGCGATCTTTGATCTATTTTGAAAATCGTCGTCGGTAGGAGGGCGACCACACTCTACTTTTTCTTCACGCCGGATGCCAGGGTACCGCCCGAAGAACAGCTTGTCGATCAGGTGAGCGGGGTTGGGGCGCCACACCGGCCGGACGGCGCGTGGAGCCAACCGCAAAGGGCATGGCTTCAACCGTACTATAGTATGTGTGGCAAACATCGGGTCCCGGGGTTGCTCAAACTTGTGGACAGGTTGAGCAAACAACCGGATCAGGCCTTCTGATGAATTGTATACATTATTCTTTAGCATCGAATAGCTGGCAAGGTTATGAAAACACAGCAGAATCGACCTTCAAGATACGCCCCCTCACTCCAGCGGATAGAGACCGAGCCTCCAAATTGATCGCCCAACGCTGGGGATTCGACATCGTGATCGTCCACGACACACGCTACACGCCATCCAACCTGCCGGGCTTCGTCGCCTTTCAGCAAGATAAATGGCTGGGAATGGCATTCTGATGACGCGAGCGAGGAAACAGGCTGCGAACGCCATCCAAGAATCGAATTGACACTATTGCAAGGAACAGTACCCGTAAAAACGCCCCCGATTCTTGAAGAACCGGGAGCGCGTTTTACCATGCCACCTGTACCGACGCTGCCGCCTCAGTCAAGTCGGCCCAGGTTTTTTCTGGCAGTGGAATGCCCTCGCGCTCACGCTGCGCCTTGCTGCGCCACTCCGGCTCGCCGGGCAGGAGAATTTCGTCCACGCCGGGCGCGCGCGGCGTCGCTTTGATTTGCTGCGCGAACTCGCCGACCATCCGCCGGTACTCGTCCAGCCCCTGAAAAGCCTCGATGCGGACAACGACGAGCATCGTGCCCTGCTCACGCCCAACGCCAGGCAGCAAGGCCGGCCCCGCGCCGCTCAAGCCGCCGGCCAGCAGCTCGACGAACACGCTCATCGCATAGCCCTTGTGCCCGAAAAAGGGCAGCATCACCCCGCCATCATACACGTCGCGGGGATCGGTGGTCGGCCGGCCGTGCTTGTCCAGCAGCCAGCCTTCGGGAATTGGTTGGCCTTTGTCGATGGCGACCTGAAGCTTGCCATGCGCGACGGCCGATGTAGCGTAATCGAGGAACACCGGCCGGCCATCCGGCGGGCCGGGCACCGCCCAGGCGACCGGGTTGGTGCCCAGCGCCCGCCCATTCCCGCCAAAGGGGGCGACGATCCCCCCTTTCGACGGCCCGTTGCACAGCATCAAGCCCAGCATCCCCTGCTCGGCCGCCCAAACCACGTACTCGCCCAGCCGCCCGACGTGGCCGCAGTGACGCAGCGTGACCATGGCGATATCGTGCTGTTTCGCCTTGTCGACGGCAAGCCGCATCCCTTCCAGCGCCCCCACCTGGCCGAACGCATTGTCGCAGTCGAGGATGGCCGTCGTCGCCGACGCGCGCTCGACGCGGATTTCGGCGCGCGGATTGGTCTGCCCCTCGCGCACGGCGCGCAGGTACCACGGCACGCGCAGCACGCCATGCGAGTCGTGGCCGGTCAGGTGGGCCTCGACCAAGGACTCGGCGACACGCTGCGCGACGGCCTCCGGCACGCCGGCGGCGCAAAAGACGTGAAAAATGCGATTGCATAGTTCTACTGATTCAACGATAATCATTCTGATACCTCTTTCATCATTTTCCCGTCGACTTGCCTGTCAGTGCTGAAACACACAGATCGGCAACACCTCGAACCGAGTGATCAGAAATGACGTTAATCACAGTAGCACTGCATTGTGCTGCGGATTTTAACATCAACTCGTTATATCGGCTACTCCGTCGCAGAAAGTTATTGATCAATGTCTCCTCATCTGCGGCTCCGCGGTAGAAATCAGGGCGAGAGCGGATTCGCGATTCAAGCAATAGATCGTCGCAAGTGAGCCAAATAGCCCCGGTCGCTGTGAATCCGGCCGCTATCACCTGTTCCGGCCACAGCGCATATCCTTCTATCACAAGGGAATCACTCCAGGTGGAATGAGCTCTAATGATCTTGTCGAGTGCAGGCCACATCCGTTTATGCGATTCCGCGTCATAATCAAGGAGTAGGTCGACGGATGTTTGGGTAAAATACTCGCGCCAGTCCATACCGTCCATCGGATCGATTTTATTGCGGGATAGAGTGCTGTAAACGGAACTGACTGCTTTCCCGATATCGTCCGTAGAAATGCAGCCGTATTCGTATCGAGCCGCAATGCACCGTGCCACTGCCGACTTGCCCACACACGGCGCACCTCCAATGAGTACAACTTGGGGAATTGTCATGTTATCCAACCTAATGGAGACCATCGGCATAAGAGAAACGTAGAGACGCCCTGCCAGGGCGTCTCTACAAAAGACCGCCATTAGCTATGTCGATACAAATCCCAGCCCAGGTAGGTCTCGATCGCCTCTTCCAGCACCCTGGCAACGTGATCGCGAGTCACGGCGACGTGATGCTCAAAGCCGTTTTTGCACAGATAATCGAGCAGCAGTTGCAGCCCTTCCACCCGGCACACCGCCGATCCGCCCTGAAAGTTGCCCACCGGGTCGTCGGTCATTTCGCCCTGGCCCAGGTAGGCCTTGATCTCACCGTTGGGATCGTCGGTCGAGACGCGGAAAAAGGTCATCGGCCCGGCGGTGGCCTGCCCCTTGATCGCGCCAAAGCAGCGGTCGGGGCCGAGCGACGCGCCGAGGATGTCCAGGTTGCCGACCTCGACCTCTCTTGCCACAAACGTCTTGGGAAAGTTGCTGCAATGGGTGTTGATGCACATATCGCGGTCGTCGCCGTAGTTGTTGTTCCAGTCCTGGAACGACGGCGGGTTGCCGGAGGCGAGCAGCAGGGCATACATCGACACCGCGCCGGCCACATCGACCTCGCACGCGCTGGGCAGCAGGCGGTCGCCCATCATGGCCATCGACAGGCAGGTGGCGCAGCCGTAATTTTTCTGGATCGAGTCCCAGCACTCGATCGCGCTGGCGTCGCACTCGTTTTGGTCCATCCAGCGGTCGATCGTCACCGAGAGCTTGGCCTGCTTGAGCATGTTGGCCTCAGCGATGCCCGCCGGAATCGCGCCGTAGCTCTTGACCTCGGCCAGCTTGGCCTGCACGTCGGGGTCGTCGTCCTGGAGCGACTGCGCGCCGAAAATGATCTCCGACAGGTCGACGGGGACGATAGTGATCCCCGCCGCCTGGAGCAGCTTTTCGCTGTAGCGCACCGTCTGGAACGCCGCCGGCCGCGCGCCGATCTGGCCGATGCGCGCGTTGCGCAGCCCTTTGACCACCCGGCAGACGCGCATAAAAAAGTCGAGGTCGCGGCGAAACTCGACGCTGTCGATGGGATAGGTATGATACGTGGTGTTGGTAAAGGGGATGCCGTACTGGTACAGGTTGTTGCACACCGACAGCTTGCCGCAGAACGCATCGCGCCGTTCTGAAATGGACAGTTTGTCCACCTCGTCGTCGCAGGCCTGCACCAATACCGGCACGTCGAGCCGGGCCAGTTCCAGCGTCTGGACAATGCCCAGTTCGTCGCCAAAGTTGGGCAGCACGACGATCACGCCGTCGATCCGCTCGGCGTTCTCCTTGAACAGCGCGGCGCAGAGCTTGGCGTGCTCGCGCGTCTCGATCGCCCCGCAGGGCGTCGCCGCTTCCGGGGTGATCACGTACTCGAAACCCATCTCGTCCATGATTCCGAGCAGCCTGGCGCGCACATCGACGGCCAACTCGGCGTTGAAAAAGCCGCGCGTGCCGACAATCAGGCCAAAGCAAGGGGATTTGTGCATGATTCGCATTTTCGATCGCTCCTTTTAGAAAATAGGAAACAAGGGATAAGCAAAAATTTTGATGATCAGGCCGGCCTTCCTGGAACAGCATAATGCTTGCCCGCATCGTCGAGCACCAGCACCCAGTCAGGGCGATAGCCCGGCGGGGTAAAGGTCGGGGTGCCGTTGGCCTCAAACTGACCGATCAACGCCGCCTCGCCGATGCATGGATCGTAC
The DNA here is from genome assembly GCA_016931365.1 of Anaerolineae bacterium. Next base: position 15,726 of record JAFGEY010000235.1, read on the forward strand.
CACCACGCATCGATCCGTTCGCTGGATAGCACACCCAAATTGACTGTGACCGGCAGCGGCAGCGGCAGGTACACCAGAGCGTAACTGCCGTCCTGGTCGCGGGTGGCCTGGACATGCTTCATTCCCTGCCCTTCGTCCGAAACCAGGATGCTCTGGTCGGGAATGCGACTGAAAAAGGGCCGCGATTCGATCAGCGCGCGCAGGTGCTGCACCTGAGACGCGCCAGGCCGGTCGAGCGCGGCCAGCCAGTCGCGGTCGGCGTGGTTGATCGAGCCGTAGCGCTCGCCGGCAAACTGCCAGATCGAGTGATGGCCGTAGGTGACGCCGCAGCCGCCGGCAAAGACCGAGCGGTACAACTGCTTGCGCACGTCGTGATCGCGGAAATAGCCGTTGGCCGGATCCCATTTGGGCCACGGGCTGACCGGGTGATCCTCGTAATTCGGCTCGCCGTCGAGCGTCGGTTTGGCCGGGTGCAGGGCGTAGTCGTGTCCGATCTTGTCCCACACCGGCACGTCGCGCCCGCCGCCGTGGCCCGACTGCATCATGTTGAAATCCAGCCACGCTTCGTCGTGCAGCCAGGCCGAGGTGGACGCGCCGCCGTTGGGGTGGTAGGTCATCGTCGCCGCACCGCCGGTGCCCTCGTCGATGCCCGCCGCCATCGCCCGCCAGATTGGACGCCAGTCGGCATTTTCCCGCACCGCCGGGCGGTCGCCGCCCAAAATCCAGATGATGTTGGCCTGATCGCGGTAGCGCCCGCCGAGAAAACGGCCATAGACGCGCGCGTTCTCGACGTCGAACACCTGCGGCCCGGCGCCCCACATCGGCGTGACCTTGTCGCCCCAGGTGGGCAGCAGGCCTACGACCAGCTCGTGCGCCGCGGCCATCTGGATCAACTCGTCCACGTAGGCAAAATAGGCTTCGTTGGGCCGCGTGGGGTCGTTAGCGATCAATGGCCGCTCGCCGTAAACGTTGGACGCGTTCAGGCCATCGAATTCGGCCAGAACCACTGCCTGGATGACGGTAAAGCGCTTGCGCTGGCGGTTGGCAAAATAGAGTTCGGCCTCCTCGCGGTCGAGGCGGTGAAGCAGTTCCCAGGCTGTGTCGGCAAGGTAGAAAAAAGGCGTGCCGTCGGAATACATAAAAAATCGCCGATTGTTACTAACACAAATTCGCTTCATATCGTCTCCTTTTGCATATTGCGTATTGCGTAACGGAATACGCAGTACGCTTTACGTCAAAGCCCGAACCATCTCGACACCGGAGCGTTGCCACACTTTGATGAGGCGGTCGTAAAATGGAAAATCGTCGGCGTCTCCAAAAGCCTCGATACCCGCCACCACGCGGCGCACACCCTCGACAATGGGGATCGTGTAGCGGAAGCCCAGATCGCGCCGCGCGGCGCGGTTGTCGAAAATGTTGTTGTACTGGAAATTGACCGCGCACCATTCCGCCGCCTGGGGTGCGAGGCGCACCAGCAGGTCGGAGGGAATATGCACCAGCGTCGGGCGCGGCGCACCGATCGCCCCGGCAACCGCCTCGACGTATTGGTTCCAGGTCAACCATTCTTCGCCGGCGGCGTGATAGCCCTTGCCCAGTGCGTCTGGATTGCCCGCTGCACCGACAAACGCGCGCGCGACGTCGTCGCGGTGACAGGCGGTCCACAACGAAGTGCCATCGCCGTGGACGATGACCGGCTTGCCCCGGCGCAGACGATCCAGAAAATAGGTGTTCCAGCCGAAGGAGTGCAGGATGCTGCCCACACCATAGGTATACGCCGGGCGGATCGCAGTGACGGCAAGATTGCCGCGCGCGTGGGCCTCGAACAGGATTTCCTCGCAGCGCGCCTTGTTCCAGGCATAAGGGAAGGCGGCCGACGGCTGCCGTTCGGCATCCTCGGTCACGGGATACACGCGCGCCGGCTTGGTGTAGACATCGACGGTGCTGCAAAAAATGTACTGCCCGGTGCGCCCCTGGAAGGCACGGACGGCGCTCTGCACATCCTCCGGCTGAAAGGCGACCATATCGATCACCACGTCAAAGATGCTCGCATCTTGCATTTGCGCCTCGAACGCAGCATAGTCGGTGCGGTCGCCGTGAAACTGTGCCACGTGCGGAATATCGGCTTTGCGCTGGCCCCGGTTGTACAACGTCACCTCGTCGCCGCGTTCGACCAACTGCCGGGCAATCGCGGTGCTGATCAGGCCTGTACCGCCGATGATCAGAATTTTCATTGTTAGCTTTCCTTCTGCACAGCTATATCACGTTTGTTTATCTTCTGTCGACAAGTCATCACTGTGGAAGACAGTCATCAATGTTTGCACTATCTGGTACAAAGCGTTCTATCTCAACAATGATAGCCTCATATGAGTCCATCTGTCTGAGATAGTGGAATCTTGGATCAAACCTCAGACCACAATTTAGGAAACCTCTTCTGGCGCAAGACCGATGTGCCAGCGCAAAGGCTTGCTCGACGGTAAGACCGTTTGGATCAAGCCAACTTCTTTCTTCTGAATACCCATATGTATCTACATTCAGCAACTGCACGGAAACGGACTGACTATCCTGAACATGAACTACCCATCGCCACAAGCCACCGTCAGACCGCGATTCGGTCACCACCATGCAATACTCGGAGGGCTTGGTCAGCCACCATAGTCCTTGGTTTATAACCAGTTTGAAGTGAGGAACAAACACATAGGCGAGCATTCCACAACAGACAACGACACACAGAAAGGCTGTGGGCATTATCCAACGCCTAGAAAGCAAGCCATTTACTCTCCACCTGTTCATAACTGTTAGTCGCCCCCCTTATCCAGGCAGGTTCAAGCAAGTTATATGGTGACTGCTCAGACTACCTTCCGGGAAGGCAAGTGGTTACAACCCAAGTTCCTTTTTAGCCCTCACTCGTCACATTTTCACGTCTCACGCTTTCACGTGCCGCGTTTGCTGCCTTCCACAATCGCCCGCACCTGCTCCCGCACGTTCTCCGGCTCGAACACCTGCTTCCAGTCCGGCTGCAAGAGGAGAGGCTGTGCGCGGCGGACGGCCAATTTCGCGCCGTCAGACACGTCGACACCGCTTGGGCCAAAGAGAATGTTGACGATGGCGTTGAGATGGCCGAGCATAAAATCGCGGGCGGCGGGAACGGGCACGCCGTGGCGGATCGCCTCCTCCATCCCCTCGCGGACGGCAAAGAGCAGGGTCAGGGTCGTCGTCTCTGACATCGCCGGTTCGAGCAGTGCTATCTGCTCGACGGTCAGACGATGGACGCGCATCACCGGAGCGAACATCGCGCGGGCCAGCGCTTCGCCGCGCGCGTAATCGGCCTCTGGGCCCTGCATCAACGCGCAAACCAGGTTTTGCCGGGCAATGCCGCCGAAAAAGTCGGCCCGCGCTTCGGGCATCGTCTCGTCATTGATGATCGGTGGATGGCAGGGATGAACGACAAAATAGCTCACGTCGGCGCGTGGTGGCAGTTCTCCGGCCAGCGGCGCGGCAGGATCGAGACAGATCAACATCGCGCCGGGCTTCAGCAGCGGCACCACCTGCGCCGACACCCGGCCAATCAACACATCGGGCACGGCGAGCACGACGGCGTCGGCCTGCTGCGCGGCCTGCTCCGGCGCCGCCGGCTCGACGCCCTGCGCGCGCAGCCGGGCCAACCCGGCCTGCCCTGCCTCGACGTGCAGCACACGATAGCCTGGCACTTTTTTGAGTTTTGCGGCGATGCGCGCGCCCATCTTGCCCGCCGCGCCGAATAAGGCGATGATCGACATAAAATATTCTCCTTGTTCATATCATGTACTGCGGTCCCAAGCACGCAGCACGTTTGACGTCGCATCATTTCCCGGCTGCTCGTTCTGCCAAAAACGCGTCGATCTCGCCCCGCCAGGGGATCGATGGCTGCGCACCCAACCGTTGCACGCACAGTGCCCCGGCAGCGCTGGCAAAACGCACCGCTTCGGGCAGCGATTTGCCCTCCGCCAGGGCGACGACCAGGCAGCCGCAGTAGGTGTCGCCGGCGGCAGTGGTGTCCACCGCCTCGACCCGAAAGGCGGGGATGTGGGAAACTTGTACCCCCACCGCCACCACCGAACCCGCCTCGCCAAGGGTGATGATCGCCGTGCGGGCGCCCAACTCGCGCAGTGTTCGCGCCGCCGTCTCTGCCGAGGGCAGATCGGTCACCTCGATGCCGGTCAGGGCCGAAGCCTCCGGCTCGTTGGCGACGATGATCGCCACCTTGTCGAGCTGCGACACGTCAAAGGGATTAGCCGGGGCATAGTTCCAGACCACGGGCACGCCTTTCTCCCCGGCGACCTCGAGCGCGCGGGCGATCGACTCGGGCGGGATCTCGAACTGCATCAGCACATAGGCCGCGCCGGCGATCACCTCACGCACCGCGTCGACGCGCGCCGGGGTCAGACGGCCGTTCGCGCCCGGCGCGACCGACAAATAGTTGTGGCCGCCCTCGCCAATCATCACCAACGCTGTGCCGCTGGAGATGCCCGCTTCACGGTAGATGTGCTCGGTGCGAATGCCGCTCTCCTGAAATCCGGCCAACATCCGCTCGACGTAGGGATCGTCACCGACACAGTTCACAAAGATCACGTCGCCCCCCGCACGCCCGGCAGCGACCGCCTGGTTGGCCCCCTTGCCGCCAAAAGTCTGCATAAAGGTCGCGCCGGTGACGGTCTCATCGCGCGCCGGCAGGTGATCCATTTTCATGATGAAATCTATATTTGAACTTCCAATAATGACGATTGGCTTGGACATACGACCTCCGAAAAATGGCAAATGGCGTGTATGCGCTGAAATATGTCATTCCCGCATGTTCTTGGCGGGAATCCAGGCATGACAAGCAGATGTTGGGTCTCGTGCCTCGACCCAACCTACATGCTAATAATTCGCCGTGGACTGCCCCACGCCCTCGCAGATTGCCGGGGTGGAGCTGTAGCCGTTGCCGATGCGCATCGCGCCCATCTCGATAAACATCTCGGCGCGCGCCCGATCGCGGATGCCGCCTGATGGCTTGACCTTGACCCGGCCCTGCGCGGCGTCGAGCATCGCCCTGACCTTTTCCTCGGTCGCACCCTCGTGGGCAAAGCCGGTCGATGTCTTGACAAAGTCGGCCCCAGCCTCGACGGCGCACTCGACGGTGCGCGCAATCTCGTCCAGGGTCAGATAAGCGGTCTCGAAAATCACCTTGACCAACACGCTTGCCGGCTTGGCGACCCCGGTCACGGCGCCGATGTCGACCACAACCTCGTCCCACATCGCTGACCGGATTAAGCCGAAATTGACCACCATGTCGATCTCGTTCGTGCCCGCCGCGATGTAGCGCCGCGCCTCATCGGCCTTGACCAGGCTCGATGTACAACCGTGCGGAAAAGCCAACACGCACGAGACCTCAGTCTCGGTGCCCCGGCACATCCCGGCCGCCAGTTCGATGTCGCATGGCCGCACGCAGACGGTGCATACCTGGTAGTCAATCCCCAGTTGGATCGCCTCCACCACCTCCTGACGGGTCATTTCGGGCTTGAGAATGGCGTGATCGAGATAACGTTGAATATCTTTGACTGTCATATTATTTTATCCTATTTCATCGTGGGGCGGCTTTCTTAACCGCCATGAGCAGGCGAGTATGGAAACTCGCCCTACTGGCTGACAACTGAGTGTTTTACCGCTCAAACCGCTTCTGATTCCGTAACGCCGTCAATCCAGCAAGGAATCCCGCGCCGTGGGGAATCCAATCTTCGTCGGTGTAGAGCAGCGGCTCATCCTTTTCCAGCGACGGCTCGACAACCAGTTGAAACTGTGGGTTGACGTCAAAGCCGTTGGGCACAGAGCCGCGAATGCCGGTCCAGTTGCCGGTCCAGCGGCGGCCCACGCCGCAAATCTGGCTGTAGGGCAGGGCGACGCCTTCGGGCACCGCTTCGCGCCACAGTACACAGCCCTCAAAGCTCTTGCGGGTGATCCCGGCGTTGAGGCCGCAGATCCACTGCAAATTACCGACCACAATCTGCCGCAGCGTGGGGTCGCCGCTGACGCCCATACATGCTGCCGCCAGCGCCGCACCAAAGCCGTAGCTGGTGTTGATGCCGTGCCAGGGGCCGCAAAAGCTCATCAATCCCTTGCCCGCAAAATAGCCCATCGGCAGCAGATAGAAGGGATTGCGCTTGCAGGCCGGGATGAGATAGCCCTCAGCGAATTGGCGCACGCACTCACGCCACAAGGGAACATCAGGATGAGTGGCCCAGCGGCCGGCCATGTCGAGCATCGGCGCGATGTAGTGCGGAAAGGTCGCGCCCGTGTCGTGACCGACGTGGTGGTGGCAGTTGGCCTTTTCGGTGAAATCGGCGCGCGCATCAGCACGAGGGCCAAAGGTGTAAAAATGACCGTACAGGCCGCCCTCGGCGCGCGATTCGGGCACCTGGCGGGCCATCACCTCGCGCGCAAACCGCGCCGCGTGCCGTTGATAGGCGGTCTGTCCGGCGGCCCAAAGCTGCATGCAGCCCCACATCATCATCGCCAGATCGCGGGTCATCCACTCGTCGGGAACCTGGAAATCGGCAGGCGCGCCGTGGTTCATGGGCGAAAAGTTCAGCCCGCAAAAAGGTTGGGCGTTCAGGATGAGGTAATTCATCGCCCGCACAGCGCGCTGGATGTATTCTTGGCTTTTTTCCGGGTGCGTATCGGCCAACAGCCGCCCGGCGTGAGCCAGGGCGACGACGGCCTGCGCGGTGTCGCCGGGGATCAATACCATATGGTTGGGGATTTCATGCACCAGCGCGCCGTCTGGCGCGCCGATCCGCTGCCCTGCATCTTGCAGAATGCCCAGGTAATCGCAGCCGTGGACGATCTGGGCACGCAACCGCGCCACCTGCTCGGCGGTCATCCACTGAAAGCCCACCGACAGCAGCTCGCACAGCCCGATGACGGTGCTGGCGTGGCTGTTGGCCTCGCGCCACTCGGCGCCGCAGTCCTTCCAGCCGACCCCGTTGCGCGCATCGCACACGCGCGCTTCCATCTGGTCGAGCGCAATCGCCTCGACCGTTTCGCGCCAGAGGATGTTGTCGCCGATCTCGACCGATTCGCTGGTGTGCAGGGTTTGCTCGCCCGCGCGGATGACGATCACGTACTGGCCCGCCTGCTCCAGTTCCGAGAAATCGATCTCCCACCAGTGCGCGTTCCAGGTTTCGCCCCAGTAGCGGGCCGGGCCAGCCAACACCGGCTCGACCTCTTCCTCGGCGACGGGCAACACTTGAAACGTGGCCCCATCGGGCACATAATCGCGTTTATAACTGCGAATGAGCGCCCGCTTGGGATCGCCCAGGTCATAGCCAATTTGCGAGGTCAAAAATCCGCTGACATTCATTGTTTTGCCTCCTATACGTTTTTGGTCGCTGTAAGCACCCAGGTCACAGGTGTGAACTGATGCGCTTGAAGTGCAATGTCAAATTCGGCAAATATTTGACTCAAATCATCGATGCGGGTGAAATATTCTTCTTCCAGCCATCCCAATTCACGCAGCGCCCTGATTTCAGCGGCCTCGTTTTCAAAAGCCAAATCGCCGACTACCCACCGACCGCCGGTTTTGAGCACGCGAAGCATCTCGCACACGCTCTCGGCCTTTAATCGATGGGGAATGTGATGGTAAGCATACGTGCTAACCACAGCATCAAACGAAGCATCTGGATAGGGAGTGCGTAGAAAGGGCTCAGGACATTGGACGAATTCCACGTTGGAATGCGGGCCGATTTTCTCTCGTGCTACAGCCAGCATCGACGCAGAAGGGTCTAGGCCCACGACATACGCGCCACGGCCCAGGCAGCGAATCGCCAGACTGCCGGTTCCAGTTCCGATGTCTAGAACACACTTTCCAGACCCGAGATCGGCAAACTCGACAACTGCATCCAAAACATTGTCATATTTCGCATAATAGTGCCGAGTATCGTTGGCGACGACAGCATCATAGCGCTCAGCCCAGGGATCGAAATCCCAGGTTTTGTCGTTTTCTGATTCCACACTAGCCTCTATTCATCACTGGCTTGCGGTGGATAAATTGCCTCCGGCTCGACCCGTCCCTTGGGCCGCTCGATCAGCTCCAGCGTCACGCCGATAGCTTCTTCAGTGTCCAGGTAGGCGTAATGGCCGTCGCTATCGAGACCAAAGCCGGCGCCGTCCATCGTCATCGTCAACCCGGCCTGTTCCGCTTCGGCGAGCGCGGCGCGCATGTCATCGACCAGCACGCCGAAATGATGCACGCCGTAGCCGTGCTCGCGCACAAAATCAGCATAGACGGTGTCGCCCTCCAACGGCTCGATCAGCTCGATGCGCAGCGGCCCGAAATAAGAGAGCGCCAGACGCATCTTGTACTCGGCGGGCCGGCCCCGATAGCTCATTTCCTTGACCAGCGGCTTGCCATAAGTGTAAATGTGCCACGGGCCGATACCGAACTTTTTCCAGTAGGTTTCGACTGCTTTGTCCAGGTCGGGCACGACGATCGCCACCTGGGCGAGGCCGTTTTGGAGAAAGGGTAGGGGTGGTGTGGACATAAATACCTCATTTTATCATTCGTGATGCGTGAAACGTCAAACGTAAGGACGGGAAAAGCAAACCCGGTCTTTTTAGTCCTCACGTTTGACGTTTGATAATTCACTTTTCCATCGACGACTGCTCGTCCTGCATCTGTCGCAGCAAGTAGACGAATTTGCTCGTGTCCGGCGCGAAACTGTCTCGAGTCAGCAGCTCGCCCTTGGCGGTTGGCTTGAGCACCCGCCCGCCGGGCACCAGCCCCAACGGGACCGCCCCGTGTGATTTCGCCTCGACATAGGTATAGGTGCGCCCGAAAAAGTCGGCCTGGCCGATCTCGCCGACCACCTCGCCGGGCGCGAGCGGGCGCTTGGCCAGCGCGCAGACTTCGGAGACCATGCGTGTGGAGACGATGGCCGCTTCGCCGTACAGCACCGCCTCGGCGACCGACAGCGGTGTCTCAACGTTGCACAGGTGATAGGGACGGTACAGGGTGTAATACGGCCCGTCGCCCATGGCCAGGAATTTCATGTCGGCGCGAATGCGCTCGTCCGGCGAGGTGATCACCACAAACACGCCCGGCGCAACCTTGCCGGTCGAATAATCGACGCAGCCCTTGCGGCTGAGCACGCCGCCATCCTCCCTGGGAACGAACACCTTGTTGAGCTGATCAACGTCGGCCTTGACGCCGTGCATCCCCGGCACGTCGGGCAGCAGGCCGGTGGCGTTGGACATGGCCGCCAGCTCGACCATCGTCTTGGAGCCGTCCTTGAACGCGGCGAGCATCTTGGCGCTCATGCCGCGCCGCGCGGCTTCTTCGCGGCAGTTCTCCTCGGTGGCGTCGAAATCGATGACGTTGTTCTTGCCCTTGCCCAGGCAGACGATCTCGAAACCGAGCGCGGCGGCCTGCTCGTAGAGCATCTTGCACACGCCCGGCTCGTCGCCAAAGGCAGCGGTATAGACGACGCCGGCCTGCTGCGCCAGCCGGTAGAGCAGCGGCCCGACGGTGACGTCGGTCTCGACGTTGAGCATGATCACGTGCTTGCCGCTCATGATCCCCGTCCAGGCCACCCGCGCGCCGACCTCGGTCAACCCGGTGGCCTCGACCACCGCATCCAGCCCGTCGAGTTGGGCCAGCATGACCGGGTCCTCGGTCAGCACGCGCTTGCCGGCGCGCAGCGCATCCTCGGCCTCGCCGCGCCGGTCGGTGATGCAGATGTCGTCGTCGCTCAAACCGAGCGTGCGCAGTGTCTCCCTGGCCCGCGCCGGGGCCACGTCGGCGATAGCCACGGTATCCATCCCCGCCATCTGGTGGGTGACGTGCACCATCCCCGACCCCATGTGCCCGCAGCCGACCAAGCCCACGCGGATGGGGGTGCCCGCAAATTCAAGTTGTTTTAAATGTTCGTAGATTTCCATTAAAGTCTCCTGATTAACTTGATAAAAATTCGATGCATTCACAGAGCTTGCCCAAGACGGGTACGGATAAGAGTGTCAATATATTCTGAGAAAAGTTGTTCCACTTGTAGCGGATGACTCAGCTTGGGGGTTTGGCGTGTTACTCGCTTTCATTATATCTACCCTCGCAGCCGTCCAGTTCAGCATAGATCGGAATGCTGGTGGATTCGAGCTGTTGTAAGCATTTGGAGAGCGTTATTAATAATCCCAATTTTACTTTTGACGGCCGTACTCTAATCAAGGTACGCATAAACTGGGGCAAATCATTTGTGCCCTGCGCAGTTAGCAAATTGCCATCACATACAACCGGTTTGTCCAGGTATTCAATGTCGGCAACGGCATAGATAATGTCATCGCGCATTTGCGGTGCACAGGTGATCACTCTTTTTTCAAGCATTCCTGTTGTCAACAACACTTTGGGGCCACGTTCGATCGCACCGATAGGTTTTCCGTATACGTTCATTTCATTGACAAGCTGGGTAATTCCCGGATGTCCACGAATCATCCAGGTCGCAAGTCCGCCTGGCAGCAATAAACCATCGAGTTCCTGAAAACTGATGGAAAGGCTGTTTGATTCTGCCTCGGTGTCACAAGATCTGACGGCGCCGATATTGGGCAATGCACGATCAACCATAGCATGCCATCCCATCTCACCCCATTCCCAGGTCGAACTGCTCAACCGTACTTGTTGCCCGGCTTTTCGACCCAATAATAACGCATGACCGCCTTCTTCTTGAATCCGCAAGCGAAGGTAATCTACCTGTGTGGCATCACTGGCATCATCAACGATGATACCCCATATCTGGTCTCGCAGACGTTGCCCATGGCCTGCGGGCAGCACACAACCTTGTAGGTCGGCAAAGGCTTCGAACACAAGATGGAAAAACTGGGGCAGATCGCGGGGGAAAATCGCGGTGACGATTTGCCCATCACGGACAGCACGCGCGCCCTCCGGTACGATCGCGCCAACCGCCCGCAAATCGTCCATCATACTCCAGGCGGCTGTAGCATGAACGCCGCGCATCAGACCGGCTGAGATCATGACCTGTTGACCATGACAGATTGCAGCACAGACCTTGCCGCGTGTATAGCAGTCTTGCACCAGGCACAATACCTGAGCACGTTGACGCAATTTTTCCGGTCCCAGCCCGCCGGGAATCACCACTCCGTCAAAAGTTTGCCCTGCGACCTGGCTGATCATCACATCGGCATAACCCGTTGAATGATCCTCCAATTCGTATTCCAGCCGATCGAGGCCGATGACTGTAACGGTTGCGCCAGCTTCACGCAATCGGAGTCGACTGTAGTTGAACTCGGTTGGATTGGTGCCCCGTTCAACAAGCACAGCAATGTTCGAGTTGGTCAACATTTTCCTACACCCGCCGTCACCACATTGGCGTCAACAACAACGTTCATTCCTGATCGCTCCAAACTCCCGCATATCTTGCATCCGCTCTTCTCTTGCTTCGGCAACCGGATCGCCGGCATAAGCCCCGTGTGTTTCGTGAATCTGGCGGCGGATTTGGGACAACATTTCGAGCGCCTGCAATTCGCGTTCAAGCGCTGTGGCCGGATCAGGTAGGTGCATTTCCTCAGCACCCTTGTGTTGTGGTTTTTCAGGCATCAATCGCACTCCTCACTACAAATCTGTCCGTGATGTCCGCTAACTGCGGCCGGTTTACTCCGCACTACACTGCAATTTGCAATTCGCAACTCGCCCTTAAATCTGGCCCCGCAGCCGCGCCAGATCGACGTAATCCGCCTTGACGTGCTCGTAAATGCGCTTGTACAGCGCAAAATACTCCATATACCGCGCGTGGTTGGCCGCATTCGGCTCCATCGGCTCGATGGTCTCGGCCCACTCTTTGGCGATGCCGAAATCCGCGAACACGCCGGTGGCCACACCGGCCAAAATTGCATCGCCAAAGGGCGCGCCGGTGCGCCGCTTGACCAGGGCAATCGGCACATTGAACACATCGCAGATGATCTGCCGCCACAACGGGCTGACCGCACCGCCCTCGTTGAGGGCCATCGGCAGGTTGATCGGCAGCCCGCTCTGCTGGATGAGGTGGAACGAATCGTACATGGCAAAAGCCACCCCTTCCATCATGGCGCGCACAAAATGCCCCTTGCTGTGGTTCATCGACAGGCCGAAAACGACGCCGCGCGCGTACACGTCCCAGATCGGCGTGCGCTCGCCCATCAAAAAGGGCAAGATGATCAGCCCGTCGCAGCCCGGCGGCACTCTTTGCGCCTGCATGTTGAATAGATCGTAAGACGAGACGCCCAACACGCGCTCCGTCTCGACCTCGACCTGCCCAAACTGATCGCGCAGGTAGCGAATGCACTGCCCGCCGGTCATCGTCGTCGGCACCGTCACGTAGGTCTGCGGGATCGTATAAGGGAAATTCATCATCAGGTAGCCGATGTCCGAGAACGCAAAATTGACATCCCGGTACACAATGCCAAAATTGCCCACCGACCCCAAATTGCTTTGAAAATCGCCCGGCGCGATGGCCCCCGCGCCCACCCAACTGGCGTTGCAGTCCACCTGCCCCGCCGCCACCGGCGTGCCGGCCCTCAGCCCCGTCTGTGCGGCGGCCTGCGCCGTCACCTCGCCCACCACGGCCTCGCACGGGTAGAGATCGGGCAAAATGTCGGGCGAGATGCCGATCTCGTCCAGCATCGCCTCATCAAAGCGCAGCTCGCGCAGGTTATAAGCCACGCCGTAAAACGCCCCCCCCGATCGGTGGAGGGTGGCCTTGCCGGTGAGTTTGAGGGTGATAAAGCCGTCGATGGTCAGCGCCTTGAAGATTTTTTTGTACGAATCGGGCCGGTTGCGCTTTTCCCACAGCAGGTTCACCAGCGCGGGGTGATCTTCGAGGCGGTAGCCCGAAAGCTGATAAATGCGCTCCCCGCCGATCTCTTCTTTGAGCCAGGCTGCCTCGGCGGTGGCCCGGCGATCCATCAGATTGTAGGCGCGGTGGATCGGGTTGTGATCGGCGTCGACCATGACCAGCGACGGCAGGGCCGACGAGACGGCCACACCGCAAATCTGCGCCGGATCGATCCGCGACTCAGCCAGCGCCTTTTGAATGATCCGGCAGGCGATCTCCCAATACAGCCCCGCATCGTGCTCCGACCAGCCGGGATGGTCGTGGAAAAAGGGATATTCCTCAAAACTAAAGCCCAGCACCTCGCCCTGCGCGTCGATGATACAGGCCTTGGCCCCGCCGGTGCCGTAATCGATGCCGAGCAAAAAGTCCGACATAATACCCTCCCGAATGATGCAAAATGGTTTATATTTCGTCAAGCGTCAAACGTGATGCGTCAAACGTGAGGATTGAAAAGCGAACCGGGTCTTTAAACCCTGACGTTTGACGCTTGACGTCTTATGCCTCTTCCATCAACCTGCGCCCGGTTTCTTCATCCGTCACCAGCACATCGATCAACTTGCCGCGCAGCGCGGCGCGGATCACTTCATATTTGTCCGGCCCGCCGGCCACGCCGATCACGCGCGGGATGCGCCGCATCTGCTCCAGGTCCAGGCCGATGATGCGCTCGTTGATCTCGTGCTCGACGGGTTTGCCCCGCGCGTCGAAAAAACGCAAAGCGATGTCGCCGACTGCGCCCAGCGCGTGCAGTTTGTCCAGTTCGTCTTGGGAGAGAATGCCGGAGCGCATCAGCACCGACTCCGGCGTGGGGCGTCCTAACCCAACGAGGGCCAGATCGGCCTGTGCGGCGAGGGTCAGCGTGCCGGCGATCTGCGGGTCGGCGAGCAGCGCGTCGCGTACCAACGCGCTGGCGACAATGCCCGGCGCGGAGAGCATGTGCGGTTTCGCGCCCAAGGCCAGTGCGGTGCGGTGAACCAGGTCGGCGCCGTACACGTCGGCTTCGGGCAGGCCCAGCCCGCCGAGCATCTGCACCACCTTGATCTCGGGCCAGCTTTGTGCGGGCAGTGCGTCGACGACGGAAAGCAGTGTGGTACCCCAGCTCAGGGTCAGCACCTCGTCGCCTTGCAGGCCGCGCGCCAGGCACTCGGCCGCCGCCGCGCCGATCTCGCCCCCCGACCTTAAGGTCGGGGCTAATCTGGTTGAGGCGACCACAATCGCCTCGTGGAGGCCATAGCGGGCTTCGATCTCTCGCTCCAGGTCGGCGTTGGAGGATTGCGGCGCAACGACAGCGATCTGGACGATCTTGTCTTCACGCGCGCGGCTGAGCAGCCGCGACACCTTGATCCGCGACAGGCCCAAGCGCTGCCCGATCTGCTGCTGGGTCAAATCGTCCTCGTAATAGGCCTTGGCGACCTTGTAAAGCAGTTTCTTGAATTCCAGGTCGGCGATCATCATTCCTCCCGTTCATTTGTTCATTGCCGAACAAAAGAACGAAATAATGCTACCACGCTTTCGAGCGGCTGTCAAATTGGCAGCGCCGCCGGTTCGTGGTATAATTTGTGCTCACCAGAGAATAATTCAGACGATGAGGAGAAAACCATGCAGGAGAAAACCGTGGCCGAAGTGATGCACAAGGGGGTCATCGCCTGTCGACCGGATACGCCGATGAACGAAGTAGTGCGCATCGTCAGCGACACGGACGTCCACGCCATTGTGGTGATGGATGAGAACAGTCACGCCTTGGGTGTTGTTTCCCACGTGGATATTATCCGACTGTTTGACAAGGACCTCGCTGCCTATACTGCAAGCGATGTGATGAGCCACACTATCTATGACATCGAACTACACGAATCGGCCAGGGCTGCCGTGGACAAGATATTGGCAAACGGCGTCCACCGTCTGCTGGTCGTTGAAACCGACGGCAATGTGCACAGACCGGTGGGCATCATTTCAACCACGGACCTGATCAAAGAGATGCGCGGCTCGCGGTGGGTTTGGTACATGGGCTGACCATAAGTTCCTCGCTGTGTGCGATATAGAGGAACCGGCGATTCCTGGGATTCGGGTCAACCCAATCTCGGGAATTTTTGTTAAATTGGTAAATGATCAGAGAGCGATCTTTAGGGCATAGATACATCCGGCAGATGCTGCCTTTAGTGATCATCTTGATCGCCTGGGCGCTGCGCCTCAAAGGTATCGATGAGCAGAGCATCTGGTACGACGAGGGGTTGAGCATCCTGTACGCTCAAAGCAGCCTCGGCGACCTGCTGCGCGGCGTCTCGCAAAGCGACCACCCTCCCCTGCATCCTCTGCTCCTTCACGGCTGGATCAAGGCCTGCGGCGCAAGTGTGTCCTCGGTGCGCCTGCTCTCGGCATGGTGGAACGTGCTGGCCGTCGCCGCGATCTGTCGGCTGGGCAAGCGGTTGCTGTCCAGGGCCAGTGGCGAGATCGCCGCACTGCTGATGGCCATCTCGCCTTTTGCAATCTGGTTTTCACAAGAGACGCGGGGCTACACCCTGGCCTTGACCCTGATCGTCGGCGCTATCGACGCTGCGCTCGACTTTTTCGGACGCGCCTTTGGCCTCCAGCCACAGAATGACGCGCCGCGCTGGCCGGCATTTATTGCTTACGTGCTGCTGGCCGCTGCGGCATTGTACACACATTTTTACAGCGGTTTTGTGCTGCTCGCGCTGAACCTGGCTCTTGGCCTGGGCTGGCTGATGCAGCGGATCAGGCTGGGCCGACGCGCTGCGCCGCATCACACCCTGGCGCTCGTGCGCTGGCTTGGCGCACAGACCGCCGCTCTGCTCCTCTTTGCTCCCTGGCTGCCTATGGTCGCCGCCCAACTGGACGTGAATGCCACCTACTGGCACGGAGCCGTGCATTGGAAAGAAGTGGTGGGACAAACGCTGTGGGCGTTCAGCGCCGGGGAAACCTTGCGCGGGCTGTGGGCGCAGGGCGCAGCCTGGTCGATGCTTGGGTTGGCCGCGCTGGGCACACTGTCGCTCGGCTGGCGGCGACGCGACCGGTCTACGGCAGCCCTGCTCTGGCTATGGATGCTCACTCCCACGCTGATCTTGATCGCGATTACCTTTAACCGGCCCAAATTTTCGCCGCGCTATCTGCTCAATGCACTGCCTGCCTTTTTGCTCCTTGTCGCAGCGGGAATGCACTGGCTGCTGCGACTGGCCCGACAGCATCACTTTGGGCCAGTCAGTTGGGTCACCTGGACGCTGCTGACCATCCCCGCACTGATCGTCTTTGGCGCGACCGCTCGCTCGCTGGAAAACCACTACCTGGATGACACGCTCTACCGGCCCGACATGCGCGGCGTCGTCGAATATGTCCAGGAGCACGAGACGGACAACAATCTAATCGTTCTTGTTGGTGGATATACGTATCCAGCATTCAAATATTATTATGATGGGCCTTCGGCCATCCTGCCGCTGCCAGACAAGCTGCTGCCGACCACGCGCGATCCGGTCGATCCGGGCGACCTGGCGCTGTTGAACGAGGCCATCGCCGGACGCAGCGAACTTTGGCTGGTGCTGTGGCAGCCGCAAGTCTCCGACCCAACCGGGCTGATCACCGATGCGCTGGAGCAGACCTATCCCCGCCTCGGCGTGGCACGGCCCTTTCACGAGATGGCCTTGCTGCGCTTTGACATCCGCGCCGGGCCGAAACTGGCTCACGCACCGCAGATCGAACAACAGACCGTTTTCGGCGATCAAATCCGGCTTCTGGGCTATACGTTGCCCGTCGATCGGGCGCGGCCCGGCGAAACGCTGTACGTTTACCTTTACTGGCAGGCGATCCGGCCGCCGGATGCGGACAATAAGGCATTCGTGCAACTGCTGGACGATCGGAATCGGATCGCCGCCCAGCAGGACTTGATCGCCGGAGCGGCCGAGTATCCCACCTCGCACTGGCCTGCCGGGGCGACGGTGCGCAACCGCTTCTTGCTGACCGTCCGGCCGGACGCAACGCCGGGCCGCTATCAGTTGATCGCCGGCCTGTACAACCCCGGTAGTGGCGTGCGCTTGCCCGCTTCCGGCGCAGGCGCAGGCCAGGATTATGTGCTGCTGGCCGAGATCGAGATCGTGCAGTAGCAGATCGAGCGACAATTTTGGTTGTTCTGACACCCGATCTGTGCTAGAATATTCCTGACCCGGATAAACCGGACCCAAACTCATCAGATCGTTGATAAAACACCTATGTTCCAAGATTATCGTCTGTGGCAGCGCGATTACCTGCTCGAAATCAGCCGGGCTATGACCTCCCAGCTCGATCTGCGCGAGGTGTTGCGGATCATCCTCGAACAGGCCACCGAATTGGTTGGCGGGCAGGGCGGGCTGGTTGCGCTCGTCCAGCCGGACAGCAGCTACCAGATCACCGCCAGCTATGGCCTGCCCACCCAGATTTGGCCATTGCTCGAACCTATATTTCAGGATATCCCTGCCGAAGATGCCCAAGACCCCCAGCGATGGACGATCCCCAATGTGCAAAGTCGCCTTAACGAAATCGCGCGCACAGTGGGAATTGTATTTCGGCAGGTGGTCGGACTGCCGATGGTGATCGGCAACCGCCTGGTGGGGGTGATCTATGTCTTTCGTCGCGACGGCGCGGCGTTCTCCGCCTCTGACCGGCGGGTACTGCTCTCCTTCGCCGGGCAAGCAGCCATTGCCGTGCACAACGCCAGGCTTTATTCACAAATCGCCCAGGAAAAACGCCGCCTCGACGCGATCATTGAAAACTCGGGCGACGGCGTGATGATCCTCGATCCCGAGC